>JBAYZQ010000090.1:0-8987 GCA_041672385.1 Sphaerochaetaceae bacterium | reverse complement strand
ATACGGCTATCCTGATGATGATTATTTCTTTTTAAAACTCTTTGATGCAAGCAGAAAAAACTATGTAAGAAATCCATCCTCCCATAAAATATCTAAAAACACACAACTTTTGTGATTGAGCCAAAATTTAAATAAAAATTCCATTTTATTTGTTATCTCTTATATATAAACCTGCAGCGGTAAAAATTATTAAAGCATACCCAACTAAACTTATTTTATCGGGAATTTCTTTAAAAAAAATATATCCATTGATACCACAAAACAAAATCCCAACATATGAATATATTGATATCCTACCGCTTGGAGCCATTGTATAAGCATAAGAAAGAAAAATTTGAGTTAATAAAGTGAATACCCCAATACCAACAATTGAAAGAAACTGTAATTTTCCCATGGGAACAAAATTGAATATAACCCAAGGAAAACTAACTAATATAGAAAAGAGACCAAAATAAAAGATAACAGGAAGACCAACCATTCCTTTTTTACCTAATATTCTCAAAAGATTTAAATCCACAGAAGAAATAATTGCACATAAAATACAAAGCAATGCAGGAACTAATAACACATTATTAGTACCTGGTTTTATTATTAAAAGACATCCAAACAAAGCAAATGAATAGAATATCCAGTTTGATTTAGGAAATCTTTCTTTAAGCATAAAAAAACCGAAAATTGCAGTAAATATGGGACTAATCTCCAAGAGCATGTTAACATCTGCTACCAGCATTCTTTGAAGACAATAAAAACTAATTGTTGCAGCCAATACTCCAAAAACACATCTTAATAAAAGAGGGATTAGAACTTTGTTTTTATTTTGAAAACAAAAACCATTTTTGATCATAAAAGGAAGGCCAAAAGCAACAACCGTTATATTCTGAAAAAACAATTTTTGAATAGGAGAAATTTCTCCCCCACCTTTTGCACAAATAGAAACCATAGAACTAGTAAATCCACAAATAATCATAAGAATTATTGCTTTTTTAAAAACAACATTTTCGTTCTTCATCTATTACCTCATAAAATACTATAACAAGCCCTTTTTAAATCCATATATAACCTGGAGCATTCTCGTTTTTAAGTACGACTTGCACGTTACAATTTTAGTCCAGATTCCTTCTTTAAATCTTGCCTCGGTAGAATTTTTAAAAGTAATATGCCAATTCCCACCAAGTCCATATATTTTATGAATATCAATAAGTTCTTCAGCAATCTTTTTATAGTTTTTCTAATCAGTATACAACAAACTTAAAAATTAAAAATTAAAAAAACTGAGGATTCACCCTTATTTTCAATAAGAGGTAGCAAGTCTACCACTATAATGATAACTGCTACCTTTTCATTTCTTCTTAATCTCTACATCTGATTAACACAAAAACTATGTTTTAATATAATTTACTTTCTTGATTATTTTAGTATATCATCAAGCTGTGCAAAAACTTTATGAAAAGCACCTACATATTCATCAATAACTTGAGCTTCACAATGCTTAAACCAAGGGACAGAAAATACATAATTTTGTACATCCTCTGAATTTGGACATGCTCCTTTGCCTTGTCTTACATCTCTTTCAGCCCAACATATAGCAGTAGGTTTACCTACTCTGAACAAATCAAGCTCATTAAAAGCTGGGTGCAAATGAAGAGCTTTATTCTTTGCAGGACTACAACTTGGAACGCCTTCAGCAGTCAATGCTTTGCAGATTTTTTTTAGAGCACCTTCTTGATAAGATTTGCTATCAAAATATCCAAGAGGATAGTACCATCCTCCCATAGTACAACCTTCTTCTGTTGTCATATGAGGTTTTATCTGAGGAATGTCTTCAAGTTGACTCCAAAAATATTTCATTGCCTTGTCATTTTCAGCACTTCTTTCATCAAAATATTTAAGTTGTATAAGACCAACGGCACTACTCATCTGATGCATTCTATGTTTGAATCCACCAAGTGGAACTCCGGCATATTTCAAAAGTTCAGGGTCCGAAATCTGATTATCAGACTTAAAAAATTCTGAAACAGCTCCGGTTCTTTCATAAAATCCATAAGACATAGCTTTTTCAAAAATCTGTTTATTATCAGTAAACAACATTCCTGCTTCGCCAATAGCAAAACTTTTTGCTGTCATAAGGCTCATTACAGAAACATCACCAAGAGTTCCGCATTTCTTTCCATGATAAAGAGACCCCTGTGCATGGGAAGCATCTTCAAGAACGAAAATATTATGTTTTTTTGCAATAGCATTAATCTTATCCATGTTACAAGGCTGGCCAGCATAATGAACCACAATTATTACCTTAGTACGATTTCCAATTCTATGCTCTATATCATCAGGATCAATACATAAAGTATCCTTTTCAATATCAGCAAAATTAACAACTGCACCTAAAGTCTGAACAGGACTAGCACTTGCCCAATAAGTCATACTTGGACAGATAACTTCATCTCCGGCACCGACTCCACAAGCCCAAAGTGCACCCAATATACCAGAGGTCCCATTGCAATATCCCAAAGCATATTTTACACCAAGCCAAGTTGCCATCTTGTCCTCAAACTTTTTTGTTATTTCAGTACCACTCATAAGACCCTTATGAAGTACATCTAAAACTGCAGCATCATCTTCTTCTGTCACAATTGGCCAATGAAACATCGCCTCATGCTTATCTGTCACAAACTTACTGCCACCAAACAATGCTAATTTATTCAATTTATTTTCTCTCTTTTATTTATTCAATTTAATTATTTCATTAACTACTTTGTCTTCAACATTTTCTTCAAAGGGACCTGCATATCCATAAGATCTGAAGGCCTGATTAACTTCATAACCACCTTCTTTAAAAGCTTCTTTATTGGGAATATAACCAACCGAACCAGAATAATATCCACAAATCATAACCTCAGAACTATTCAAACTTGTTTTAATTCTTTCACCAATGCTGGCAAAAGCTTCTCCAGGAAGAAAAGCCACACTAATAAATTCATCCAAACCAAGAACGGCAAAATCAGCTTCTACATAGTCAAGGACTTTCCCTTTATCATAATTTTCAAGCATCTCTTGGCACCAATAAATATCATCCTTCAATAACAGGGCTGTACCGTCATGTGCTTTTGAAAATGGATCTAAATTTTTAGTTAATTCATCAATATTTATAAGCATGTCTTGAGAAAGTTTTAAGGTTTGAAGAACTTTACTATAGCTCTCAACTTTTACTTTCAGCCTATACTTTCCTTTTTGTGAATGAACTTCCTTAATGGAAACCAACCCTTTCTTTTGTATATTTTCAAGAGCTTCATCAACCTTTTCAGCTATCTCATTACCAATTCTTATACAGTCTTCATAAGTTCCATCTACAAATCCAGTGCCACTTTCATCTAGAATACAAGGTCTTACATCTCCACAAGCACCTTGCATAACAACAACATTCACGTTATGTCGATTGGATATTTCCCTATATAACCCACCAAGATAGTCAGCAGAATACTTATGAATATTCACTCCAAGCGTAGTCGGGTGTAATGAAACCTGAAGTAAAAGCCCTTTAAGAGTATCTTCCTTGTCATAAAATGCAACTGTAACCAAATCTCGATCAATAGATCCTTTAAAGTTAGGCTTCATAACAACTTTTCCACCTTCTAAAAATCTTCTATTAACTCCGATACCTTCAACTTGATTGCGATATACACCAACTTTGACTTCCTCAAAATCTTTTTCGGCCTTTTCAACAGCTTTAAGAACAGCTTTCATTAAATTTGTCTTAAATACTTTTGTTGGCTTTAGATTCCCAAGTCTTATTGCAGCTGGTCCAGTATGGGTATGAATAGTTGATATCATAATACAGTCATTGTTAATACCAAATTCTTTATTTATTTGACAAACCAAACTATCGACCATTTCTTGATTCAATTCAATCAAATCACAAACAATTACTACAGTTCTTTTAAATCCCGAATTCATTATAATTGCATGAACACTAAGAGGATCTAAAATTCCATCAGCCAGACCAAGCCTAGAGGCATGACCTTGAAGTCTTACACCTTCTTCAAGGTCAATGTCGACTTTGGAAAATCCAGCAAAAAAATTTGAAAACAGACGATATACATCAAATAAAGGAATTGCGGTATGATATCCTGGATCCAAATCTGCAGTTGCAGGGATTGTTGAAACAATTTTCCCAAAATCATCTACTGTTTGTATAGGAATTCCAGTAATCGATCGTTCAAGATAAACTTCATTTAAGTCTTTCTTCAATTTAAATAACATATCAAGAACATCATCACTTCGATTAAAGAAATAAATTTCACTTAGAGTTCTCATACTTTCAAAACTCGACCACCATGGGCTAATAGCCTTTATTGGTTTACCCAAATTTATATCTAATCCAAGATATACAGTTCCCATAGGTGTAAGTCCATTTTTAAAATGTAAAAAACCAATTTCTATTAATTCTTTCTTAACATAATCATATTCTTTTTTACAGATTAATTCTGCAGCATTTTCTCGGAGAAACTGAAGTCCCATGCCACATATTTCCAGTGTATGCCCTGGATTATTTTCAAAACTTCCATCATCTCTCTTTACCGGTTTTCCATCCAAATCAATATAATCAATAACAAAAGTTTTTCCATTTGCATTTACACTAGTATGTTTTTTTAGGGTATCCAACAATGCATCAAACCCTAAATCAAGATCTTTTTTGTCCTTAGTAACCTTATAAAGTAACGAAGAAGAACCAATGGCAAGCATATTACCTTCCAGTCCAATATTCGTTCCAGGTACAATCTCCATAAGACCAGTTTCATAGTCTATCTGGTCATTAATCAAATTACCTTCCACCGCTACCCGACTAATATAACGGAGATTATGAATAAGAGAAGAAACATCAGCTACTTTCTTTCTTTTAAAAGCATAAATCAAAAGTCCTTTGTAAACAAACATATCTGAAATGCTTGGATATAAAGCTTTTTTTTCCGAAGTTTCTTTAAGGCCTCTGTCAAATACAAAAGGAATTGAACGGGAGGATTTTCCATATTCCCAGTTTTCAACCAAAGGTTTTAAATGTTCATAAATACTATCTCCAACTTCCACAAGTTCTTTTCTATTGCAAAGTTCTAATTCTTCATCTGTCATAAAATCAAGAAATTCACAGATAGTCTCAAGAGATCGTCCTTGTATCCAAGAATACACTTGGTTTTTCGAATACCATTTATTTTTATCGTAGATGTTTTTTCCTGTTACAGGATCAAACTTCATATCAATCCATCTAATTTCATCTTCTTCATTACGTTTGAGCGCTGTTTTAATTACAGTACCTGTAATGCACCTAATACATTCCAACAAAAGAATTTTGTTGGATTCTTTAATTATATTAATTTCATTGTCCATAATTGCGTAAATTAGTCCTTCATACCTGATAAGGTCATACTACTCATAATGTTCCTTCTAAAAAATAAGAACACTAACAGTACTGGGAAAATTGAAATAATAGAACCAGCATTTATTGGTCCCATATCCACAGAAAATCTAAATTGAAACATTCCGAGTCCAAGTTCAGTAGTCCAAAGTTCTTTACTACTTGTAATAATAAGTGGCCAGATAAAAGCTGCCCAGGTTTGCATAAATGCAAATATTGCAAGAGCTCCAGCAGAACCTGTCATCAAAGGCAAAACTACTTTATAAAAAATCCCAAATTCACCAAGTCCATCAATTCTTGCAGCATCCATCAGTTCATTTGGAATAGTAGCTTTTATGTTCTGTCTCATGAAAAAAATACCATAGCTCATAACCAAATAAGGAGCAACAAGACCCATAAATGTATTTACCCAATGAAATTTAACCATAGAAAGATAAAGTGGAATCATATAAGTTTCAAACGGTACCATTGCTGTTGCAAGGATCGCCATAAAAAGGAAATTTTTACCAGGAAAATTAAACTTTGCAAATACATACCCTGCCAAAACGGAGGTAAGCAAAATTGCTAAAGTAGACAAAGTAGCCATACAAATACTATTTATATAAAAACGTCCAAAAGGAACCGTTTGAAAAACAGTAAAATAATGCTGTAATGTAAAAGTTTCTGGTATGAGTTTTGGAGGCCAATTCAATATTTGGCTAGTCGGTTTAAGTGATGTAGAAAGCATCCACAAAAACGGAAGAATCATGATTAACGCACCCAAAAACAAAAGTGCTACAGAGATAATTCTTCCAACGGTCATTTTATCTTTATTCATTATAATACCTCCTAATCCTCTTCCTTGCTGACTCTGAATTGTAACACAGTCAATGCTAGGATAATTAAAAACAGAATTATTGCTTCACTTGCTGCATAACCTGTCTTAAAATATCTAAATCCATTCTCATAAATATCATATACAAGAGTTCTTACAGCACCCGCAGGAGCACCCTGAGACCCAGTAGTCATAATAAAAACCTGAGTAAAAACATTGTAAGAATTAATAGTACTAATAACAAACACAAATAACATTATAGGTCTGAGAAGTGGCATAATTATCCTATGAAGAACTTGAGTTCTAGTAGCTCCATCAATCTGAGCCGCTTCTAAATAAATTTCGGGTATATCACGAATACCTACAAGAAGAATAATCATGTTATATCCAACCACTTTCCATATACTCATGATAATAATAGCTATAAGGGCCGTCTTTGGATAAACCAACCAAGCTACAGAATCAATATTAAAAAATGATAATATATAGTTCAAAAGACCGTAAGTAGGATCATAAATCCACTTCCAAACGACAGCCACAGGAACCATTGGTGTAATTACGGGAAGAAAATATATGGTTTCCATAAAAGGTCCATATTTAGTTTTTCTAGATAACAACAATGCAACACCAAGAGAAATTATCACACTGAAAAATGTGACAAACAGTGCAAATATTGTTGTATTTTTCAGAGACAAAAGAAAAAGTTGATCCCTAAAAAGATCAATAAAATTCTGAAATCCTACAAAATGTGCAGTAGGATTACCAATTTCAGCTCTAAAAAAGCTATACACAAAATTACTGACTATAGGAAAAATCCTTAAAACCAGATAAATACAGAAAATTGGGAGAATAGAAACATATACAAATATATATTGTTTCAACTTATTTCTGCTAACACCTCTTGTAAGAAAAAAATTTTCTAGCCAATTACTACTTCCAAGGCTATTTTTATTTCTCATATTACCTCCAAAAAAAAAGCCCTAGTAAAGGAGAATTCTCCTTTACTAGAAATTTTACTCTATTCGCCGAACACTTCTGCTTTCCTAAGAATCTCATTTGTTTCTTTTGCTGCATCTGCAAGCCACTTTCGTAAAGCTGCATCATCAGTGTCAAGTTTAGCATTGAGATAAGCTGATGAAAGCCTTTCTGAAAACTTTGTAAGAAGTTCATCAAAACAAGAAATTGGAATATAACCAAATTCATCATATCCCTCAGGTGAGTCAATAAAAGCTGCAAGCTGTGGTGTCTTTGCAATACTTGCAGAGAAATCAACATCTGTCCTTGATGGAAGCCAACCTATATTATCAAGCATCCATGTCTGATTTTCAGGTGACAAACAAAGTTTGGCAAATTCCCAAGCAAGCTCAGGATTCTTACTTGCACGTGTTACATAAAGGTTTTCAATATTTGTAATTCTTCCCCATCTTGCTGCGCTAGGAACAAAAGCAGTTCCATAATTCAAGTCTGGTACCTTTTGTGCAGCATCACCAATAACCCATGATTCTCTAAAGAACATTGCTGTTAATCCAAGTTCAAAAGCTTCTGCATCATGTTTAATTTCAGGACTATCCCAATTATCTTTATGTACTGCATCAAGATAATATCTTACAGCGTTAAACCCAGCATCATTATTATAACCAGCATGGTATGTTCCTTCGGTGGCTCCTTCTTCAAGGATTGAACCTCCCATTGGGAAAAGTACAAACCAAAATTTCTCACCAAGTCCTGAACCAGATCCAGAAAGACGAAGACTATGACCACTTAAAGTAAGTTTGTTATTATCATCATACTTTGCAAGTTTCTTTGCATCTTCATACATTTCATCAAATGTAGTTGGTGGATTTTCAATACCTGCTGCTTTGAACATGTCCTTATTATAGAACAATGCTGTTCTTCCTAAAAACTGTGGTAATCCAAAATACTTATCTCCATAATGTTCATTGGAAAGCACAAAGTCTGAAAACCGACCAGGTGCAGTCATAAAGTCCACAACGTCTTTTGGATTTTCAGGAATCATACCTGCATCAACAAATTTTTTAACTGCATAGGTCGAAACTTCAATAATATCACCAACAGTATCTGCAGGAATAGTTGCAGAAAGTTTCTGCTCAAATTCACGCAAAGGGTGTGATACAAGTGTAATCTCAACATTTGGATGGGTTTCTTTGAACTGTTCAGATACATGTTGATAGAAAGGTTCCATTTCTGGATAACCTGTCCATACCGATAATTCCTCTTTGTTGTTTTCTTCTTGACCATTTGCAAAAGCAAACATCATAACTGCGACAAGAACCAATAACACAACTAATAATTTTTTTCGCATAATTAACCTCCGTTGTTATTTAATAATGCATAATGTTATTATATACCAAATTTCCAATTCGTCAAGTTTTATTTATAACAATAGTTGTTAATTATTATTCCGGAGTTTGACAGCACTCAACCAATAAATTAAACACTTATTCATTAGTTCATAAAGAATTAGTGTATTTTTTTAACTTTTTCAATTACATCTAACTGTAGGCGTCGTAACCGTTGACCTTGTTTACTATTTAGTATATACTCTTACTTGTATTATATTTATAAAAGTGAGGTGTTTCGTTATGTATGTAAGTATTATTCCTGAAAAGAAAACTGGAAAGCATTTGATGATTGTTAGAGAGTCTTTTCGAAAAGATGGAAGGTAAAACAAAGAAACATTAAAAAGCTTGGATATGCAGAAGATTATAAAGATTTATACGATGATCCAATTGCTCACTTTAAAGA
>JBAYZQ010000089.1:0-9160 GCA_041672385.1 Sphaerochaetaceae bacterium | reverse complement strand
TTCTGTAGTTACTTTTCCACCAAGAAGAAGAGCAGTCATAAGCTGAGGAACCCATTGTTCCTGAAAAGCCAACATAAATGGGGTGTATCCATTTGCTTCAAGTACAGAACAAACATTTTTAAGTTCACTCAAGGTGTAAGGAACTTCAAGTCCGCATTCTTGGAAAATATCTTTATTATAAAGTGCCGCCCAAGCCTGACTTTCAATTGGAACTGCAAGCATTTTCCCATCAACAGTCACTGTATCTTTGATATTATCATAAACTTTTTTTGATAATTCTTGGTTTGAAAGATCTTCTAGGTTACCAGCCTTGTAATAAGTAGCAATATTATTACTGTGAAGAGTATATAAATCTGGAGCATCATCTCCAGCAAGACGGGCTTGAAGTACACTTTCATACTGGTCACTACTTGGCATTTCAAGATTAATCTTTACTTTAAGGTTCTCTTCTTGAAGCATTTTTTCTTCAAATTGCCTACAATAAGTTTCCCATTGATCCATAAACCTTGGAAAACTCATCATAACATTTAATTCTACTTCCTTCACAGGTTGGGTTGCAGAAGTCTCATTTTGTGCAGTGGCAAACAAGCCAAATACTACTATCAAGCTTAATGCCAAAACAATTAATTTTTTCATTTTTTCCTCCTAATCCTTAAATATAAGGATTTCTTTGTTTGTATGATTAAGATTAAATCCAAACCCAAGCAAATGGAGTAGTTTTTATTAATCAGTTTCATTGTGTTTTTTTAAGGTTGACCTAATATCTCCAGGAGTTTTTTCATAGTATTTTTTAAAGGTTTTATAAAAATGAGCATGATCAAAAAAACCTGAAGCCTCAGGAATATCTTTAAGAGGAATGGAAAGATTAAGTACAAGTTGCATTGCCTTTTCCATTCTTAGTTTTATAATATATTTGGAAAAAGAAATTTTATATTCATCTTTAAAAATTTTACTAAGATATTCTTTACTAATCGAGAATATTTCAGCAGTTTTTTCAAGTGAAACTTCTTCTAAATAATTTACATTTAAATATTCCTTAATTTTTGTAATATCAACTTTGTTTCTTTTATGTTTGAACTCTAATATCTTTCTATTAGCTTCTATATACAATTCTTTTAAGTAAGTTAACATCCTTATAAATTTTGTGTCATCACCAAATACAAAGGAGGTAAACTTACTTGAAAATATTTCCTTAGGAAGATAGCCACACCCAATAATGAAATTTTGAAGATTATTTAAAAGTCGGTAATAAAAATATATTATAAAATCTCGTCTTTGTATCTCAGAAAATTTAAATTGAATTTGTTCCTCAAGAATGTCAAATTCCTTATTTAGTTTTTCTTCAGAACTAGAAAGAAGAGCACGATTCACCCATTCTAATCTGTAATCAATATAGGTTGAATATTCAGAAGAAACAAAATTTAAATCAAGTCCAATATTTGAACTATTTCTTTTTTTCTTGATTGTTTCCACACACTTTTCAAGTTGTTCATTTAAAATTGAAGCTTTTATTGGTTTAAGAATATAATCACTGACTCCAAGACGAAGAGCATTTTGAACATAAGAAAAATCATCATACCCAGATATCATAATTATAAGACTTTCAAAACCATTGCTCTTTACCTTTTCTATAAGCTGAAGTCCATTTAGTCTTGGCATACAAACATCCGATATTACAATATCAGGATTGGTCCTTTTTATTATTTCCAAGCCAAATTCTCCGTCGGAAGCTTCTCCTACAACCTCTAATCCAAGTTTATCCCATTCTCCAAGACCTTTAATAATTTCTCTTGTCCATTTTTCATCATCAATTATTACTACCTTATAATTCATTTATCTTCCTCACTATTTATAACCTTTTTGGAAAGCAACCTTAGAATTATTACGGTGCCTCCCTCTTCTGGACTTAAAACTTTTAGGCCAAAATTTGGATTAGAGCAAAATAATTTTATCCTAGAATTTACATTACTTAATCCTATATGAGAATTAGCATCCAAAATCTTAAAAGCAGCGTTACCTAAAGATTCGTTTAACTTTTTACATTCACTCTTAGAAATTCCTATTCCATTGTCTGTAAAAGTTATTTGAATCTTCTCATTATCAATTCTATGTCCTTCAATTTCAATTTTCCATTTTCCTTTTTTCTGCGATAATCCATGAGAAAAACTATTCTCAATAATTGGTTGAAAAATTAATTTTGGAATTTGACATTCAAGAACATCATCAGAAAAATCAATTTTATAATTCAATTTATTCGGGAATCTCATATCTTGTATTGAAAGATAACTTTTTAAATAAGTAATTTCTTCTTTGATTGCCACAGAATCTTCAGAAAAACTTAATGAATATCTTAGTATATCACTAAGAGCTACTGTCATTTCATAAATATCCATCATTTTTCTTGAAACTGCCATTCCTCCTATAACTTGTAATGAATTATACATGAAGTGTGGATTAATTTGAGCTTGCAAAGCTTTAAGCTGTGCTTCTCTTTTTTCTATTTGAGTTTGGTATTTATCGGCAATTAGGGTACGATTTTTCTTTATCATTGATACAAAACTAGCATTCAAGGTATCTATTTCATCTTTATTACCGTTTGTTTGTATTTTTAAGGGTACTTTAAATGGGTCAGGTTCATCTATTGAAAGGTTTTTCATTCTTTCTGAAAGATGAATTATTGGTTTTGTTAAAAATCTTGAAAATATAAAAACAAAAATAATAGCAATAATTAAAGTGAAAATTGTTACCATAAATCCAACTAAACCAGATTTTCTCTGAGCAGTCTTAATTACATTGTCGGGGATTTCAAAAACTACTTCAAGTTTTCCACTGCTAACTGGACGGTAAAACCAAAACGAATTGTTTGTGAAAAATTCATTCGTATCTTCCTCTTTCATTTGATTCATTACCGAAATAATTTTTATTGGTTTAATATCAAATCCATTTTCTTCAGAAGATATAAGAATTTGATCTTGGTCGTTGAAAATAATAACACTTTCATTGGAGGTCATCCTAATATCATCAACAATATCTTGAATAAAATAAGGCCTCATATGAACAACCATAAGAGCTATAGGTTTTTTGTTCTCAAACTTGAATATTTGATGTATTGCAAGGATTTCTTTGCCATTTTTAAGAAATACTACATTAGATTGCAAATCTTCATTTCTTTGATTCCACTGATTTAAACGATCTCCAGTTTCTTCAAGAGATGCTCCACTTCTAGCACATACCAATACTTCCTTTCTCGTATAATTATATAGTTCTATTGAATTAATCTCATTTTTTAGGTTTATTTGTGAATTCATTGCAGAAATCAATTGCCATTGACTTTCATAATCCAATTCTTGGCCTTCATAACACCAGCTTTGAATTTTTTCTTTCATTGATTCAACTATTTCAAATTGGTAAAACAAATTATTATATTCATTAATTTCAAGGTCAAGTCTATCTTTCAACCATCCTATACTCATCCTACGATTATAAATTAGTTGTTCTTCCATGGAGTCATAGGTTATACGAAGTGATGTTATCGTAATAATTAAAATTGGGATAATTGCAGCACACAACATTCCAATCAAAAGTTTTCTTCTTATTGATTTCTTTTTAAACAACATAACCTGCTATCTCCCTTTTTCTTCAATTATTATAAAATCTTTTTTCTAATAGTTTAAACCCTTCCCCTTATTTTTCTTTTTTGCTCCCTTATAAGGAATATTACTTTCCGGTTTTGTTTCATTATAGGCATGAATTATAAGAATTCAAGAATTTTTTTATTAAAGAATCTGATTAAAATTATAATGTAAATTGAAATTCCTAAGCCAACATCTAAAATATAAGCTGACTCAATTGCTAAGAAGTATTTGATTGATACAGAGTTTTTGAACTATATGAAGTAGCAAAATTAAATTCACCTTGTTTTTTAGATATTCCGTAAGGAGATGTTAATATATGTCTACCTACCAAAATATATTTTACTTCTTTTATTTATCCATTTTATAAAAGCGATGATTTTTATCCAAAAAAACAATATAAAAGGTATTACAATCAAATTTATATTCTGTTTTTTTATTATTACTTTTAGTCTCATTAAATTCGGAAGGGATTGTAAATCCAACCAGACGAACAGATTGCTCAAGTCTAAAACGGCCCCAAATTGCTTGATATGGAATATGTTTTGGAAAATAAAAATCAGTTTTTCTCGGAAAATTTCCATAACTAACATAAACACTTCTTTTATGTTTCCCTGATCCGATAGCAACAGTCTCCCAATGTTTAAGAGACATCTTACTATATTCTATTAATTTTTTTAATAATTTACAAATTTCTTGCATAGTCCAATCTTTAAAATCTTGTCCAGCTTCTTGAGAACAATCAAAAAAAGAAAAATTAAATTTACATCGGTCACTAATGTTACAAGTTCCACTTTCAAGACTTTCAGTCGGAAAGGAATTAATAAATTTGTCTTTTTTTCCATTTGAATAATTTCTCATACCTTAGGAACACCCCCAATTTTACCACTTCGGTATACAGGTTCTAAGGGTCTGTCATTTCTAATCATGTCTCCTGGGAGTTCATCAAGACGATATAAATAACTTTCATTTTCTTCTTTATTTACTAGTATTGTTCGATATTTTCCCATTTGATCTAAAATGGAAGAACTATGAGTAGTGAATATAAATTGAGCATTATTCGGATTGGTTTCTTCCCTCGTAAATAAATCTACAAGTAAAGGCAAAATATCTGGATGTAAATCATTATCAAACTCATCCAAAGCAAAAACACACCCTAATTCAAGAGCTACTTTATATATGTAAAGTTGATAATATAAGTTTTGAGTCCCACTTGATTCTTGTTCAAAGAGCAAATTATAGTCTTTCCCATTATTTTCATGAATAAAGTAGGGTATATATTTTGTTTCATTTTCATCTATTTTTCTTTCTTTTATAATTATATCCTTAATTCCTAAATCAAATTTTTTTAATATTTCTTTAGTAAATGAAAAATTTTTTTCAGATTCTGAATATCGTTTGTTAAAGGATTCATTCTCTGTTTCTCCTAACAAACTTAAAGATGTATTAATTGAAGTTATAAAATTGAAAAAAAAGGAATATGCAAAATCAATTTTTTTTATTTCATATTGATGAGCGGTGCTAATAATAGACGCATTTGATCTTAATTTTATTTCTTTTAACTCATTAAATTCTTCAGTAGTCTTTGTTATTTTATTTTTAATTCTTTCAAACAAAACACTACCACGTTTTATTTTACGAATAATTGATTCATTTAATACTTCTTTCTTTGTTATACTCAAGTCATAAACATATTCAATTCCATTAATTTCAAATTCAACTTTAAAGTCTGTAGGTGTTTCATTGTCAAAAAATGATTTAAAATTCAAAGGGTCCTCTGGTTTTAATGAAAAAGAATTACAACAAAATTTTGTAAGGAAATCTAAAACTTTTAATGCATTAGATTTTCCGGCGCCATTTGCTCCTTTTATACAAAGTGCATTTGTAACCTTTTTAGTATTAGATGTTGATTTGAGATATGAATTAGGTAATCTGAAAGATACTTCAATCCCTTCTTTAAAAGAATAAAAGTTTTTTGCACTATATGATAATAACATTTTTACCTCCTCGTCTTGCTATTTTAGATTCTCTTAAAATATACTACACTAAATTTCAAAATTCCAGTGCTAATTCCATTTTTTTGTCATATTTGCCAATATTTTTATGTTTTGTTAAAATTTTAGGGCAATTAATTCTTCCTTATTTTTTAAAAAAATTTTAATTTCTTTAAAAAACGACCAAGAAAAAGCTGAACCAACTTAAATAAAATTGACTTTCTTTATTAAAATACATTAATGACAATACTGTGTTTCTTGCTAATAAAGGAAGTAAAGTATTTAAATCATTTCTGACTTTTATTCTCTCTGAAACTCACACTTTTTTTTCAAATATTATTTGCTAATCATATCAACCATGCAGTATCAATAAGCAATACTTTAATGCACAAACATACAACAATCTAAGTATTAATTGTATCTAAAACTTGGTAACTTTCTTTGGAGAGGCTCCTCTTTTTGCATTTTAAAAGTTCGCATATCTAAAATAGCATTTTATTTTTGCGAACTTTTATATCTAATTATTGAGGTTTTCTTTAAGAATTATTTCAATTGGTATTTTTGAAGTAGGAATAGTATTCTTTTGATCCATCATAAGAATTCTGAAAATTTCATTAATAGTATTATAACCTTGCATTCTTGGTTGTTGAGAAATTAAAGCGGAAATATTTCCCTTTTCTAATTCATCAGGATTTATGTTTACCAAATCAAAACCTATTATTATTGGCATATCAGTTTTGAGAGTTTCTGAAAGATGTTTTGATACTATTCCAGTAATATCATTGGTAACAAAAAGACCATTTGTAGCTGGATGCTTATAAAAAAGTTTGTCAAGAAATAAATAGAATTTCTCTTTATAATCTCCATTCCATCTAACATTCAATACAGAAACATCTTTATCTTTGAAATAATCAATAAAGCCCTGAGCCCTACATTGAAGATTATAAGCAGTATCATGCATTTGAAGGCAGATAAAACGTCCATCAACAGGCTGAAAAAGTTCCATAAGTCTAGCTCCACACGTTCCAGCTTTATAAGGGTCTTGAAGGTTTTCTGTTATTGGAAAAGTATTAGCTAAGGGAGAATCAAAAAACGCATAAGGCAAATTCTCCATGTATTTAATCAATTGATAGGATTCCTCTTGAACAACAGGAGGCAAGGCAATAACATCAACACCTTCTGCAATTAAGGCCCTACCTTTTTCAATCATATCGTTTTTTAGATTTCTGGAAAATTCCATTACGGTAGAAGAAACAGAAAAGCTTTGCAGTTCCTCTAAAGCTGCCTCCATACCATCCATTATGGCTTTCCAGTAACCACCCTCACTATCAAGAGAAGGAATCAAAATACCGATGCTGAGTTTTTTACCAATCTTAAGATTTCTAGCCATTTGATTGGGACGATAATTGTTTTCTTTAATTATTTTTTCAATTTTTTCCCGTGTTTTATCAGACACACGTCCCCTGTTATGTAAGACCCTGTCAACTGTACCAATCGACACTCCTGCTTCTTTGGCAATCTCAGTTATTTTCAAGTATATTTCCTCTCACTTTTTATCACTTATTGATAAAACATGGTACCTATTTTTTGTTTATTTTTCAAGCTTTCTCCCTTCAACAATCTCTAACGATAAGCTGCTCTATTCCATCTATCTTGCATCCTAAAAGACTCAACAGTTGTTCCCTTTCCAATTGTAAGAAGCTCAATTGAGTTCATCTCAGACCAGAATATTATTGATTCACGTTCAACGGCAGTACTAAGGGTGTTATGGTGTCCAGCTCCTGAAAGAATCCAACATTCAGATGAAGTAATAAAGTTTGGAAGTGGTTTCCAAAGAGCTCTTGCAACGGGTAATTTCAAGAATTCTTCTGGTGGAGTAATTAATTTAACCTCATTCAAAACAGCCCGCAAACGACCTCCAATATCAACAATTGAAAGAGTAAAACCATCACCTGCCTTACCTGTGAAGACAAGTCTTGCAGGATCTTCCTTATCACCAATTCCTAGGGGATTTACTACAATTTTAGGTTTTTCGTCGGTTATTGAAGGACAAACTTCAAGCATGTGAGCTCCAAGCTCGCATTCATCTCCTTCTTCCAGATTATAAGTATAATCTTCCATAAAGGAACATCCACCTTCAAGACCTTCTCCCATCATTTTTAGAGTTCTAACCATGGCAGCTGTTTTCCAATCACCTTCTCCTGCAAAACCATAACCCCTTTGCATAAGATGCTGGCAAGCTAAACCTGGTAGTTGTTTTAGTCCATGAAGATCTTCAAAATTTGTACAAAAAGCTTCAGCTTCATTTTCGATAAGTATTCTTTCAATACCAATTTCCATTTTTGCTTGTTCTCTTACATGTTCCAAGAAGGAAGGACCAGAACCATTAAATTCATAAAGTCTGGAATATTCCTCCATTAATTTATCAACATCTTTAGTAGAAACTTCCTTCATTTTATCAACTAAATCACCAATACCAAAATAAGGAACATTCCATCCAAGTTTAATATAGGCTTCAACTTTATCTCCGCAAGTTACAGCAACATTTCTCATATTATCACCAAAACGAAGAACAGTTAGCTTTCTTCCTGCAACAGTAGTTGCTGCAGCCCTCATCCAATTGGACATCCGTTTTTGAAAAGAAGAATCTTTCCAATACCCTACAATTACGTTTCTTGGAATATTCATTCTTGCTGTAATATATCCAAACTCCCTATCTCCATGAGCACTTTGGTTAAGATTCATAAAATCCATGTCCATGGTCTTATAAGGAATAGATCTATTAAATTGAGTATTTATCTGTAGCATTGGTTTGGTGAGTTTGTTCAAACCATTTATCCACATTTTTGCTGGAGAAAAAGTATGCATCCAGCAAATTACTCCACCACACTTTGTATCCAACTCTGCTTCAAGTATAGTTTTTTCAATACTACTTGCATCTACTAAAGTACTTTTTAAAACTATTTTGCAAGGTAAATTTCCTTTATCATTTAGATAATCAACCATTATTCGAGAATCTTCCTTAACCTTTAATAAAGCTTCTTCTCCGTAAAGATGTTGAGAACCTGTTAAAAACCAAAAACAAAAATCATTAATATTCTTCATAATAACCACCATTCAACATAGATTTTCTATGTAATTTATTTATTTTGAGAAGATAAACTAAATATATCTTCTTTAAAAGTCCAATTATAAATTTTCAATCGCAGCCTTTTCAATTGGTAAACCTTCTTTATATCTGGTATAAAACTTTTCAAAACCCTTAATATTTTCACTACTAGCTTCAATTAAGGAACTCTTAGATGCTTTGAATACTTTAGTATCAAGATAAGTTCCTAAATCTGTATTCTGGTTAAGGAATGAGGCTAATATTGCAATTCCCCATGCACCTCCCTCGCCTGCGCTAGATAGGATTCGACAAGGAGTATGAGTAGCAGATGCCATCATTTTTAAACCAACTTCTTTTGTTTTAAAAAACCCACCTTGCCCAGTAAGAAAATCAAGTTTTACTCCTTCTTCATTAAAAAGAATATC
>JBAYZQ010000088.1:0-9205 GCA_041672385.1 Sphaerochaetaceae bacterium | reverse complement strand
TTAAGAGAAAATCTAATCTTATACTTTGAATAAAAATAGCTGAAGAAAGCAATTCTTCAATTTCATCAAAAATATAGATTTCCCCATTACATACAAAAGGAAAAATCTCATAGTAGGATATACTAGTCATGTCCTCATACTCTTCTTCAATTGAAATTTCACAGCTATACCAAGTAGCTCGACTTAGCCTGTCAAGCCATTGACTTGTAATTGAATCAATTTCAATTTCATATAAAAACTCTTCCATCATAATCGTATTAATTTGGTTAAAATCAGATGTTGGAATTGGAGTACTCTCGATAGTTTCATAAATAAAACCCATACTAGAATTTTTGAAAAGTTCATCTCCTAAGATAACATCAGCCTCACCTTCATATAGGATACTAGTTATAATTCCATTCTCGTTGGTTTCTACTATCCAGGCTTCGATGTCTCCAAAAAATTCATCACGTACAAATATCCATTTGTTCCCTTCAATAAAAAAACCTTCATTGAAGTAATTTTCATCTACTGAATAAAGAAATTCTTGAAATTTCAAGCCATCTTCAACATTGCTTAAAGTAAATTCCGGTCGTATAGAATTGATAAACTCTTCAGAAATGATTAATTGAGTTTCTGTTTCGAAATATGTAAGGATTCCATTATCTTTGATTTTTTACTTTAAATAAAATGAAAATCCGAACTCCCTCTATAAGAAAATTCGGATAAAATTAAAGAGATAAAAACTTGCTTATCCTTTTTAGTTTTGCTTCAGTTTTTCAATTAATTCAGGATTATCATGGAGGAATCTGGCTTGTTTGAGATAAAATTGTTGAAATTTCTTGCTAATTATTGGTAGATATTTACCAAAAGCATCTACAACGGGTTTTCCTTCCTTAGCTAAGAACATCACTAAATCTTGAGTTGAATAGGATTTGACCTTTTCATCAGAATTTTCAAGATAACTTTGTATTTTCTCCTTCTTAGCCTCATTAAAATCTTCATAACTTAAGCCATATTCTTTTGTTAGTCTTGAATAGTTGTTTCTAATATCCTCTTTATTATTGTTCTTTCTTGCCCATAAAATAAGGTCTCTAGGCACTTCAATGGTATCAATATCATCTAATTCAGTAATAAGAGCTTCCCAGGCTTCCTTCTGCTCCTCTGAAGTAAGCTCTTCATCGAGAAATTGCCCATAAGCGGTCGCTATAATTTCACCAAAATCCCCAGGAAAAACCTGTTGCAATTGAAAGTTCAGCTGTTTAGGACGCTGATTTACTACCTTTTCAACTTCTTTCTGAAATTCTGGTAAATCCTCAAGAGAACCCTTTTTAGAAATAAATTTATTGAGAAGGCCTATTACACTTGATAACTGCTGATTATCTTCCTGTAATTGATTCGATTTTGATGTAAAACAAGTAATTAATTTACTGTCATTCTCTAAACACTGCTTAATTTCATCAATAGAAAAATATAAATTCCTAAGGGTTTTAATTATAACTAGTTTTCTAGTCTCTTCATCTGAATAATCTCGATAACCATTTCCTGATATCTTTGGTTCAATTAAGCCTACCCCTTCATAGTATCGAATTGCTTTTTTTGTTAAGTCTAAGAGTTCTGCTACTTTAGCTATTGTCATTATTTTCCTCCGCATAATGTAAGTTAAACCAATGATAAAGTCTCCCCAAGGGGAACAGTCAAATGTTTTTTTTAAATTTTTTAATAAATTTTAAAAATAAGATTTTTTTATTCTATTTCTGTTTCTTAATTTTGTACAGTAATTTGAAAAGCGACAAAAAGACCGCACCTTATTAATAGCGAAATAATAACTGATAAAACTTTACAATAGGAATACCCCTTGCTATAGTAAATTATTAAAAGGGGGCTTTTTATGAAAAAACGTACTTCTGTAAAATTGATTCGAAGAATAGTACAGATAATATTCTTTTTGTTAATCTTTTTGGTCGTAATAGGTCATTATCTAGAAGAATCGGGTATAACAATCCCATTCATTAAAGGGGCTTCTCTTCATGCAGTTTGTCCGGTTGGAGGAGTGGTTACAATTTATCAGTACATCACTACTGGCACATTTGTCCAAAAAGTCCATGAAGCTTCCTTTTATTTGATGATAATTGTCTTTTTGACAGCAATAATAGCAGGAACTATTTTCTGTGGTTGGGTTTGTCCTTTTGGATCTTTTCAAGAGTGGATAAGTTATATAGGAAAGAAAATCTTTCACAAAAAATATAATCATTTTATTCCAAAGCGTTTGGATTCTATTTTACGATACTTACGTTATTTAGTGTTAATTTGGGTTTTAGTCATGACTGCCATTTCAGCCAAGCTTGTCTTTGCTAATTTTGATCCTTATTTTGCTTTATTTAATTTCTGGACAGGTGAAGTTGCGATAACTGGTTATATTGCTTTGGGTTTGGTCATAGTTCTATCATTATTTGTAGAACGACCTTTTTGTAAATATGCTTGTCCCTATGGTGCTTTACTTGGGCTAACTAATTTCTTTAGGATTTTTAGTATCAGAAGAAATCAAAAAAGCTGTATATCTTGTAAAGCTTGTGATAAAGCCTGTCCTATGAACATTGAAGTATCGACAAAATCAATGGTTAAAGATCATCAATGTATTTCCTGTCTAGCATGTACTTCGGAGGCAGCTTGTCCTATTCCTGAAACTCTTGACTTGAAAACCTCTCAATCTGGAAAAAACAAAGCCCTGAAGCTTGATGCAAAACGAACGGCTTTATTATTAATTGTAATCATTTTAGGTGGTATATTCATCCTTAGTGCTTTGGGGCTTTGGAAAACAGAGAGTACCAAAACTCCTGTTCGCTTTACAACTGGTGAATTTGCTGGCCTAGCGAATCCTTCAGACATAAGAGGTTCTTATACCTTTGAAGATATTGAAAAGAATTTCGCTGTTCCTGCTACAATCCTTGCTGAGGCTTTTGCTTTAGACACATCAGTAAAATCTGCTAATGAATATAAAGCCAAAGATTTAGAGACTTTCTATCAAGATATGAGTGAGGGTATAGAAGGCGAAGTTGGTACTGATAGTGTAAGATTATTTGTATCACTGTATCTTGAAATGCCGTATGAACCAGAAGAGACTACGCTTTTACCAAATCCAGCATTGAATATACTTAGAGATAAAGGATTAATTTCTGACGAAAAATTTCAATTACTTAAAGAGAAGAGTGTTTCACCAACCTTTGTGAATGTAGATTCTCAGGTTTCTTCTTCCGCTTCTGTTGAAAAGCTTGTAAAAGGTCAAACTACATTTTTAGATCTTCTTGATTGGGGAATGACAAAAACTCAAATAGAAGAAATAATGGGAAAACCCTACAACTCGAGTTCTCAAACTGTAAGAGATTTTTCACTTGAAAATGGATTAGAATTTTCTGATTACAAAGAGGCTATTCAAAAGATTTTAGATACTTTGTAGTATTAGTTTTCACAATTAAGCTATCATATTTATTTATGATAGCTTAATAAGAATTAGTTTTGTTTAAGCATCTTTTTTTATCAGTTAAAACTTATGAAAATATTTATCTGTTGGAATTATTTTTGATTCTTTGACAAATAAAAGCCTCAAACTAAAAATTCAAGTTTTTTCATTTAAAATAACTGCTTGGTTACTAAGCAATTAAATAACAAGTGAAGGAGCTGTATAAACACGAGTTAATAGTTCTTGATCAAGTAAGTATAATCCATTTCCATCACGACCAATTAATTCTGCTTTTTTGATTAAATCATTTGCATTAGTTTCTTCTTCGCCTTGTTCTTTTACAAACCAATCTAAGAATTGTGTTGCACGAAAATCTTTTACTTCAAGAGCAGTTTCATAAATCTTGTCGATTGAAGAAGTGATAAATTTTTCATGATCCAAACCAGCTTTGAGCACTTCTAACTCATTTGCCCAAGTGTTTTGAGGTTTTCCTATTGCTTCATAGGTTATGTTTTCATCATTATTGTGTAAGAACTTAACAAATAACATTGCATGATCTCTTTCTTCTTGAGCTTGAACTTGATACCAATTAGCAAATCCACTTAACCCACGATTTTCACAAAAATTTGCAAAGCTTAAATATAAATAAGCTGAAAAGAACTCTTTATTAATTTGTTGATTTAATAAGGTTTTTACTCTTGCATCCATCTTTTGTCTCCTTCTTTTTTTTTAATTTTTTATATCTAATGTAGATACTCTATTATTCTAACACTAAAATCAAAATAATCAAACTTAATTATGGGATAGTTAACCGACTGTATACTTTGGTAATTTATTTTAGTTGAAAAAAGGTTGTTGATAGAAACTGTTTAAAAGAGTTTCAATAAAGATTGAAACCCTTATTTTTTTATTCTACACTTAAATTTGCATAATTATAAACATATGGCCAATCAAAAGGAATTATAGCACCTGAAACGCCATTGCTAGACCATCCACTTTCTAGTTGTTTTGTAAAGCAAGGAATGATATAGGGAACTTTTTCAAAAAACAAGTTATCAATTTGTTTATATAATTCTAAACGTTCTTCAAAATTCTCTGTATGACTTAAAAGTTCTTGTTTATCTTGAACTTCTTGTGGCAAAGAAACCATATGGCTAAAAGAAGTTAAATTTTCAGATGCCCATAAATCAATAAAAGGAATTAAATATTTTTCATTAGTCCAAAGATGTTCTCCAAAGTTTATTCCATTACAAAGCACATCCCAAGGTTTTCCTTTGTTAATATCATCAAAACTTATTATGTTATAATCAATTCCCATACTATCAAGAAAATTAGTAAAAACATCTTGAGTTACATTTAGAATTGGATAACCATAATAACTTTCTTTTACAACATTTAAACTATCAATTGATTTAATTAGAGAATAATCAATATCTCCATAATCTTTCATTGAATTTGAATACCCAATACAATCAGGAAAAATTCCATATAATCTTTTTATATTATGTGTATCGTTGCTTAATTGAAAAAAGGATTCATCCATATATTTTCTAAATGCATTTGACAAATTCTTTGCAACTTTTTCATCAGATAAACTGTTAAAAGGAGAAAAAACTAGAAAATAAATCATGTCTGAATATGGATTAATTTTCATATTATTTTCTTCATTATCATTTTTATCAAAAATCATAATATTCTTATTTTTAAATTCATCTAGTAAATTATCAATTTCATAATCACTATCCAATTCCCAATTTAGAATTTTATCACAATTAAATTCCGATGCTTTAAAATAGTTCTCATTTTTTTTATAGGTCTTGCTATTTTCATCATAATAAATAGGACCTGTGCAAGGGAGCTTGGATTCATAAGTTAGCCCAAACTCTTTCATTGTAAGCAAGTAAGGGACAAATGGGCAACTCTCTTTAGTAGAAATTCTTATGGTATTATTTTTGGTTAATTGAACTCCAAAATCATCAATCAAGCCGTTAGTCCAATACTTAACTGAATTTGGAATCCCATCAGGAATTGTACCTTCAATCATTTTATAAACATCATAAACATTTCTAACAGAAAGCTGTTTATGCCAATTATGCATAACTTTCTTCATGTCCAAAATGTTGCCATTTCCATCAAAAATTAAAGATGGAATTTTAAAATCCCAGGTTTTAAAATCATCTGAAACACTGTAAGAAAGACAATATTCTTTTTCTAATTTGCCAGATAAAGAATTAATTGAAAATAGTTTTCCAGTCATTAATCCTTCTTCTAAAATATTTTGATTATCATAATCATTGGTAAATAAAAAGACATCTTTATCCTCATTTTTAAAAGTTTTATCAACAAAAATAGGTTTAATTAAATAATTATCATAAACTCTTAAAACCTGAGTATCATCGTTTATTAAGTTGTTTGAACTATCGTAAATATCATATCCAATAAAGGTTTTCCCTTCTGGTATTTTCCCTTGATAAGGAAATTCTAGATTTAAATAATCTCCAAAAGCTTTGGTAATTATTCTATTTTTTTCATCACCCTTGCTTCGATCATAACAAATTGTCATTGGTTTTAAAATTACTTCTATAAAAATATAAATTGTCTCATTGTATGAAGAAAAAAATTGAGAATCATAGTAAGAAAATTCAAAGTTGTTTATAATTTCTTCAATTTTATCATCATCCAGTCTCATGGAAAAGTTTAAGTTGTAAATTGCTTCTTTTAAATCATCTCCCTGAGCTACTTTTACAAATTTTGAGCCAAGTTCAGCAAGATTTGTAATGCCTAGCTCTTCTTCTGATGGGAAATCAACTGTTTCTCCGAAATAATAATTTTTTTTTATAAACTCCAAATTATCCAAGAAATTTTCAATATTCCCAACATAAGGCACAAAAACAACTTTCCTTGGTTGGTCTTTTTCATAAGTAACCTGTATATTTGTATTATTTTTTACCCGAATTTCACTATTATAGTTTTTTGAAAAGAAACCAACTTTTATTTTTTGTATCTTTCCAAACGGACCGTTCTTTGGAACAATTTTATCTAATCCAATTTTTTCATTACTAGTTTCTATTGTTTTAGCGTAAGTAGAATCTGCAATAATGTTTATTTCTGAAGAAGCAAAAATAAAATTTGTAAACAATAAAATTCCTAAAAACAAAAATAGTATTTTTTTTATCCTTTTGTTCATTTTATCCTCCCATTAAAAATGAATCCTTTTAAAACACAAGTTTTTCTTCCCATTATAGAATCTTCACAATATTTTTTCTATAAATATTTACAATTTTTACTTTCCATTTAATTCTTATTTTTTTTTAACTTTAAAATATAAGCACGATGGAACAAATTAATAATTGATTTAGTAAATTAATTGTTTACCCATTGACAATTTAGACTTTTATTATTATCTTTTATATACCCCATGGGGGTATATTGGAGGTAATAATGATTCATGAAGAATATGTAATAGAAGGAATGAGTTGTGCGGCCTGCAGTGCAACAGTAGAAAAAGTTACAAAAAAGCTTGATGGGGTTAGCGAAAGCAACGTCAATCTTACCACTAACAAAATGACAATAACCTACGATGATTCTAAAGTAGATTCCTCCGCTATTGAAGAAAAAGTTTTGAAAGCTGGTTATGGTATAAGAAAGATTGATAATGAAACTCTCTCAATTGAAAATAAAAAAATAGAAATAGATGATGAAGAACAAAAAGAAATATTAATTAAAAGGTCTTTAAAATACTCCATAATCTTAGCTGTTTTACTTATGTACGTCTCAATGTCACAAATGTTTAATCTCCCAATCTTTGGTATTATTTCAAAAGCAACTCACCCTTATAACTGGGCAATAATTCAATTATTGCTAACTCTTCCGATAATAATCATAGGAAAAAAATATATTATAAATGGTTTTAAATCTCTTATGCATTTAAGTCCCAACATGGACAGCCTTGTTGCAATCAGTGTTTTAACATCATTTATCTACAGTATTATTCAAACACTTTTAATAAAAGATTATCCATCTGTTTTGAATACTCTTTATTATGATGCGGCAGCTATGGTTTTAACTTTCATCTCAATTGGCAAATATCTTGAAAGAAATAGCAAGAGAAAAACAAAATCAGCTATAAAAGAACTTTTAAATTTAACTCCTCAAACTGCCCTTTTTGTATCTGATATTGAAAAAAATACCTACAAAGAAGTAATGATTGAAGAAGTAAAACCTGGTGATATTTTATTTGTCAAACAAGGATCAAATGTTCCAACTGATGGTGAAATAATTAAAGGATATGCAAGTATTGATGAAAGTCTAATTACTGGAGAAAGCCTTCCTGTTGAAAAAAACATAAAAGATTCTATCATTGGTGGTTCTGTTAATACAAGTGGAACCTTTTATATGAAAGTTACAAAAGTTGGTCGCGATACAGCTTTAGCTAAAATCATCAAGTTCGTTGAAGACGCACAGGGAAAGAAAGCTCCAATCTCCAAAATTGCGGATAAAGTTGCAGGAGTATTTGTCCCAATTGTAATTGCTATCGCATTAATCTCATCTATTGTTTGGGCAATAAATGGTCAACCAATAAGCTTTGTACTAAACATATTTACCTCAGTACTTGTCATAGCTTGTCCTTGTGCTTTAGGACTTGCAACTCCAACAGCAATAATGGTTGGAACAGGACTTGGTGCAAGAAAAGGAATCTTAATTAGAACCGGTGAAGCTTTAGAGCAAATACATAAAGCTCAAGTTGTAATATTTGATAAAACAGGTACAATAACTGAAGGAAAACCTAAAGTTACAAATATTGAAATATTTGATGATAAATACAGCGAAGATGAACTCTTAAAAATAGCAGGTTCTGTTGAAAAAACATCACAACATCCATTAAGCAAAGCAATTGTTGAAAAGATGAACTCTAAAAGATTAGAGGGTGATCTCCCCATTAATAAATCAAAAACTTTCAACGGCAAGGGCATAATAGCCTTCCTAGATAACGGAAAAATGATAAGCATTGGTAATGAAAAATTAATGAATGTTTTTAAAACTGATGTAAGTAAATTCAGCAATAAAGTTAAAAAATCATCACTTGAAGGCAATACAACAATGTATTTTAGCATAGATGAAAAAGTTGTAGCACTTATTAGTGTTGCTGACACAATAAAAAAAGATAGCAAAAAAGCAATAAATAAACTCAAAAAAGCTGGACTTGAAATTGTAATGCTTACTGGAGATAATGAATACACTGCAAAAAATATTGCATTACAAGTGGGTATTGATAATATTGAAGCAAATGTACTTCCAACTGACAAAGCAAAAGTAGTTGAAAAATACCAAAAAGAAGGCAAAATTGTTATGATGGTAGGAGACGGAATAAATGACGCACCCTCTCTAGCTCAAGCAGATGTAGGATTTGCTATTGGCAATGGCTCTGATGTAGCAATTCAAGGTGCTGATGTTGTTTTGATGAAAAATGAACTTCTTGATGTTTATAGAACCTATCGATTAAGCTCTTTTACAATCAAAAACATAAAGCAGAACTTGTTCTGGGCATTCTTCTACAACTCCATTGGAATACCAATTGCAACAGGCCTTTTATTTGCATTTGGAGGTTTCTTATTGAACCCAATGATTGGATCATTAGCGATGTCTCTAAGTTCTATCTTCGTAGTAACTAATGCCCTTAGACTTAGATTTAAAAAATTAGATTAGGAGAAGTTATGGAAGAAACTAAATTATCGGGTAAAACAAAACATAGAGATACTACTGAAT
>JBAYZQ010000087.1:0-9376 GCA_041672385.1 Sphaerochaetaceae bacterium | reverse complement strand
ACTTCTCATTACCATCAACAATTTGACAATAAGGTATTTTTTTATCTTCTAATTGTTTATTAACAATATATTTCTCCAAAAAGGTAGCAAAATTTCTTCTTCGATATTTTTCATCAATCTCTAACATTCCAATAGCACCTTCTTTATGTATTCCAATAAATCCGGTAATTTGGTTGTTAAAAAATAAACCAACCATTTGTTTATTTGCTATTCGTTCTTTAAGATAATCAATATCAACAAATTTATTATAGTGGCTGAAGACAAAATCTAGCTGTTCAATTGTCAAAATCTTTATTTCAACATTCAAGGGTAAATCAATACTTAAAGTATCTTTTTCATAAACCGCCTGATGGCAATTACTTAAAACTTTATAACCCTTTTTAATTAAATGGTTTTTGTAGAATTCTTGATGAACTACTATTATTTTAGAATTATCAATTTTTTTATCAAAAAAATTAATCTCGGTTTCTTTTTCAAAACTAATCATTTGTGTTTTATGGTTTTCTATAAGAAAACCTTTTTCATCCAAATATATTAAGTGAGAATTTTCATTTTTTAGATTCTCAATAATATCAATATTAAGTAATGAATCCCTATTTTTTAAAATTTCTATTGCATCTACTTTATTCAAAAATTTCTCCTATTTCAAATTTATTTTTCTTTGACAATCTTTTCTTTCTGGCAACAATTTCTGTTATTAAGGCTAATTTAATTCCATTAAAATGTAAATTAATAATACACATCATTAAACTTAAAAACCTAAAACGATTGAAATATGTGCACTATAAAATTTTAAATTTTTAAACATTTAACAACCCCATAATATTACCCCTTATTTTTATCACCCCGCTTTGAACGATTTCTAATTCTTAAACCAAAGCAATAACGTCTAGATGGTGGAATAAATTTCTGATTATCTACTGCTTCCGTCATAACAAAATGACATTTATTCATTAATTCAATAATCTTTTCGTGGTGCTCCCCGTTCTTTGGTATTTCAATTGGTTCTAAAGCCGTAATTGTTAAACAAGGCTTTTTTTTGTATAAAGCATAAAAACCAGTTGGTTTTCTAAAAGTTATGACCATTGGAATTATAGGACTATTTGTATCAACCGCTAAATGGAAAGCCCCACTTTTAAAATCTCTAATTCCTTCATAGTAAGGATATAAAACACTCTCAGGATACATACAAACAAAATCACCATCTATTAATGCATTTTGCATCTCATGAAAAAATTCATTAAGACCAGAAATATTTTCAGGAATGGGAACTCCACCTAACCCTTTTACAAGATGTCTTATTACTGGAATATTAAAATTTGATTCAAGGGTAGTAAAATATATTCTTCTCATTCTTCCTACCAAACTGGCTATTAAAGTGCAATCTAAAATATGAACATGATTTGCAATAACAACAGATCCCTGTTTTTTAGAAATTTTCTTAATGTTTTTTTTACCTTGAACTTTCATTCCAAAAACAAAATGATTATAAATATTCAAAAGTCCCTGTACAATACCCCGACTAAAAAAATAAAAAAGAGTATTAAAAAAACCTATTTTTCTGTAATCATAACCCCTTTTAGGTTTAAAATTAAAAGGTTCCCACATATGTACAATATGTTGATCTTCATTATGGTTTATATTTTTATCCATTCTCTTCAATGGCCTTTTCAAACATTTCTTCTATTTTCAAAACACAATTCTTTTGGGAATATTCTTTTGCATACTCAGAATATTTTATCTCCCAAGTTTTACGTTCACTTTCATGATCTAACCACCAGTCAATTTTTTCAGTTAATTCCTTTTCATCACCACAATTAAAAAGGCAGTTTGAATTTAATGCAAATTGAGAGGTCGCTGATATTGGGCTTTTTGCAATAATTGGTACTAAACCTCCCGCAAAAGCTTCCATACAAGCCATAGCCTCAATTTCAACATTAGCAGGATGAACGTATAAATCACATTTTGAAATAATATCAAGTAAATCTTCCCTACTATAAAAATTCATTACAGGTTTATTTTTTAATATTTTACCAAGTTTTTCAAGGTTTTTCTTTCTAGGACCTTGTCCAGCTAAGATTAATTGTATTTTATTGGCATATTTGCTGGAATTTATTGCTCTTATTAAAACATCTTGTTTTTTTTCAATTGAAAACCGTCCAATATTTAATATTAAGAATTTATCTTTATATTCTAAAGGTTTCTCTCGTTTAATATATTTAAAATAAGGATCAATTCCATTACTAATTACATGTAATTGAGATTTATATCCATGTTTGACTAACTCATTGGCTATCATCTTACTTGGACAATGAACATGATTACAATACTGATAAACATGTCTTTTAAAATTTTGGTATATCATAAAATTTACCAATGCAAAATTGGCCATATGAATTGAACTTGTAATATTTTCAGGTTGAACATGAAAAGCTGCAGTAAAAGGTTTGTTTTTTTCTCTACAGATTTTAATTGTTTTTCTAGCTAAAGCAAAAGGTACATAGACATGTACAATATCAGCCCAATCGACTGCTTTAGAAATTATTTTAGGATTAACTTTCGCAAAAGTCATTCCTTGAGAGGTAATAAGTCCATCAAATAAGGGAAAGTGAATAGCATCTAAACAAAAATCCCCTTGATCTTTATTCCCTGCACATAGAACCTTTACTTCATTTCCGTTTTTTTCTAATTCTCGGCTAAATCTTCGTGCTGAAATCGTTGTACCATTATTTGCACCAAAAAATTGATCACAAACCAATAAAATTTTCATCTATTCCCTTCTAAAAATGTTAATTTTGTTAAATCATAATTTACTTTATTTAGACTAAACATTTTGTGGATTTATTTCTACCCACTTTACAGAAAAATACAAAAATACTATCATCAAAAACAATGATTAATGACTTGAAAAAAACAATTCTACACGACCCGTTAATTATAAAGTTTTCCTTTTATGGGTTTTTAAAAGATTTAAAATTTTTTGAACCTTTTCTTTTAATTTTTTTGTTAAATAAAGGTCTTACTCTTCTAGAAATTGGATTTTTAATTTCAATCAGAGAAATAATAATGAATGTTTTTGAAATTCCTTCTGGTTTTATTGCAGATTATATTGGTAAGAAAACAGAACTTTGTCTTTGCTTTACCTTTTATATTATTTCTTTTATTTTCTTTTTCTTTACAAAAGGTTTTCTTATTGCAGCCGTTGCTATATTCTTTTTTGGATTAGGAGAAGCTTTTAGAACTGGCAGTCATAAGGCCTTAATTTATGCTTATTTAGATCAAAAAGAATGGACGAGTTACAAAACTTTTGTTTATGGTCACACACGCTCTGCTTCTCTTATTGGAAGTAGTTTTAGTTCAATTCTAGGAATAGTCTTTATTTTAATGGTACCAGATTCAAATTATATTTTTCTGATTTCAATTATTCCTTATATAATTGATTTTCTTTTAATTCTTTCCTATCCAAATTCAATTGATTCAAAAACACAAAAAGGGGAAATTAGTTTTATAGCTTTTGTTAAAACTTCAATTAAAAATATTTTTACCAACAAGAATTTAAACAAACTTATAATAAGTAATGGGCTTTTTGAAGGTATTATTTCATCAATTAAAGATTACATTCAACCTATTTTACAGTCTTTACTTGTAACTTCAATAGCCTTTACACTTTTAACTTTCTCAAAGGATGATTCGTTAAAGATTATACTTGGTTTAACTTATTGTGCCATTTACTTAATAAGTTCCTTTGGATCAAAAAATTCTTATAGACTAATTAAACTCACAAGTCGTGATAAACTGTTAAAACTATTATATCTAAGTTTACCTTTACTTATTTTAATTTTAGCTTTTACTATTGAACTTCCTATTTTTGTTATTTTAATTTTTATTCTAATGTATTTATTGTTAAATATTAGAAAACCAATTTTTATTGATGTTATTGATGATAATATGAATAAACAAGAACGTACAACGGTCTTGAGTCTTGCTTCTCAGGTTCAATCCATTTTTACAATTGTTTTGGCTCCATTGGTAGGTTTTGTTGCCGACAGGTTTGGTTTAAACTATTCAATGTTTTTACTAGCTTTGATTCTATTAATTACTTTTCCACTTGTTTCAAAAAAGAATAATTCATTTGAGAACAAACATTTCTCTTGATTATAAAATTTGAAACCATTATCATCAAAAAATCCTCAAAAGTTAAAGGAGTTTTTATGCAAAAGTATTTTGAGACCATTTTTGATATATTTTATTTAATTACAGTTATAAGTATTGGAATCATTATGATAAAAAAAAGTAAGGAAAAACAATACACAATTTTTGGTATTTTGGCAGTAATTTTAGGTAGTGGTGATGCCTTTCATCTAGTTCCAAGAGCTTATGCCCTAAATACAGTGGGCCTTGAAAATTTAATTGGTCCTCTTGGAATTGGAAAATTAGTAACTTCAATCACCATGACAATTTTTTATGTCCTACTTTATTATGTTTGGGTCTATCGATATAAGAAAACTAAAAATTCTAAACTAACAAAAACAGTTTTCTTTTTGGCAATGGCTAGAATAATCTTGTGTGTATTCCCACAGAACGGTTGGACTTCCTCAGAACCTTCTCTTTTATGGGGAATTTTAAGAAATATACCTTTCTTAATACTTGGAATATTAATTATTGTTATTTATTACAAAGAAATTAAAACTTCTAAGGATAAGGCATTTTCTTTCCTTCCACTTTCAATAATTATAAGCTTTGCTTGTTACATTCCAGTTGTACTTTTTGCACATAAATACCCACTAGTTGGAATGCTTATGATTCCAAAAACTTGTGCCTACGTATGGACAGTTGTAATTGGTTATAAGGCAATGGGTACAAAATAATTTTTATTAAAATTGAATATTCATGTTATAATTTAAGAAAAGGAGTAAGCTATGACTTTAAAAAAGTTTTTTCTACTGATTTCCCTGTTATTGTTATTTAGTTTCTTTACAATTTCGGCTTCAGCCCAACCTGAACTCAGCGTTAGTACTTCTTCAAATGAATTGTTTGGTGCAAAAGCTGCTGAAATTACAGAGGAATTCACCCTAGAGCAAATGTTAAAATATGCTATTGAAGATGAAAGACTTGCATTTGCAGAGTATACCTTTATCATGGAAGAATATAATGTTACAAAACCTTTCAGTAATATTATAGAAGCCGAAAAAGTTCATGAAGGATATCTTTTAGATTTATATAAAACCTATGGATATGAAGTTCCCTCTTTTGTGGGAAGCGAACATGTAATTTTACCTAATTCTCTAGAAGAAATTTATGATATTGGAGTAATCGCAGAAATAGAAAATATTGCTATGTATGATAAATTCCTTACTTTTGATTTAAATGACGATGTAAGAACTGTTTTTGAAGCCTTAAGGGATGGATCTTTACAGCATCTTGATGCCTTCAAAAAACAAGCAGAAAAAAATTAAACTTTCTCATTCAACAGATAAAGTTTATCAGAATACTTTGATTCGTCAGAAGTTTTTAAATTTGAGTTTTTCGAAGCATTTTTAACCTGTCGCTCAGCTACATTGGATTGAACTAAACATCCAGCTCCGGAAACACAACCATTTGGACACCCCATGCCTTCAAGAAGGTAACCATCATATTTTCCCTTTCTAGCTTCAGAAAGCATTTCTCGACATTCTCTTAAACCTGCTGCTGTTTTAATTTTAACTTCTTTTTCAGGGTTTTGTTTTTTTATTAAATTTGACACTGCATTAGCTACTCCTCCAACAACAGCAAACCCTCTTCCTGAAGCGGTAGCCTCATCATTAAGAGTTTTATCAGTTCCAACAACTTCTACATTCTTTGCATCGAACATTCCTGATAATTCTTCATAAGTAATTACAAAATCCACTTCGCTTTTTATGCTTTTTCTCGAAGCTTCAAGTTTTTTTGCACTACAAGGTCCAATAAATACAATTTTAGCATTTTGATTCTTTTCTCTGACAAAACGGGCTGTAAATACCATTGGAGTTAGAGCCATTGAAATATGGTCAGAAAATTCTGGAAACATCTTTTTTGCCATAACCGCCCAAGAAGGACAACATGAAGTACCCATAAAATCATATTTTCCAGGAACATTTTTCATGAAATCTTCAGCTTCTTCAATAGTACAAATATCTGCACCAATTGCAATTTCTACAACATCATCTAACCCCAATTTCAATAAGGCTCTTTTAAAATCATTAAATCCAACATTTCTTCCAAATTGTCCTAGATAAGAAGGAGCTACAATTCCAATTACTTTGCATCCTTCATTCATAGCTCGAATCAACTGATAAATTTGGCTTTTATCTGAAATTGCACCAAATGGACAATTTACTAAACACATTCCACAACTTACACACAAATCATAATCAATATCAGCTCTTCCATACTTATCTGAATGGATAGCATCCATTCCACAAGCATTTTCACAAGGACGTTCATGCTTTATTATTGCTGAATAGGGACAAGCCTTTGCACATAAACCACATTGAATACATTTATCTTGATCAATAAAGCTTTTCCCATTAATTATACTTACTGCTTGTTTTGGACAAACTTCAACACAAGGGTGAGCTAAACATCCACGACACATATTTGTAACTTCGTATTTATTGCTGGGGCAAGCATTACAGGCAAACTTAATAATATTTATTAATGGGGGTTCATAATACTTTGAAGGTATTTTCGCTTGCTCTATTCCTTCTGAAATAGCTCTTGATTTATCACTGGGTCTCAAATTTAACCCCATAGCTAAACGAATTCTTTCACTTACAATAGCACGATCTAAAAAAGTACTTTCCCTATAAGTTTTTACATCTCCAGGTATAATTTCATATGGAATATTTTCTAAGTTATCCAAATTATTTTCAAAAGCCATTTTACTTACAGCAGTAAAAACTTTATGTCTGATAAAGGAAAGCGTTTTATATTCATATTTCATTATATAACCCTCTTTATTTTGTTATACACTAATAAATTCTTATAAACAAGATTTAAATAACAATTTGTTATTGTTCGTTAATTTATTATCTATTAGTTATTTAAATTTTTTGTAGTATTTTATAATTATTATAAACAAAGGAGTTTACAATGTATTGTAGCGATTCAAAAATAATTTGTTTTGAAAATGTTAATAAATATTACTCTTTAGGGAAAACTAAGGTACATGCAATAAAGGATGTATCCTTCGGTTTAAATAAAGGAGACTTCGTTTCTTTTGCAGGTCCTTCCGGCTCAGGTAAATCAACAATCTTAAATATGATTGGTTGTATTGATACATCTGATACAGGTAAAGTCACCATCAATGGAAAACTCACAAATGGTCTTAAAGACACCGAAATAACAAAGTTAAGACATGATACTCTTGGTTTTATCTTTCAATCATTTAATCTTATCCCTGTTCTAAATATTTATGAAAATATAGAATTTCCCTTACTTTTAGAAAAAAATAAGAATGATAATAAAAAAGAAAGAGAAGAATGGATAAAATACTTGATTAAAGTTGTTGGACTTGAAGATTGGACGAAACATCGACCAAACGAACTTTCTGGTGGACAAAGACAAAGAGTTGCAATTGCCAGAGCATTAGTAACAAAGCCATCTATTGTTTTAGCAGATGAACCTACAGCGAATCTTGATTCAAAAAGTAGTGAAAAAATTATTAAATTAATGAAAAAAATGAATGGTGATATTGGTACTACTTTTGTTTTTTCAACACATGATCAATCAATTGTTGATATTGCCGACCATGTTATACGTTTGAAAGATGGAGAAATTGTTTCAAATATTCGAAATGAACAGGAGTAGTATATGGATTTCGTACTTTCTAAGATTGCCTTTAGAAATCTTAAACAACATAAATCAAAAACTTTGATTATTGGTCTACTAGTAGCTGTAAGCATTGCCATCCTCATAATCGGATCAAGCATTTTAACTACTATAAATAATGGTATAGAAAAAAACTATGTTGAAAAATATACTGGTAGCATTTTTGTTGCTCCAGATAAAAATTCAAGCCCATCTTTGATTTTTCCCTCAGTTTCTGAGGGTTCAACTTCAGTAATAAAAAATTTTGATGAACTTCAAAATAAAATAACTGATATTAAAGGTATTAAAGATACTACTGGACAAATTAACAGTGCTGGATTAATAAAATTTGGTGAAAATGGAGAGGGGTTTGGAATCTTTCTAGGAGTTGACTCTCTTGATTATCAAAAGATGTTTTCCTCTGGAATTAATATTACCCAAGGAACCTTTCTGAACGATGGTGAGGAAGGAATAGTACTTTCACAATATGTACTTGATATGATAAATGCTACTTCAAAAGTTAAAGCTCAAATAGGTGATAAACTTATTATTTCAACCATTAATGATTCTACTGGAACTAAAATTCGTGAAGTAACTATTCGAGGAGTTCATCAATTTGATGATTCTTCAATTGATGTTTCTTTAATTTGTTTTTTGGACCAAGAAAATAGTAGAGCTTTAAATGGTATACTTTTAAATACTGAACAAAGTCTTAATTTAAATGAAAATGAAAAAGAAAACCTTGGAACCTTTGATGAGGATAGCCTTTTTTCAACTTCCAGTGATGATTTATTCGCTGATAATAATGATTTATTTGATCAAGAAAGTTTAAATGATACAATTTCTAGCGAAGAAGACTTTCTTAATATACTTGGAGATACCTCTGAAAGAGCTTCATTAAATGCTCTTGATAATGACGCATGGAGTTACATGCTTATTAAACTTGATAACACCAATAATACTGATCAGATGATTAACAATTTAAATGATTTTTTCACTGAAAACGATTTAGAACTAACAGCTTATAAATGGACTGATGGAGCTGGTATGTCAGCCCAATTAGCAGATGTAGCAGGAACAATATTTTACGCTATCTTGGCAATCATAGCAGTGGTGGTAGTTATTGTAATAATGAATACCCTGGTAGTTTCTGTATCCGAACGTACTGCTGAAATTGGAACAATGAGAGCCATTGGGGCAAAAAAATCCTTTATAAGAAATATGATAGGGATGGAAACTCTTTTCATTACAATTGTTTTTGGAATAATTGGATGTTTGATAGGTGTTGGAGTATTAGGTATTTTAGGTCAAATTGGTTTAAAAGCCAATGGAATGTTTATGAAAATTTTATTGGGCGGAGATATATTTATACCAATAATTAGTTTTTCATCAATTATTTGGTCTTTAATTATAATATCAGTCATTTCAGTATTAGCAAGCCTATATCCTGTTGCTTTAGCACTTAGGATATCTCCTCGAGAAGCAATGAGTGCCCATTAGGAGGACATATTTATATGAATTATTTTAAAATAGCAAATAGAAACGTAAC
>JBAYZQ010000086.1:0-9698 GCA_041672385.1 Sphaerochaetaceae bacterium | reverse complement strand
AATACTAGAGCGTCCCCACCATAGTCATATCCTAAAAATTCAGGGTCATAATAGCTTGCTCCATGATTATTGGTATAATCTCTTATTGCTACAACAAAATTAATTCCATATTCACCTGCATGTTGTATGCTGTCTTCCGCTACTGTCATATTATCTCTTAAGTACAAATATGGATTTGTTTTAGCAAATTCTAAGCTTGCTTTTCCTGCATAACCGGCGATTTCTTTGGTAGCTTTTACTCCACCAAGAAATCCTAATGCAGAAGGATTATTATTTCCTTCGCCGGGTAAAAGAAATTCATCTACGATAGCTTGCCCATAAATGTTAATTCCTTTAATAGGAGTATAATCTGCTTCAAAAGCTATTATTGAATTTGCGTTAGCTCTAATGTATAGGTTATGGTAAATAATATGAGGACTTAAAACTCTTAAATCAAGATTATTAGTTTCACTTTCATACATAATTTCTTCTGTTAAAACTAAGCCAACTTTATCATGGAAGGCTTTAAATTCAAGACGATGTGCTATAAATGCTCTAATACCATCTTGAATATCCCATTGTGAATTTCCCTGTTGAGGAGTAATACTACCAAGTGTAACATTATCAGAAATATACATGTTTTGATGTGGGAAAAATGATGTTACAAATGTGTATTTGTAATTATCACTAAAAGTAGTGAATCTTGCTAAATTATGATAATAAAGATTATCACTTACTGTTAGGTTCCCTGTTTCACCACAACCCCAATCTAAGCGATCACGTCCAACTTCAAAACTCCAATAATCACCACCAAGAGAAGCAAAAGCTCTATAAGGAATTGCAAAGTCTAAATCTGACATGGTTGAGGGTGGAATCATAACAATATTGGTTCTAAATTTATCAGTTCCAAATTTTTTAGCCAAAACAGGACTATTTCCAACAGAAAGATCAGCAAAACTATAAACATGGTTACCTGACCAAGCTTCAAAGTTTAAATCTAAAAAAGGTTTATGATGAATTTTATCATATACCCAAATATCTCTATTAGCAAAATCAAGATTAGTAGCTGTATAACCATCTGTGTTAGGATGAGCAAAACTTTCAACTGTTGTTTTGAAAGTCCAGTCAAAAGAAACGCCTTTCCCTTCATAATCCATGTTAATATCAAGCTTATCATTAATGTAATTCATTACTTTTTGATCTGCTTTTGATAAATTGAGGGAATTAATTTTATCCAGCATTAACTTTAACTCGTTATCTGAGTAAGGAGCGGTGTAAGAGGGTTGTGATAAACCATTTTTAACATATAGATATGAAATAGCTTCATAAGTATCATCATCTAAGCTTCTAATTTTTTGGCCATTATTTGCTGAGAAGAGGGGCGAAATTGCAATTATTGCAATAAGTAAAAAAATAACAACATTTTTTTTCATATAAACTTCCTTAAAAAAAACTTCTCGAATTTTAACCCCATATAACAAAAAAAGAAAGGAATAAAATTAAAAATTTATATTTAACAAAAAGTAAAAAAGATAAAAAACATGTGTTTGGTTGTGGTTATTTTTTTAATTTTGATGTAAACTAATCAAGCTTTCTTTTTTTTTGGGAGGACTACAATGAATAACAGAATTGCTATCCCAGCTCTAACTAAAGAGCTTAATGGGGTATTGATTGATGCCGATACAATTGAGCGTCGAGTAGCAGAACTTGCAGCACAAATTAATATTGATTATAAGGATATAAAACAGCCTCTTATTCTTGTTGGTGTATTAAAAGGCTCCTTTATTTTTTTGGCTGATTTATGCCGAAGAATTACAATTCCACATGTGGTTGATTTTATCTCAGTCTCAAGTTACGGAAAATCAAGTATTACCACAGGTAATGTAAGAATGCTCATGGATACTAGGGAAAACCAAGAAGGTCATCACGTTTTAATTGTTGAGGATATTCTTGATAGTGGTTTTACTTTGGATTATTTAAATCGTAATTTTTCAACTAGAGGACCTCTTTCTGTTAAAAATATTGTATTGTTGGATAAGCCTAAACGACATGTAGTTCCTGTGGAGATCCATTATTTGGGTTTTGAAATTCCTGATGTTTGGGTTGTTGGTTATGGTTTGGATTATGCTGAAAAATTCAGAACCCTTCCATATATTGCTGAAATGAATAAAGTTGAGGAGTAGATAATGAGTGTTTCTTCTATTGTTGGTGGACAGTGGGGTGATGAAGGAAAAGGTAGAATTGTTGACTATCTTGCACAGAACGCAGATTTGGTTATCCGTTTTCAAGGTGGGGATAACGCGGGACATACTGTAGTTAATGAAATGGGTAAATTCGCCCTTCATATTATTCCATCGGGAATTTTTAACGAGGAGACTCTTTCTATTGTTGGTGCTGGTACTGTAGTAAATTTTGATACCATGAAACAAGAATTGGAAGATATTCCAAAAGAGTTACACAAGAATCTTTTAATTGATTATAGAGCACATTTGATTTTTCCTTTTCATTGTTTGCTTGATGGAGCCGAAGAGGCAAATAAAGCTGGAAATTGGAAGGTTGGAACTACCAAAAGAGGTATTGGTCCTTGTTATTCAGATAAGGCCTCAAGATGCGGAATCAGAGCAGTAGATATTTTAGATGAAGAACGATTGAAAACTAGACTTGAAATGCTTCTTCCAAGGAAAAATAGAGATTTAGAGTTTTATAACTTAAAGACTTTTACAGTAGAAGAATGTATGGAAATCTGTGCTAGATGGAAAAAGGAATTTGGTTCACAAATTAGAGATACTCTTCCAATTATCAGGGAAGCTGTTGAAGAGAAAAGAAATATTCTTATGGAAGGTCAACTTGGAATAATGAGAGACCTAGATTGGGGTATTTATCCATATACAACAAGTAGTAATCCAACTAGTGGTGGAGCTTGCAACACTGGTGGTATTTCTCCAAGATCACTTAAACACATTATTGGTGTATTTAAAGCTTATTCTACAAGCGTTGGTGGTGGTCCTTTCTGTAGTGAATTATTTGATGATGATGGAAAAAAACTTAGAAAAATCGGCAATGAATTTGGAGCTACAACAGGACGACCAAGAAGATGTGGATGGTTTGATGCTGTTGCAGCGGATTATTCAAATTACCTTAACGGTTTTACAGAAATTGCAATTACAAAGCTTGATATCTTAGATAACTTTGATGTAATCAAAGTTTGTACAGGTTATAAAATTGATAATGAAATTTATCATTATCTTCCTGAGACCAGTCTTCAAGAAAGAGCAAAACCTCTTTACGAGGAATTCCCTGGGTGGAAATGTGATACTACAAGTGTGCGTAAATGGGATGATTTACCAACTAATGCTAAAATTTACATAAAGAGTCTTGGTGAGTTTATTGGAGCAAAGATTAAATATGTTTCTGTTGGACCTGAAAGAGATCAGATTATAGTACTATAATCGGGAGATTTTATGAATTCATTTTCTTTTGATACTTACATTTCTCCCATGACTTGGCGTTATGGGAGTCCTCAAATGAGACAGCTTTGGTCTGAGACGTGGAAGAGAAAAACCCTTAGGAAAATTTGGGTTGCTTTGGCCCGTGCCGAATCAAAGGCTGGTCTAGTTACCGAAGATCAAGTAAAAGAAATGGAATTAAAAGTCAATGATATTGATATTGAAAGATCTTTAGAATTGGAAAAAGAACTTCATCATGATTTGATGGCTGAAATTAAAACTTATGCTGAAAGTTGTCCTACTGCAGGGGGAATAATCCATCTTGGGGCTACAAGTATGGATATTCTCGATAATATGGATGCAATGAGACTTAAACAATCAATTTCTATTATCAGAAAGCGGTTAGTCAGCCTTTTAAATATTGCTTGCCTTAAAATACAAGAAACTAAAAATCTTTATTGCATGGCTTTTACTCATATTCAAAGTGCAGAACCGACAACCTTAGGTTATAGATTAAGTCAAATAGCTCAGGATTTACTTTTTTGTCTTAAAGAACTTGATGCTCTTGATATCAGAGGGAAGGGCTTCAAAGGTGCAGTAGGTACTGCAGCTAGTTATCAACTTCTTCTTGAAGGAACAGGTTTAACTTTTGAATCTTTTGAAAATTTAATTCTTGATGAGCTTCAAATTAAAGCTTTTACGGTTACTACTCAAGTTTACCCGAGAAGCCAGGATTTAAAAGTAATGCAGGTATTAAGTTTAATTAGTTGTATTTTAAACAAAGCTGCTTTGGATTTTAGAATTCTTCAAAGTAGTAGTATTGGAGAACTCAACGAACCCTTTGGGAAAAAACAAGTAGGTTCTTCTGCTATGCCATTTAAAAGGAACCCAATAAATTCTGAAAAAATTTGTTCTCTTTCTAGACTTGTTCATTCGTTTGAAGCAAATGCTTGGGATAATGCTTCTCTTTCAATTTTAGAAAGAACTCTTGATGACAGTGCAAATAGAAGAATCTATCTTCCAGAAAGCTTTCTTGCTTTGGATGAATGTATGATTGTTGAAGAAAAAATTCTCTCATCTATGGTTGTAAATCAAGATGCAATTAAGCGAAACTTTGATAAGTTTGGTGTGTTTGCTGCTACGGAAAAACTGTTAATGGAAACAGTTAGAAATGGTGCTGATAGGCAGGAAATGCATGAACTAATAAGAAATTATAGCTTAGATGCTTGGGCAGAAGTTCAAAAAGGTAATACAAACCCCTTAAGAAAAGCCTTAAGCAAAGATAAAACAGTTTTGCGTTTTCTTTCTGAAGAAAAAGCTTTTAATCTTCTTGATGCTTCAAGTTATTGTGGTCAAGCTACTAGTTTATCCGAAAAAGTTGTAGAAAGTGTTTCCAGTTATCTTAGTTCCTCGTCGAGAGAACAATAATTTCCTAATGCTTTTGCTATTGTTTTACTTAGTTCTAAAAGAAAAGTAGGAGAACTAATTAATTTTTCTTCTTCTTGGTTTGAAATAAAACCTATTTCTATTAAAACTGATGGAACCATTGAATTATTTAAAACATATAAATTCCCATTTTTTAATCCCCTATTTCTAAGTTCAGGAAAATCAAAGTTTATTCTTTCTAAAATGGTCTGAGCCAGTATTTTATTATTATTAAACTTTTTTGTGTAAAAAATTTCATAACCAGAGGCAGAAACAAAAGTTGAGCTGTTTGCATGTAAGGAAATAAAAATGGAATTTTCAAATTGCTGAGTTAGCTTTGATCTTTCTTTGAGGCTGACAAAAATATCAGAGTCTCTAGTAAGGATAATTTTTTTTTCTGGCATAAGTTTTAATATTTGGTCTTGAAGGTTAAGTGCTAATTCAAGATTTAGATTTTTTTCTTGAGAAATTTTACCTAAAGCTCCTGGATCTTTTCCTCCATGACCAGGATCTATAATTATGGTAGATATCGGCTCTGAAAAAAGTAATAAAAGAGAAAATAGGCAATAAATGGAAAAAACAAAGGCCTTTTTCAAAATTTTTCGTCTCCTTCAAAAATTTTAATTAGGGCAGGATAATCCAATTGATAATCACTTAAAAAGGGTTTAACAAGCTTTTTTTGCAACTTAATAAGTCCTAGACTCCAATGCATAATATTTCTCCCTCTCTGTTGCTTTATTCCTAGAACTCGACTAAGACATCTTTTATAATCAGAATCTTTGTCGCGACTTTCAATCAATTCTAAAAAATAAGGCATTTTATAAGAAATAAGAGGGGAACTATAACCTGTATATCCAAAGAGCCAACTCCTAAGTCCAAAATCCAAGGTTTGCCAATGGAAAGATTGAATATTTTCGTCAAATCCATGAAGATTGTTAAATATTTCAAGATTGTAAAAAGCATATCCATAAACTGGATATAAAGTAATTTGGGTGAAATCCTGATTAATATCATAATCTAAATCAAACTGTTTTCTACTAAGACGTGGTTTTCTAATAGTTGGCATTATTTCATCAACTTTGTTTATTAAATGTGGGCAGATAAAAGCAACCCTTTTTTGGTCTTTTAAAAAGGTAGAAAGAAGTTCTCCTTCAAAATTAATTAAATTAGTATCTGTAGATAATAAAAGGAAAAATTTAGAAAAACAAAAAGATGATAGTCCATTGATTTTTGATCCTTTACTCAAATTTTTGGTTGAAAGGATGAAATTTATACTACTGTAGGATTTTACCAATGAAGGAATGGAGTCAGTTTTGTCGTTATTCAAAAGAACGAAAATTGGAATATTTTGACTTTTCGTAGAAAACCATTCAAGAACCCTTTCAAGTCTATCACAATTATTTTCATCAATGATTACAATTGAATAGGGAATCTGTTTGTGAAGGGAATTTAGGACATTTGAAATGTCGTCACTTTTATGAATAATTTTAAAATCGTCTTTTTCCACTTTTTAAGATTACCTTGATATATACTTTTTAGCAAGTAAAGATAAACTTTGTTTTTTAAATATACCCTTTGAAGTTTTAAAAACAATTAAAAAATAAAAAATTTAGGGTAATGAATAATAACATATATAAAATTTAGATGATAAGAGGTTTAATTATTTTTTTGTTTGTTGTATCATCATTTTTGAGGTATTACTTTATGATTGATTTGAAAGACATTGAAAACCGTAGAGACGAGATTTCTGCGAATATTAAAAACCGATATATGAACTGTGATATTGATGCTTTAATAGTACTTCAGAAAGAGAGAAGTGCTGCATTAAAAGATGAAGAATCATTAAGAGCAAGAAGAAATGAAATTGCTAATCTTATGAAGACAAAAATGGAAAAAGAAGAGCGAATGGCTTTGATTTCCGAAGGAAAAGAACTTAAGCTACAAATTGCAAACAAAGAAAAAGAAACTATCTTAGTTGAAGAGAAGTACCAAGCACTTGCAAAGCAAATTCCTAATTACTCTCATCCTGATGCTCCCTTAGGGAAAGAAGACAAAGACAATACTGCAATAAAGTTTTGGGGAAATGTTCCAAAATTTAATTTTCAAGCAAAAGACCACGTTCAATTAGGAGAAAGTCTTGATTTAATTGATTTTGAAACAGCAAGAAAAGTATCTGGACCAAAATTTTATTATTTGAAAAATAAAGCTGTAATCCTTCAAATGGCGCTTGAACGTTATGCAATTGATATCGTTATGAAGCATGGTTTTACTCCTATGATTACTCCTGATGTTGCAAAACTTGAAATTCTTGAAGGAATTGGGTTTAACCCTCGTGGAGCTGAAACTAATATTTATTCAATTCAAGATACTGATACTTGTTTGGTAGGAACTGCAGAAATAACTCTTGGTGGTTACCTTGCTAATACCATTATTGAAAAGGACAAACTACCAATTAAATTTACTGGACTTTCTCATTGTTTTAGAAGAGAAGCTGGTGGAGCAGGTCAATATTCCAAAGGGCTTTACAGAGTTCATCAATTTAGTAAACTTGAAATGTTTGTTTTCTGTCTTCCTGAGCAAAGTGATGACTTTCATCAACAACTTTTGAAGATTGAAGAAGAAATTTTCCAAGGTTTGAATTTACCCTACAGGGTAGTGGATACCTGTACTGGAGACCTTGGTGCTCCGGCTTATAGGAAATTTGATATAGAGGCTTGGATGCCAGGCCGTGGGGAAAATGGAGAATATGGTGAAGTAACTAGTACTAGTAATTGTACAGATTATCAATCACGGTCTTTAAATATTCGTTATAAAGATGATGATGGAAAAATTCAGTATGTTCATATGCTTAATGGTACTGCAGTAGCTCTTTCAAGGGTAATGGTTGCATTATTAGAAAATTTTCAGACCTCTGAAGGTTTTGTGAATATTCCGGAAAGTTTAATTCCTTATACAGGATTTAAACAAATAAATTAAAGGAGCTTGTTTTGTCTGTTAGTGCTTTATTTACCGATTTTTATGAATTAACAATGATGCAGGGATTTTACTTAAGTAAAAAAAATCCTGATGTGGTTTTTGATATGTTCTATAGAACTAATCCTTTTGAGGGTGGTTATGCCGTATTTACTGGTTTGGGTGATTTACTTAAACAACTTGATGGTTTGACTTTTTTAAAAGAGGATATTGATTATTTACGTTCTTTAAATAAATTTGATCCAAGGTTTTTAGAATATTTAAAAACTTACTGTTTTAACGGTGATGTATATTCAATGGAAGAAGGAAGTATTGTTTTCCCTAATGAACCGTTAATCAGAGTTCATACAAAATTATTAGACGCTCAGCTAATTGAAGGTTTACTTTTGAATACCATTAATTTTCAAACTTTGATTGCTACAAAGAGTTGTAGAGTTGCCACTGCTTCAGGAGACTCTATTGTAATGGAGTTTGGCCTAAGAAGAGCGCAAGGAGAAAATGGGGCAATGGCAGCAACTAGAGCTGCTTTTATTGGTGGATGCAATAATACTAGTAATACTTTGGCTGGAAGAAAATTTAACATTCCTGTTAGTGGAACTATGGCACATAGCTGGGTAATGAGTTTTGATAATGAATTAGAATCCTTTAGAGAATTTGCCCGGTATTATCCAGATAATTGTATTCTTCTAATAGATACTTATGATACCCTTGGAAGTGGAATTGAAAATGCCATTATTGTTGGACTTGAACAAAAAAGTAAAGGAAAAAAGATTGGAGTAAGAATTGACAGTGGTGATCTTTCCTATCTTTCAAAGATAATCCGACAAAAACTAGATGATGCAGATTTAAAAGATGCCATTATTTGTGTTTCAAATGATCTAACAGAAGAAATAATATATGCTCTTGTTAAAGATAATGCTCCAATTGATAGTTGGGGAGTTGGAACTCATCTTGTTACTGGTGGAACGCAGAGTTCTTTAAACGGGGTTTATAAATTATGTGCAAAAGCAGATGTTAATGGTAAGTTTATTCCTGTAATGAAAATAAGTAATTCTATGGGAAAAATAACCAATCCTGGAATAAAACAAGTTTATCGTTTTTATGATAGTGAAGGGCAAGCTCTTTCTGATTTGATTTGTTTGGCTGATGAAAAATTAAAGGTTGGAAAAGATTATATGTTTTTTCATCCAATTTCTGAAGCTGATTTTTTCAAAATGACGAGTGATAAATATTCTAGAATCGAACCCATGCTTTTTAAAGTAATGGATAAGGGGCATAGGATTGATAAAATGGAGACTTTACAAGAGCTTCAGCAAAAAGTAAAGAATAATCTTAATCTTTTTCATAAGAGTTATAAGAGATTTATTAATCCTCATATCTACAAAGTTTCTTTGTCAAGCAAACTCTCTTCAATGAAATTGCGCTTAATTAAGGAAATTAAATTAAAATAATATGGCTACAATAGAGTTTGTTAAAGTTATTTTTCTTGGTTTGATACAGGGTATTACTGAATGGTTACCTATAAGTAGTACTGGCCATATGATAATTTTTGATAATTTTTTTCCTTTGGCAATTTCTGATGAAGGGCGAAATTTTCTTCTTGTTGTTATTCAGCTTGGTTCTGTTATGGCAGTATTAGTTTTATTCTTTAAAGAACTTTGGCCAAAAGAAAGAAAAATTTGGCTATTATGGGCAAAAATTGCTGTAGCTTCAGTACCTGCAGCGGTTTTTGGATTTCTTTTTGAAGATTCAATTACCAGTAAATTATTTAACGTAAAGGTTGTCAGTATTGCTTTAATTTTTTATGGAATTGTTTTTATTCTTATTGAAAAACTTCATAAAAAAAATAATTTTCATTACAAAATTACCGGTATT
>JBAYZQ010000085.1:0-9772 GCA_041672385.1 Sphaerochaetaceae bacterium | reverse complement strand
TTTTTGCAAAACTTTGTAATGCTAGCGAAAACCTCCTTGCAATAAAAGGAGATGCTGCCACAAAAGAAGAAATGGTTTGGGGTTTTAGAATTGCATTTCTTACCTACGGAATGAAAAATATGAGTCTTCAGCAGTATGAAGCTTTAGAACAAAAAACCATGGCTTGCATCAGAGGATCTATTTCAAGCTGCTCAACCCCTTCACAAAACGCTCTTATAAAAGGAATGAAAACCTCTTCTTACCGTGAAAGTAAAGAAAATGGAATAAAAACAATTCAAAAAAGGTTTCTTCTAGTTAAAGAAGCATTATCTAATTATTCTGACAGAAAGGATTTAGTCCCATTTCCTTTCAACAGTGGTTATTTCATGGCACTAAAATGCACTTGTAAAGCCGAAGAGCTTCGCCTTCTTCTTCTTGAAAAATATAATACCGGAATAATAAGAACAGATGATTATATAATACGACTTGCATTTTCAAGTATTGATGAAGAAAATATTAAAGGCTTAATTGACACTGTGTATAAAGCTTCAGCTGAATTAAAGTAATTTCTCTAAAGTTTTATAAAGCTCCTCTACAACGATAGGTTTTGTTAAATAATCATTCATGCCTGCGTTTTTTCCTTTCTCAAAATCTGAAAAATCATTATTTCCACTAAGTCCAATAATTGGTAAGTTAGAATCTACCCGGCCTAAAGCACGAATTTCTTTACAGGAGGTTATACCATCCTTAATTGGCATTCTTATATCCATAAGAATAAGATCAAAAGTTCCAAGAGCAGCTTTTTTAAATTCCATTACACCTTCTTGCCCATTAAACGCTGAAACACTATTAATTCCAACTCTTTCAAGAAGCTTTTTCAAAATCTCTTGATTCATTCTATTGTCTTCAACAATTAAAATTTTCTTTCTTGAAAAATAATATTTCTTTTCTTTTTTATTTTCAATCAATGCTTTTTTATTTTCATCAACTTTTAGTTCAAGAAAAACAGTAAATACTGTACCTTTTCCAAGAGTACTGTCTACTTCAATTCTTCCATTAAGAATATTCACCAACTCTTTACAAATCAATAATCCAAGCCCATTTCCTTCTGTTTTATTCACCTCAGGATTATTCACTCTATAATATGCATCAAAAACATGAGAACATTGTTCGTCTGTCATTCCAATTCCAGTATCAATAACCTTAAAAATGAAAAACCCATCTTTTTCTCTTACAACTAAAAAAACCTTCCCCTTTACTGGAGTAAACTTAGCAGCATTATTAACTAAATTTTCAATTATTCTTCTTATTTTTACTATATCACCAATAAGATAATCATGTTCAATTTCAATATCAAAAACGAATTCTTGCTTTTTTAAACTAAATATTACTTTCATTTGATTTGAAAATTCTTTTACTTCTTTGCTTAATGAAAAGGACATCTCTAATACTTTATTATCAATTTCTTTTAATCGACTTAAATCTAATAATTTGTTTATTAGTAACAATAAATACCTTGAAGTCTTTTCAATAGTATCAAAGTTATCCTCTGTTTGTTTTTTGTCTTCTATAGAATCTTTTCCAAGTATTGCTGTATTTAAAATTACATTCATAGGAGTTCGAATATCATGGCTTAAAGTCTGAAAAACTTTGGTTTTTTCCTCGTTAGCCTTTCTTGCTTTTTTTTCTGATTCCTGAAGCTTTATGTTGAATTTTTTTTCTTTCCTCCTGCTAACTTCAAAAATACACATGAGCGAAAAAATTATTACAAAAACTAAAAATACAATCAAAACAATCCAAATATTAGTCCTTAAAAATTCTGGAAAAGTTTGTTTGTGGAAGGAAGATGTAGACTGAAACAGTAAGGCATTTATTTCTTTATTATTTATTGATTCAATGGTTTTTTCCAAACAAGAAAGAAGCAAGGGATTGGAATCTTTATTTATTCCAAGACGTAAAAGATCATAATAACTAGTGTAATTTCTGAATTCAACCATATCAAGATTTAGATTTTCAATATTATAAGCAAAGAGGGAATATATGGTATCTATATACCCATCAATTTGTCCTTTTTCAAGGGCTGTTACAGCTTTATTAATATCAGGAAAAAAAACAACTTCATAACCGTCTTCTTCAATATTACTTGCCATATTCTTATTACATTTTGTTAAACCAATAATTTTTAGTTTGGAAGAATTACTCGAATTAATAAAAGCTGCAAATTGAATTTGGAAAAATGACTGCGTTAAAGTAATATTCTGTTTGGAAAGACAATCAGAATCTTCCTCTAATGGAAGAAAAACATCAAATTCATTTTTATTAAGCATTTCCTTTGCTTTTTCTGGAGATTCAATATAGTTGTATTCAAATTTAATTCCCGATTTCTGACTAACCAAATTCATGTAAGACCTGAGAAAACCAGAACATTCTCCCTTTCCATTATTATATAAAAGAGGTAAATAATGTTGATTATAAATTACCCTAACAACAGGTTTTGTTTCCAGATATTCCTTTTCTTTACTTGAAAAGGAAATTTCTTCCACCTTAACGTTTGAAATATCATATTTAAGGCAAAGATCTCTTTGGAAATCTGGTTCTATAAGTTTTATTGCATTGATTGCATTTTCCATCGATTCTCTAATTTTAGGTTTATCATTGTTAACCAAAAAATAAATAGATCCCAAATTGAAGTCGCTTACTTCTTTATATTTCGAATAATCAAAGCCGCTACTTACCTGTGCAATTTCAATTTCCCCCGAATCCAAGGCACTTATTATTTCTTCCTCACTATTATATAATACTCGTTTAAGATTAAAATTGTTCTTTTCTTCAAATTTTTTTTCTCCTTCCATTTCATACTTTTGATTTAAGATTCCAATGCTTTTATCATTTAAATCAAAAAAATCCTCAAAACAGATAGTTCTTCCCTTTTGGGTAATCCAAACTACATTTAAACCACCTATAAAAGTATCAAAAAAATCAAAAGTTGTTTCTATTGCTGAGTTTTCACCATACGGACCAAGAATATCGATTTCTCCATTTTTTAACAGTTCTTCGCATTCATTCATGGTTCCAATATAAAACTCATAATCAAAGTTGCAGTACTTAGAAATCTTGTTTAAATATTCATAATTGTATCCGGAATATACCCCAGTTTCTTTATCATACTCCTGCAAGCCGGAAATAAGGGGCCAGCCAACTTTCACGGTATTTGAGGCGTTTAAAATAGAACAAAAAAACAACATAAAAAGGAACACTTTTAATTTATTTTTCAAAGATTACTCCCACTTTTAAACTAAAACTTTAAATAAAGATAAAAAAATATTATAAACAGAAAGACATAATAATTTTGCAAACAAATTCTTACAAACTTCTTACACAACATATTACATAAAGATATTTTATCTAAAACAGAATGTCAAGAAAAAGTTTCACTCCAAAAAATAATTTCTATCATTCATTAATAACTATTCACAAAAAAATCCCATACTGGATCTTTTGGAGGACGAGCAACAACTGTTACCTTTTCTTTGGTTACAGGGTGTATAAACTCAATCTTTCTTGCATGCAAATGAATTCCTCCATTAGGATCTGAACGAGGGAAGCCATATTTAAGGTCTCCTTTTATGTGACATCCAACAGTAGCAAGTTGTGCTCTTATTTGGTGATGTCTTCCCGTTTCAAGTTCAATTTCCAACAAAAAGAAAGTCTTAGAAGCTCCTAAAAGCTTATAATGAAGTCTTGCTTCTTTTGTATGAGGTCTTTTATCTCGATAAGCAACACTCTTATTCTTTTTAATATCTCGAAACATGTAGTTGACTAAATAACCCTCAGTTTCAGGGGGAACATTATCTACTACGGCCCAATAAGTTTTAGTAACACCTTCTTTGGAAGCAAAAAGTGCATTCATCCTTGAAAGAGCCTTATCAGTTCTTGCAAATATTACAATTCCACTGGTTGGTCGATCCAATCTATGGCAAATTCCTAAGTACACATTCCCTGTCTTTTCAAATTTTAACTTAAGATACTGCTTTACTAAATCCCCTAAAGTTTCATCGCCTGTATTATCACCTTGAGTCAGTTCACCAACTTCCTTATTAATAATAATAAGATGGTTATCTATATACAAAATTCTTTCTTCAAACTTTTTTAAATCCATTTTTACACCTAATCCTCATCAAACAGACTTGGCTGTTCGGCTTTTTCATCGATTTCCTCATCTTGTTTCTCATTATTTAACTTATCTTGCTTTTCACCCTCAGTACAAGCTCTTAAAGAAAAAGAAGAAAGTTGTTTATTGTTAATTACTCTAACACCTCTAGCCTTTGGATTTTTTACTAAGAAATCAGAAAAATAGAAATTCTCCTCAATTTTCTTATAGCCAAAGCCCTTCTTATATTTTGCAGTAATAACACCATCTTCTATAATTGAAATTCTCCTTACCTGGTAATCTTCGTCTTTTTCTGTCTTTTCTGGCAAGAAAGAATATATTTTATTGGTTATTAAACCACCAAGTTTTGCTCTTTTAATATAAAAAACATTTTCCTTCTTTTCTTGATAGAAAATGGAGAAAACAACATCAGAAAGTATATCTTTATCTGAATAATTACAATAAGAGAGAGACGTTCCAATGAAAAATTTATCAGGAGCAACCATTGAAACATAATCTCCATTCTTGGAAACAAAAAGAACCTTATCAAAAACTGAGACTTCAAGTAAGTCACTTCCATTTTTCAAATCATATCCAACATATCCAGTTGAGCTGTCATATTTAAGAATTTTATCTCTTTGTGCAACTTCTCTAACACTTATTGCATCAAAATCGGATATTTTAGTTTTCCGTTTTTCAAGTTCTTTAGGAGCCATCTTTTTTATTTCTTCAAGATAAGTCATTGCATAATCAATAATATGATCTAAATGATATTTTGCTTTTTCTATATCCTGATTTATGATATCTATTTCTTCTTTATTCTTTTCCATATCAAAAAGACTGATTCTTCTTATTGGTATTTTCAAAAGTCTTTCAATATCCTCAGAAGAAAGTTCTCTTATCAAAGAATCTTTATATGGCTCAAAACCTGAAACTATAGATTTGTTAATAGCTTCTTGGCTTCTTTTTTGCTCTATCCTTTTATAAATTCTTTCCTCTATAAATATACGCTCAAGCGTTCTGGAATGTAAACGATCATTAAGATGTCCTATTTGAAGGTTCAATTCACCTTGAAGGACATCAATAAGATGTTTAGAGTGAAAACTGATTATATTTGAAATAGTTGTCTCTAGAGGATATTTATCTTGGATTACTAAACAAAAACAAGAAACTTTTTCTTCACAGAGAGTATATGCATAAAGTGCATCCACAATATCATTGGAATAGGTGTTCTTTGAGAGAGAAATCTCTATACTAACCTTCTCAGCTGTATAATCACTTATTGAATTTACCTTCAATCTATCTTTCTTTACAGCATTTTCAATTGAGTTAATCATCTGCTCACTAGTTACGCCAAAAGGAAGTTCTTCAATATATATTTTCTTAGGATCATTTGTATTAAGTTTTGCTCTTACAGTTACAGTTCCACATCCATCTTTATAATCTGAAACATCAACTATCCCACCTCCGGGAAAATCAGGATAAAGCAAAACATTTTCACCTTTTAATGCCTTTTCAAGAGCATCAATAACTTCTATGAAATTATGTGGGAGTATCCTAGTTGTCATTCCAGGTGCAATTCCATCAGTACCCTGAATTACCAAGATTGGAATTTTAGCTTGGAACCGGACTGGTTCTTTACTTCTGCTATCATATGAATCGACAAACTCTGTAAGCTCTGGATTATATAAAATCTTTTTTGCAATTGGCATAAGTCTACATTCAATATACCTAGCAGCAGCAGCATTGTCTCCCGTCATAAAGTTACCAAAGTTACCCTGGCCTTCAATGAGAAGATTGCAATTTGCTAGGTTTACCAAAGCACTGTAAATTGAAGCATCTCCATGTGGATGATAGCTCATAGTTCTTCCAACTACATTGGCTACCTTATGAAATCTTCCATCATCAAGTTCTATCAAAGTATGAATTATTCTTCGTTGTACAGGTTTAAGACCATCCATTATGTCTGGGATGGCTCTTTCTTTTATTACATAAGAAGCATATTCAATATAATTTTTTTTAAAAAGGTCTTTTGCATAACTATTCATTATTCAAGATTCTCCATAATAAAAGCTCTTCGCTCTTTTGTATTTGACCCCATGTAGAATACCAAGCTCTGTCTAATCTCCTTCATTGTAGATACTTGGACTGGAAGAATTTTCATATCCTCACCAATAAACTGTCCAAATTCCTTTGGAGCTATTTCCCCAAGGCCTTTAAATCTTGTTATTTCTGCACTTTTAATCTCTTTTATAAGTTTATCCCTTTGCCCTTCGGTATAACAGTATTTTGTCACATTCTTGTTTCTTACTCTAAAAAGAGGAGTCTCAAGGATAAAAAGTCTTCCTGCCATTACAAGATCTTCATAAAAAGTCAAAAAATAGGTCATTAGGAGATTTCTTATGTGATAACCATCAACATCTGCATCGGTTGCAATAATAACCTTTCCATATCTTAGACCCTCAAGACCTTCTGAAATTCCCAAGGCTACCATAATATTAAAAAGTTCTTCATTTTTTAAAGCTTCAATTCTTTTTATACCTTGAACATTTTTTGGTTTCCCTCTAAGGCTAAATACAGCTTGAGTATAAACATCTCGAGTTTTAGTTATTGTCCCAGAAGCACTGTCTCCTTCTGTAATGAAAATCATCGAATTTTCACCTTCTTTTGAATATTTCCCACCTTGCCCAAGGTGATGTTTACAATCTTTTAGTTTGGGAATATTTAAAGAAACTTTTTTTGAGGCTTCACGAGTTATTTTTCTTGCATCAATCATTTCATTTTTATAACTTTCATTGGCCAAAATCTTTGAATTTAGTTTTTCAGTTTCTTCTGGATTTTTAAAAAGAAAATCAATAACCGCTTCTTTAACTTCTTGAACTATTTCTGCTTTAATTTCGGTATTTCCAAGTTTATTCTTCGTTTGGCTTTCAAAAACAGGATTCATTAATTTTATAGAAACAGCTGCAACAATTCCAGTTCGAACTTCCATCCCCCCCCAGCTTTTCTTGAAATGTTCATTAATACCTCTTAAAACTCCTTCTTTAAAGGCTGAAAGATGGGTTCCTCCCTCACCAGTATATTGCCCATTTACATAAGAAAAATAAGTTTCTGCAAAAAGAGCCCTTGCATGAGTAAAGGCAAATTCAAGCTTATCTGATTTATAGTGAATAATTTTGTAAAGACTATCGTCTGCAATTTGATTGTCTAAAAGGTCAAGTAGTCCATTTTTGCTTTTGAAAGCCCTCTTATTAAAACAAAGAGTTAACCCTGTATTAAGATAAGCATAGTTTTGAAGTCTTTCTTCAATATATTCGTTGTTAAATGCATATTCTGAGAAAATTTCTTCATCAGGAACAAACTCAATCAGCGTTCCGTTCCCCTCATTGGTTTTTCCTTTGTTACTATTTATTAATTTACCTTTTTCAAATATAGCCTCAAAAAACTTTCCTTCTCGATAAGAAACTACTCTAAAATAGGAAGAAAGGGCATTAACTGCCTTTGTTCCAACACCATTAAGTCCTACTGAAAACTGAAATACATCAGAGTTATATTTTGCACCTGTGTTTATTTTTGAAACACAATCAATAACTGAACCATGAGGAATTCCTCTTCCATAATCTCTGATACTAACGTGTTTATCCTCTATGAAAATATTAATTCTACTTCCACAGTTCATAATAAATTCATCAACACCGTTATCAATAATTTCTTTTACAAGAATATAAATTCCATCATTTACGTTGCTACCATCCCCTATACGTCCAATGTACATCCCTGGACGTAAGCGAATATGTTCCAATGCATTCAAAGAAAGCACTTTGCTTTCATCATAAACAACTTTTTTACTTTTATTTTCTGCCATAGCACGTATTATAAACTAAAATACTTTTTTTGCCCACATAAAAACCCCTCTATTTATGTATCTAAAATGAAAGATATTTCTTAAAAAAACTGGGAATACCTTAAAGGCAACTCTTGAGTGGAATAAAAATATAATTTTTATTTGGACTTTTGACACTCCGCAGGTCTTTTTGTTAAAGACATATCAAAGTCCATAATTTTGGAGAAAACACCACCTGGAATCTTTATAAGTATCCCCAGAATTAAAACTATTCTACCTAAAGGCTTAAAAAATTACAAGCAAAGATCCCTCTTGTTATATATAAACTTCAGTGTATAATAAGGAGAGGTTTTTATATGGAATTTTTGTTTATTGGTCTTTTCATTGTTGCAAATTTTGTTGATCAAGTTGCCCTTTTTAAGCATAACGATACTTTAGAATATATTTCAAAACCGCTTATTGTCCCTTCACTTTTAGGTTTGTATTTTATTTACAGTTATAAATATTTCTCTGGACAAGTCTCTAGTATGATTATTACGGCTTTAATCTTTCACACTCTTGGTGATATTTTTCTAATGATAAAAAATAAAAACGTTTTCTTTATTTTAGGTATAGTTTCTTTTTTCACCGGTCACATTTTTTATATGAATTGGTTTGCAAGAATGGCATCAAAAGATTCCCTTGTATTTACAATTATTATATCGGCGCTTTTCATCTTGGGTTCTTTGTACATATTTAAATTGATTTTAGCTTCTAAAAATCCACTTGGCCCCCTTCTTTTCCCTTATTCATTTGCCCTTATTGCCTTTGCTGTTTGTATCGCTTCAACCTTCTCGTCTCAAAACATTATGGCAACTGTTTTAGGAATTATTGGAATAGCTTTATTTTCCTTTTCTGATAGTTGTATAGGCCTAAAAGCTCTAGATATAAAAGATTTTTCTGAAAATAGCATAATGATAACTTACTCTTTGGGTCAGTTTTTACTAATTACTTCCGCTTTACTACTTTTTAGCACTTCTTTTTAATTGATAATCCTGCAAATTTTTATTATATTCTATGTATATGAAAAACAGGAAACCTAATTTCAAATGTTCACAATAATTATTCTTCTAATTCTGTCTGCAATATTTTCTGCTTCAGAAACAGCTTTCACTTCTCTTTCAAGAGTTCAAAAAATTGATTTAGCCCAAAGTAAAAAGAAGAATGAGCGCTTAGCGGCCAAATTATCCGAAAAACCAAAAAAACTAATAACAGCGATTTTAATTGGAAATAATATAGTCAATCTTGTCGCTTCGAGTTTAACAACAGTTTACGCAATTCGAATGTTTGGAAATAACTATGTTGGATATGCAACTGGAATTTTGACAATATTAATTTTAATTTTTGGTGAAATTGCACCAAAACAATTGGCAATGACCTACGATAAAACTTTTGCTTCCTTCATGGCTTATCCAATTTGGATTCTTTGTAAAGTTTTATTTCCTGCCGTTTGGGTTTTCATGAAAATTAGTAAAGCCATTACAGGGGTATTTTCAAAAAAGAAGGAAACAAAGCTTACCGTAAATTCACTCATGAACGTAATGGATATAGCTCAAGATGAAGGTTTGATTGACGAATATGAAACAAACTTAGTTCAACGAGCAATTCATTTTAATGAAAGTACTGTAAAAGGAATAATGACCCATAGAACAAAAGTATTCTCTTTGAAAGAAAATATTACTTTAAAAGAAGCTTTCCCTTTAATTATTGAGAAAGGTTATTCGAGAATTCCATTATATAGAAATAGTCCAGAAAACATT
>JBAYZQ010000084.1:0-9778 GCA_041672385.1 Sphaerochaetaceae bacterium | reverse complement strand
ATAAGCAATAAAACCAAAAAGATATAAAAATTTCTTGACATGGCAAAAGCCCCATGTTATTGTAGATTTATAAACGTGGTTTATATATATAAATATCGGAATGTGTTACTTCTTACTTTCTTTATAGAAAGTATTTTATTTTAGCATGTTGTGTAAACCTTGTTTATAGTTGTGAACTTTTAGATTTTGAATTTGTTATTTTTGCTTGTTTTGGGGAGTAAATATGGATCAAAATGAAATTAAAATTAGACCACATTTCACTAAGAAAATTATAGCTTCAGTCAAAAAAGATTGGAGGTTATATGTTCTTCTAATGCCAATGGTAATTTGGTATTTGGTTTGGATGTACAAACCAATGGGAGGATTATTAATGGCCTTCAAGCGTTTTGATCCAACCCTAGGTTTAATTAGAAGCGACTTTAAAGGAATTGACAACTTCCTTAATTTAATGACCGGTGTACATAAAGTCGAATTCTGGCAAGCCTTTAGAAACACCTTTATTGTAAGCAGCTATGGTTTAATCTTTGGTTTCCCTGTTCCAATTCTATTGGCCCTCTTTTTTAGTGAAATCACCCATGAATTTACAAGAAAAGTAACACAAACTATAACTTATCTACCACACTTTTTATCTGAAGTTACAATAACAAGTATTGTATTAATGCTTGTCTACAATGGGGTACAGTCAACAGGAATCATTGCACAACTATTTATTAAAGCTGGTATTATTGGAGAAAATTCTTCAATCATACAACAATCAAGCTTCTTCAGACCTTTATATATCATAACAGGAATATGGAAAGAAGCAGGTTATTCTTCAATTGTTTACTACGCAGCAATTATGGGTATTTCCCCCACATTATATGAGGCAATTAAAATGGATGGTGGGAACAAATTTCAAGAAATTCGTTATGTAACAATGCCTGGAATGGCACCAACTTTAATTATTATGATAATAATGAGAATTGGTAGGATGTTAACAGTTGGATATGAAAGGGTTTTATTACTCTACAATCCTAATATTTATGTTACAGCAGATGTACTTTCAACATTTGAACAAAGAATTGGTATTTTATCGGGAAATTATGGAATAGGTGCAGCAGCATCACTCTTTAACTCACTAATTGCCTTTGCCCTTGTTATAGGCGCAAACGCTATTAGTAGAAACATTTCAAAGACATCACTTTGGTAGGAGAAAGAAATGATAAATGATAGACTTAGTAAAAGTGAAATTGCTTTTAAAATGTTCTCTTATATTATAGCTATCCTCTTTTCTCTTCTGGCTTTATACCCCTTAATTTATGCATTTAGTGTATCTGTTAGTGGTAAATTAGCCTATGAAAGTGGCCAAGTTTTATTGTTTCCAAAAAGTTTTACTTTAACCGCTTATAAAATGGTTTTATATGATAAAGGCTTCTGGATTTCTTATTCAAACACTCTTTTTTATACAATCATTGGAACAGCTTGGAGCATGGCAATCTCACTAACCGGAGCCTATGCACTTCAAAGCAAAAAATTATTATTCTCTCGTGGCTGGAACTTTTTAATGGTATTTACCATGTGGTTCTCAGCCGGAATGATTCCCCAGTACTTAAACTACAAACAATTAGGAATCACAAATAGATGGGGAATTATCATAGCTTTTGGAGTACAAGCCTTTAACATTATCTTACTTCGTAACTACTTCTCAAGTATCCCTCATGAAATTGAAGAAGCTGCAATTGTTGATGGAACAAATGAATTCCAATTATTTTTTAGAATATTTATTCCAATGTCTAAGGCAAGTATCGCAACAGTTACACTTTTTTATGCAATTAGCAGGTGGAATGGATATTACTGGTCAAGGATGCTCTTATCATCATCTTTTGACCAACCATTACAGGTTTATTTAAGGCAACTTATTGAAAACTATAAAAAATTATATGAAGAGTCACCGGTTGTATTAACCTACTCTGCCGATAGTTTAGCTTATGCAATCATTATTTGTTCAATTATACCAGTATTAATTATTTACCCTTATATTCAAAAATATTTTTCTAAGGGTGTTAATGTTGGTGGGGTTAAGGGTTAATTATAAAAGAATATTATTACCAAAGGGAGGTATATATTATGAAAACAAGTAGAATAGTTTTAATAACATTATTACTATTAGTAATTTCTTTGTCTTCTGCATTTGCAGCTGGAACTAAAGAAATTCCGCAGGAGGGGGCCACAACTCCAGAAGCAACCCCAAAAGTTGCTAATGTAGTTATGGATGATTTAAGTGAGAATGTTCCGCTAAAATTCAATCTAGCATTTGGAAACAATTCAAGAACAATGACTTATAACCAAAGTTCTCCATTAACTTTATCAAATGGTGATGTGGTTACGGCAGGTATGTTAAAACCTGTTTGGAGTTATATTTCTGAAAAAACAAACAGTACCTTCTCAGATGTTGCAATTCAGGATGCAAAAGCAACTGATATGATCAAAACTGAATCTACTTCTAACTTCAGTGGTGCTAATATCTTTGGTGGTAACAGTATTGCAACTGATTTAATGGGTTATGGTGCTCAGGGTAAATTTGTAGCTCTTAATGAATTAATGGAACAAGGTTTAATGCCTAACTTTAATAATTATTTAACAGCTAATCCTGATGTTAAAAAATCAATTACAGCCTATGATGGTAATATTTATCAAGTACCTTATATTGCTGAAGTTGGCGAGTTTGCTAGAACAATGGTTATTAGAGAGACTTGGGTTAAAGATCTATTAGAAGATGCTAACGCTTCCTTTGATACTAATAACTTTAAAACTTATTACGAAGGATTCTACGTTGGGTCGAATGCAAGGCAAAATACAGTTACTCCAAAAGAAGGAGTCTCAGTTACAAAGAAAACAAATCAATCAATTATTGAAATCCAAAATAAATTAACTGTTAAGAACGGTAAAACATTAACAAAAGCTTTCATTAAATATATTAATGATAACTATGATTATACTAACCCTTCTCAGTTGTTCCTTGGCGAAAAAGCCGCATACGATGTCGATGAGATGATTGCTCTATTTAGATGTATTAAAGCTAACCCAAAATATTTAACAAATGGAAAGGCTGATACAGTATGGCCATTATATACTCGTAAATCATCTTATAGAGAAGATTTATTACGTTATGCAACATATTTTGATGGTGTTATGGCTCACGGTTCTGACTCATATGAATCAAGATGGATTATTGATAAAGACGGCCAAATCCAATACACATATGCAAATGAAGATATGTATAACTTCTTAACCGTCCTGGGTGATCTTAATGCTGAAGGACTACTATATAGCGATTGTTTTGATTTATCAAATAAATCTAACTTTAGGTCAGTTCTTTGGGGAACAGATGATTCATCAACCGCAAGTTTTGGTTTCATGACCTATGACTGGATTGCATCTTCTACTGCAGATTCCTTAAACAGTGACACAGTGGTAATACTTCCTCCAGTAGCAAAAGTAAATGGCGTATGGCAATACTACATTAGTAATAGCCGTGTTATTAAGAATGATGGTTGGGTTATTTCTAAATCAGGTTCCACTGATAAGGAAATAAGAAGAGCTTCAACAGTAATGGATTACTTCTTCTCTGAAGAAGGTCAAGTTCTTCAGAATTATGGTCTTTTATCTGATATCGATCAATCTGAAAAATATATCGGTCCTGCTGGTAAAGAATGGCCATTGTTTGGTGGTTGGACATTAGAAGCGGCGAATAAATATGCATCTGGTGACCTCTCAACATTCCTACGTGACTGGGAAGGTGCTCTAATGCCAGTTGGATACCCTAAACAAATTGGTTTTGAATATCAATATACAAGTGAAAGAGGATTTGACGGTTGGGCCTTATTAAAGGCATCAACTACAAATTTCCCAACATATGCTGGTACTGGTCTTAAAGGTGATAACCCAAATTATTACAAATTAATTCCACCTGCATACTCCTTAACACCAAGGCAAAGCGAGACTATTGATGAATCTACTAGTTTAACCAGTGGTGATGATTTAACAGAATATATGTTCAATGTTATTCGTTATGCAACAATGGGCAATGCTCCGTCCGGAACAGAGGTAGCAACAAGTTATAGTGATTATATAAATTATTTTAAAACACGCGGATTAGATATTTATGTAAGCACATACCAAAATGCTTATCAAAACATGAAGTAATTTTAAGTTTAGAGGAAGGGGGTTTCTCCCCTTCCCTCTAAATCAGTTTTTAAAGGAGAAAACAAACATGGAAAAAAAGCTTCAACTGCAAAAAACTATGATGATAGTTTATATAATCATAGCTGTAGTAGCATTTTCTTATTCGCTTTGTTTTATGACAGTCTATAAAGACTTGTTTGGATTAATGCTTAAAAAAAATGCCAATGTCTCGTACTTTCATGATGTATTTATGCAAGGATTTAATCAAACAATGTTCTGGTTCACATTTTTTGGAGCTACCTCAATAGCACTATTTTTTATTTTTCAAATTAAAAAATATATACCAGATTCCTTTGCAATTATTTTTATATCAATTGCAATCATAATTATTTGTGGATTTTGTATATATTCTTTAATTGAATTACCAAGTTTGGAAAAAACATATTTATCCCTAGATTTTAGTAATTTATGTTTAGAAGGTGCAATAGATTATCAAATTAAAACTAACACTTTTACCATAGGAATAGTAATTTTTGCCATAGATTTAATTGTTTGTCTATTTACGGAATTTTCTCTTATCAATAGTTATAGATCTTATAAGAAATTACATAAGGAGATAACATAATGGACCACGCAGAATTCAAAGAAAAAAGTATTTTAACTACATTCTTTCAAACTAATGCAAAGGCCTATATTATTACTCTTTGCTCTATTCTATTTGAACTTTGGTATACACTATCAATTCTTGATGTAATTAAAGTAAATTATTTAATGGGAATTATTACTTTTATCAATATAATATTGCTTTTTAGTCTATTTACTGCAGCCATAAAAATTAAAACATATTCAAAAAAATGGGCAATCATCGCTTTAGCAATTGGTATTTATGCTATCTTAAGAGCACTTTTTATTATTCCGAGTGTAATAAAACCTTTTGAAAAATTTGCCTTCAATATTATTTTGAATTTGATTTTAGGTGGGTTGTTAATAATTTCTGGATCTATAACTTTGAAAGTAATAATACAGAGGAAACCCTATTTAAATAAAATGGAGAAAACCAATGAGTAAACTTGAATTATCTCATATTGGAAAAATATATGATGGTGGAGTCAGAGCCGTTGATGATTTTAACCTTACTGTTGAAGATGGTGAATTTATTGTTTTAGTGGGACCTTCTGGCTGTGGCAAATCTACAATGCTTAGAATGGTTGCTGGACTTGAATCAATTACAGAAGGAACTTTTAGTATTGATGGAAAAGTTGTAAATAATCTTCCTCCTGTAGAACGTGATATTTCTTTAGTATTTCAAAACTATGCTCTTTACGGAAATATGAGTGTTTATGATAACGTTGGTATGAGTTTAAAAGTTAGACATAGACCAAAAGTGGAAATTTATGAGCATGTTATAAACACATCAAAATTCTTAGGAATTGAAGAATTTCTAAATAGATATCCAAATCAATTATCAGGTGGACAAAAACAGAGAGTAGCTTTAGGACGTTCTATTGCAAGAAATCCTCAATTATTCTTAATGGATGAACCTCTATCAAACTTAGATGCTAAATTAAGAGCATTTACAAGAGGTGAAATTGTTAGAATTCAAAAAAAACTTGGAATCACAACAATTTATGTAACACATGACCAAGTTGAAGCAATGACTATGGCTGATAGAATTGTGATCATGAAAAATGGAATGCTTCAACAATTTGGTACTCCAACAGAAGTTTATAATTTCCCATGCAATGAATTCGTTGCTAGTTTTATTGGAATGCCCCCTATGACCATTATTAGTGGAAAAATTCAAAATAGATTTTTTGTTTGGGATAATCTTAGATTAAAACTAAATTCTAATCTTTACGAAAGAGTTAAGAATTACGAAGGCAAAGAAATTAAATTAGGTTTTAGAGCTGAAAATATTAGTATTGAAGACGGTGATAATTCTCTTAAAGCCAAAGTTAGATTTAAAGAATACCTTGGGGGAAGTTACTCTCTATTTTTAATGCTAGGCACAAATAAAATTACTGCAACAGTTGACGATGAAATAGATGTGGATAAAGAATTCTTAAATATTAAAATTGATCAAAGTAAAATACACTTTTTTAATGCTGAAACAAGAGAAAGGATTAAATAAGATGAATTTTAAAACAATTATAAAAAAAGAGTTAACAATTATTTCTAAGAATTTTTCAATCTTTAATGTTGCAAAATTACTATTAATAATAGTATCAATTTCAAGTCTTATCTTGTCCTCATCTTACATCCAAGCAATATTAAAATTAGAAAATGAAATCTGTGGATTTCTTATGTTTATTTTCGTATTGATGTCTGTAATGGTACTATTTCAATCCGTGAGAATGAAAAAAGAAAAGGTTTTAAGCCTTGTGGCTAACATGGTTATTATTGTTATAACAATAATTATAGGCTACCAACTATATAAAATTTATAACGATGCATTTGTAGTTCAGAAAAAGTTAAACAATCCAGAAGTTGTAAAATATGCAATTCGATTAATTAGAAATGAACTTATTACTTATGTAATTGGAATTATTTTATTGATTGTACAAACAGTTAAAACATTAAGATTAAGGTAGCAAAAAATTGATGAACCAAGATAACAAAAAAAGAAAGCATAATAGACTAAAAGATAATACAAAAGTCCTTATATTTAGATTGTGGATGGCTGGTGCTGTTTATTTTTTTCTAGCTTTTGGCTCATCTCTTGGACAAAGCTTATCAGGCATTGATTTAATCTTTATGCTTTCAATAGCACTGGGGTTTTTAACAATACTTGTTTTTAATCCTATCATGTATGCAATGTATGATATTTCTAAGAATGGAATTATTATGAATGATTTATATAAACATCACACCGTAATGCAAGGCGTTTTGATGAAATTAGCTGAATTTATAAAAAGTTCTCTTTCTGTAGTAACTACAAGTGCAAGTTATTATATCTGTAATATATTGTTAACAAATATTACAAATTCACCAGATGGTACAATTTTACTAAAAGGAGAACCAATACTATTTGCAGTAATTTACACTGCATTCTATCAGTTGTTCTCGCTGATTCCTTCCCCTTTTAGAAATACTAAAATTGAAGAAAAATCCATCAAAGAATGAGCAAAAAAAAAGGCAAATTAATGGAAAAATCACACTATCTTTTTATTGGAAATCTAAACAACTATAAAACCCAAAAGCCAAGAACAAAACAATTAAAAAGATTATTAGTTCAATGTGAATTATATTTTAAAACTGAATTATCAGTAACCCACCCAAAAGGAAGCTCAACTTTCATGGCCTTTGCAGAATTAAATTTAGCTCTTGCTTATCTATTAACTAAAGATGAAAAATATTTAAAAGAAGCAAAAAGATGGATGTTATGTATTTGTGGGTATGAAGAATGGGGACATGCTCATCTGGTTAATGTTGATTTAAGTGCCTCTTGGAATTTGTTTGGACTCTCTCTAGCTTATAATTGGCTATATGATGCGCTAGATGAAAGTACAAAAATAATAGTTAAAGATAAAATAACTTTGCAATCTAATATTCTTTTCACCTACGCAAAAGAAAACAACCAAAATGGTTGGGTAGTACACTATCTACAAAACCATAACTGGATTAATTTTACAGGATTAGCAGCAGCTGGATATGCATTAGACAATCAACAATATATTGAATTGGCTAAAAGTAATTTTGATAAAGTTTATCCATTATTAAGTGAAGACGGTTCTGATTATGAAGGTGTTGTTTATTGGCGTTATGGTGCAATGTGGTTATTTATATATGCATATCTACTAAAATGCGAAGAAAAGATTGATTTATTTAAAGAAAACAAATTCTTAGAAAACACCTTCTACTATCGTGTGTACCAAAGTGCTCCAGATTTATCTAGACAAATAAATTTTGGTGACACCCATGATACTCACAGTGGCCATCCTGCTTGTATTTATAGATTAATAGCTAAAGAATATAAAAATGAAGTAGCTCAATACTACGCCTCTTATGTAATTGAAAATCTTCTACAAGAAGAAGCTGAAGAAAGCAAGGTAAAACCTGGTATTTTACCAGAAGCATTTCTTGAATACCTTTTCTATGATCCAAATATAGCTGAGACAAGCGTAAAAACTCTTCCTCTATTTAAATACTTCCCCGATTTAGGTCTAGTATCAATTAGAAACAGTTGGGAAAAAGACGCAAAAGTATTTAGTTATAAATGTGGTTACCCTGGAGGTAAAAAGCAATGGCTTACTTTAGGAAAGATGAAAGAAGAAACTGGCATTGAATATAGAGGATTATCTCATAACCATCCCGATCATCTCAGTTACATAATTATAAATGGTGATAAATATTTCACTTCTGAAGATGGTTATAATAGAAATATAATGACCTCTCATCATAGTTCTCTTTTAGTAGATGACAGATTATGCGAAGTTCATAATGTAAATGATGTTTACCTGTCATCTTTCTTAGAAAGAGTTAAAAATGGTGATTGTGATTTACATAAAGAAAATGAAGAATACAAAGGTGAAATTACAAACCTTAAATACGAAAATAATTTATTAACCTTTAACAGCGAAGCTCATAGCTTATATCCCAAAGAATTACAATTAAACCAAGTAGGACGTAAAATAATTTGTGATAATAAAGACTTCGTTGCTTTTGTTGATAGTTTTGATAGTACAACTGCTCATATTTATAGTTGTTTATGTAATACAAATGAAAAAGCAATAGCTGTTGAAAATGATACTAATATCAAAGATTGTTTAAAATATAGTTATCCTAATACAAAAATGAGCTACTATCTAATTTCTATAGAAGAAAATATAAATAATCCCATTTTGTCTAGTTTTGCAAGTTATTCAATAACAAGCGTAATGACGACACAGGAACCTGATAAAGTTTGTCAAGTTGATATTCAAAGTTTAAAGCATGAAACAAAAAATAAAACGAAAAAATATAAGATGGTTGAATTAATTACCTTTAAAGATGATCTAAAAATTTATTTCGATAAAGGCGAATTAAAGGTTGGTAACGTATTGCTTTGGAAAGACCCAATTAAAAAGAAGAAGATTTTATGAATTTCGTAAATGATAATTTCAAAAAAGTAATTGATATTAGTAAAGACTACCAATCAGTAATAAATCAATTCAAAAAAGATGTAACAAATTTCTCAAATATTTTTCATGATGATGCAAACCTTAAAAGCAACTGGGGGCACCAATACTTTTGTAATGATGATGGTGGTAGACTAATATTTGATTTAAACAAACCTCACGAACATGTTTGCTGTGTTTGTAATAAAGTCTATGAAGGCCAACCTTATGACGGGGTTTGGACCTATATGTACCGTAATGAAGCAATAGTAGAAGCTCTAAAATCAGCAACTCTTTATTATTACACAAAAGACAATAAGTTTCGTGAAATTACAATGAAGATTATTAGTTTCTATAGTGATAATTATAAAAAATTTGTTATCCATACAAAAGAAGATGTCGTTTTTGATAACCTTAAAAACATGTCTTGGGGCTGTGGTAAAATTATGCCACAGGGACTAAACGAATCAATTATAGCCATCAGAATTTTACAATCCTTAGAACTAATCAAAGGTGAA
>JBAYZQ010000083.1:0-9804 GCA_041672385.1 Sphaerochaetaceae bacterium | reverse complement strand
TCTAGGAATGGATCCCTATATTGCCATTGGAATTGCTCTCACTTCTGATGTTATTGGTTCAGGTACCTCTGCAATTACTTATGCAAAACATAAGAATATTGATATTAAAAATGGATTTCCAATGATGGTTTCAGTTTTGATATTTACTTCTTTTTCCTCTTATATTTCTTCTTTGGGAAATACCCAATCTTTAGCATCAATAATGAATATTATGGCTATTCTATTAGGGATAAACTTTATTTACAGTAGTAATCATGACAATTTGATTGATAAATTTCATTTTAAAAATTCAATTTTAAAATCAATTTTATGTGGAATTCCTATTGGATTTATATGTGGCTATATTGGAGCTGGTGGTGGATTGATGCTTTTGATAGTTCTTAAACTATTTTTGGGTTATGATACAAAAAAAGCTGTCGGTACTAGTGTGTTTATTATGACCTTTACGGCTATGGCTGGAGGTATAGGACATATTTTAATTGGTGGAACTTATCTTCATGCTTTAATAATTACAGCAAGCTGTGGGTTTATAGGAGCAAAATTTTCTGCAATTTTTGCAAACCATATTTCACAAAAAAAACTGAATGTTGTAATTGGCGTATTTTTAATTATTTTTGGAATTATTTTGACTATAATTTATCATCTATAATTTTTTTATTTTTAGAGATTAAGATTAAACCTCCAAGTACTATTAAACTTCCATATATTAATTTCATCTGAATTTCACCAATTAAAAAATAGTCTAAAATAATGCTTGTAAAAACCTGTCCTATAAAAATTAGAACACTAAGAATTACTCCGTTTATTCTTGGTGTTGCATAAATGGAAATAAAAACTACAAATACACCAATTATTCCACCTGTAAACATCCATAAAGGGATATTTGTTAGGTTTGGTAATAGTGATAAATCTTTTCTTCCAAGAATAAATACCATTGGAATTGAGAAAACAAAGCCAGTAATATAATTCCAAAGAGTTCCGGTAAGATTTGAACTGTGTTTAGATAATGTTGCATTTATAATTCGATTAATAACAATAGTGACTCCTGATAATAATGCTAGAATAACTGCCAATACCTTTACATTTTCTCTACGCAACATTAGAAAAATGCCCAAGAAGATAATAACTAGTCCTGATATTGTCATAATTCCGGTATCATTTTCATGACTAAAAAGTTTTAATTTATTACAAACTAAAGATGCCAAGGTTTGTCCTAAAAGTCCAAGAGCAAGAAGGGCAGTTATACTTAAATAATTGAAGGCAATAACTGTGAAAACCAAAGTAAAAATTCCAACTATTCCACCAGAATAAAAGAATAATGGTATTTTTTCTTTTGAAATGAAATTGGTTTTTGTAATAATTGTAATAATTATTATTGTTATAAGCCCTGTTAAATGAATGAAAATAGCACTTAAAAAAGAACCTAATTGTTGTCCAAGAAGTCCATTTATGGCAGTCATAAAGGAAATTCCGGTTCCGCTCAATAGTGATATAAAATAATCCATATTCTTTCCTTAAGTATTAGGATATAGGAGTAGTTTTTTTTTGCAACTGACAAAAGTCACTTTTTTATGATATTATTAATTTATGAAATTTGAATTTTTTGCTAAAAAAAAGTTTTTAAAGATAAAGAACATATTTGTAATCAAGGATATCCTGTTGAGAATCTAGTTTAAGTTGTCAAAGGAAGATGTAAGACTCTTCGTATGGAAGAAAATGGTGGGATGTTAATGTTAGGTTATTATAATTCTTCTGGACATATAGGAGATTTGGAATTTTTTACTGGAGAAGAATTGGCTTTTACAACCATTGTGGCTGTAGGAGAAGTTGAAGCCTTTAGTATGCCTTTAATCAAAGCCAGAGAACTTATAGGCAATGACCTTGATTTTATGAAAGAAATATCTTTCTTTTTGGCAAAAAATTTTAAATATGCCTCTCTTCAAAACAGTGAAAACATGCTTTTATCTGTTGAAGAAAGACTTCTTGCTTATTTGACTTTCAGTTTTCCTAGATTAAAAATAACAGAAAAGCTTTGTGATACTGCTATGATGCTTGGAACTAGTTACCGTCAACTTCTTAGGTGTATAAAGATTCTTGTTCAAAAAGGTTATCTAGAAAAGAGAGACGGCTTTTATTATTTATTGAAGTAATTTTTCAATATCAGCAATCAAAGTTTCGTTAGCAACCATTCCTTGATAACCGTGGCTTACATTTCCATCTTTATCAAGCATTATAGTAACAGGGATACTGTTAGAATTAAAAATATAACCTAAATAACCAGGATCAAGATAAACATTAAAATCTTCAGCAAAATCCATTTTATCGATGAAGGCTAGAAGTTTTTCTTTTGTTTCTCTTTCTCCATCAAAACTATCGAAAAACATGAAATTTACTTTTCCTTTGTAGGTCTTTGCAGCTTGAACAAAGTCTGGCATTTCCGCCTGGCAAGGTGGACACCAAGAAGCAAAAAGATTTATTACAGTTGGCATTCCTTCTATTAAGTCTTCATAGATTGTTCCTTCACTTCCATCAAGTCTGGTAATTGGAAAATCAGGAATCATTGTACTATCTACTTGTTCATCATTCGTAGGAGGATCCGGTGTAACTGTGGTTTTTGGATCAGGAGTTTTACTGTTAGCTGAAACTGAAACAGTAGGTGCTTTCACATTTGCATCATTTAAATCAGCATTTATTGTTGGCTGATAAGATTGTTGAGTCTGTGATGCAGAGAGTTTAGGGTAGAAAATCGCAGCTAAAATAAAGACTGCAACTATTATTGAAATTGTAATAATTAAATTCTTGTTATTTTTTTTCATTTGTTTTTCCTTTTATGAAAAGAGGAGTGCAGGGGAATATCCTACAATCATCATTATTCCCATTATCAAAAGTAATGAACCACTGATAATATTTATTAATTTATAATGTTTTTTTATCCATTTGAAAGCATTTTCCAGCTGAGTAAGAAGTAGCGCAGACAAGAAGAACGGAATTGCGATTCCAAGGGCATAAAACAAGAGTGTAAACATGCCTTGGTATAAAGTTGAAGAATTAGCTGCCAGCATAAGAGCAGACCCTAAGAAAGGTCCTGTACATGGAGACCAGCCTATAGCGAATACTAATCCAAATAAGAAAGAAGTTAGAAGATTAAAATGTTTACTTTTATAGTTTAGCTTGTAAATATTTTCCAAAAAAGGAAAAATTCTTAATCCAAAAAGATTAAGAGAAAATATTACAACAATTATTCCTGCTACAAGATTTATTGTTTGAAGGTGAGCTTGGAAGAAGTTGCCAATTGAACTTGCTGTGGCCCCTAGAAATACAAAAAGAACAGTAAAACCTAGTATGAAAGAAAGTGTATTTGTAAGTAAAATTTTACTTTTTTTATTTTCTTCAAGTTTGCTATTTCCACTTATACTTCCAGCTTCTCCTGCAAGATAGCCGATGTAAAGAGGAATCATTGGTAATACACATGGACTGAGAAAACTCAAAAGTCCTTCTAATAATGAAGTTAAATAAGCCATATACTAAAGTTACTATAAATTGAGCTAAATGAAAGTGATTACATCACATGAAAGTTAAATAGATTTGCCAATTTGGCCAATATTAATGCAACTATTGTAAAAGGAAGTATAGTAAGAAGCATAATTAGTTCGTATCCAAGGTTGCTTCTTTCATCTATTTTTGATTTGTCTCTAGAAAAACGATGTATAAAAGACCCAAAGGGAACTCCATAGGTGTTTCCTACCATAATCATACGTATAGCTCCAAGAATTCCAAGAGCTGTAGGTTTGGAATAGTCTTTTACTATTTGATTCCAAGTCGCTTTTGTTGGTTTTCCTCTAGTTTCAGCATAATGTTGTGCAAAGAGAACTGCTGGAAGCTGTGTTTCAGGAATTCCAGAGAAAGTACCTGAAAGAAGGTTTTTAATTGATTCAGAGTCAAGTCCAGCTTCAAGGGCCATCCTAGTATGAGCATAAGAGCACATTGCACAACCATTAACTTCAGTGACTGCTAACATAAGTCTTTCTTGGAAGGGTTTATCTAGACTTCCATTTTTCTCTGTTTTCTTTAAATAGTTGGTAGTTCTAAATGCTTGATAAAGATTTCTAAAACCTTCAAACGCATTATATTTTTTTCTTTTATTGTTCATTTTGCATTCCTATTTTAACAAATTTTGCAACAAATTCATTAAATCTTTTACTTTTATTGGTTTTAAAATATGTCCTTGCATTCCAGATTTTAACAGAATTTGCCTGTCCGCGTCAAAGGTATTAGCTGTGACTGCAACAATTGGAATTGTTTTTCCATTAGGGTGCGTTGATTCACGGATTTCTTTTGTTGCTTCATAACCGTTCATTATTGGCATGGAAATATCAATTAATATTATTGAAAATTCTCCCTTTTTACTATTTTTAAATTGTTCAACTGCTTCTTTTCCATTTCTTGCTAACACAACTTCCATTTTTGTTTGCTGAAGGATTCTTTTCAACACTAAGAGATTAATTTCATTATCATCAACAATTAAAGCCTTTTTACCATTAAAGTTATAATCAATATTTTCTTTGTTTCCAATGTTAGGTTCAATGATTAAATTTTCTCCATCTTCTGTGCCTTCATAAATCTTTAAAGGAACGTTTACTGTAAATGTTGAACCTACTTTATATACACTTGAAACAGAAATTGTTCCATTCATCATTGTTATTATTTCTTTGGAAATTGAGAGTCCAAGTCCAATCCCTTGGGTTTTATTGATATTATTACTTTGATTTGCTTGATAAAACTTTTCAAAGACATGGGTAACCTGTTTTTTTGTCATCCCAATTCCATTGTCTGAAACACAGATTGAATAAATCCGGTAACTAGGATCTTCTTTAAATATTTCTTTTGGAAATTTAGAAAAATCCGTTTCTACAATCGAAAAAGTTACGGTTCCTTCTTTTAAAGTATATTTTAAACTATTATTTATTAAATTTAGAATTACTCTTCTTAGCTGTTGTAAATCAGAAACAACATGTTCGTGAGTAATTTTTGTTTTAACAAGAAGGTTTATTCCCTTGTTTTCGGCGATTTGCTTCATCTGTCGTTTTAAATTTTCTGCTTCAATTTTAATATTAAAGTGTTGAGTTTCATTTATCTCAAGGGTTCCACGTTCTATGCTACTCATATCCAAAAGATTGTTAATCAATTCTAGTAATTGTAAAGAAGCCATTTTTGTTATATCAAGACTTTCTTTTATTTGTTTTTTATTATTCAAGTCCAAAAGTGCAAGGTTTGTCATTGATATTATTGCATTCATTGGTGTTCTTATATCATGGCTTACAGATAATAAGAAGTTGGTTTTTGCTTCATTTGCAGCATTTGCTTCTCTTACTGTTTTTTCAAGTTGATGATTTATGTAATTAAGTCGAGTAGAAACTTTCTTTAATTCCTGGTTCTGCTTTGTAAGTGTAATTTCATTTTTTTTCTTTTGACCGTTTGAGTGATGCAAAATAAGGATAATGGTTATCATTAAAAAGGTTACAAATACAAAAATTAAAATCATTACAAGATTGTTTAATATTTTGTCCCAAAAAGTAAAATTAACAATTAAGGATTTGTTGTTTAATAATATTGAATTTCTTTCAGTTGTTCCAATATTTCCTATGCTTTTTTCGAAAATGGTATAAAGATTTTTATTTGCTTTGTTAGAAATTCCAAAACAAATTTCAGTTTGATAACTAGGTAATAGTTTAAAAGACATTTTTTTATATTTTTGGTAGGAAAACATCATTTCATAAAAGTAGGTAGAAATTAAAGCTCCATCGACTTCTCCTGTGTTTAAGGCTACTAAACAATCTGGGGAAGAGTCATATTCTTTAATTTGATATTTGGAATTTTTAGTTAATTCAGGAATAATTGAGTTTTTAACTATAGCAAGAGTTTTTACTTTAGAAATATTATCAACTTTAAAAAGTATTCCATTTTGTATAGTTAAATAACTTTGTGTTAAATCTTGATTGTATTGTTTAGAAAATTCAATGTCATTTAAAGCTGCATAGTTTATATCATATTCATTATTTTTTATGCCTTGAAGTAATTCTTCGTTATTTGGATAAGGTTTAAATTCAAATTTTAATCCAGATTTTGTTTCTATTAAATTGAGGAAATCTGCTATAATTCCTTCCATTCCCCCAGTTTCTTTATCTTTAGAAGAAAATGGAGCATTGTTTTCATTATAACCAATAATAACTTTTGGATTGCTATTTACAAAATTAATTTCTTCTTTTGTTAGAGCAATTTTTGAATTTTCAATGTTTTGCATAAAGTATTTCTTGAAGAGTTTTTGATCAAAGAAAAAATCATTTGTCTTTATTGACTCCATTGCATCGTTCAACTCTTCTAGAGTTTCAATTTCTTCTTTATTTACAATAAAATAAAAAGGGTTGGGTTCAAAGATTGTTATTACTTTGAACTTGGAACCATCAAAATTGGTAACATTACTGAAAATTGCGGTATCTGCTTCTTTGTTTTCAATTGCAGTAAAAATTTCTTCGTGGGTTGTATAGGTTTTAAAAAAAACTTTAAAGTTTTCTTTTAACCCAAGTTCGTCTAGGAGATACTCTCTAAAGGTTGATGGAATTGTTGCTACGGTTAAACCGTCAAAGGAAGGAAAATCATCATAGGTTAATGCTGTGTTATCTTTACTACAGACCATCAGCATTCTGCTTTCCCCGTTTGAAATTTTACAATAATTATATAATTCTTTTCTATCTTCGGTTGTTGCTACATCACCAACAAGGTCAATTTCTCCTGCAATGAGCATTTCTTCGCATTCTTTCCAGGGTTTATAAACAAATTCTAAATCCCATCCTGCATATTGGGCTATTCTACAAAGATATTCGTAATTATAACCTCCCAAATCTTCATCACTTTGTCCGTCTTGAAGACCACTGGATTCATACCACCCGACTTTTACTGTTTTAGATATTAAAGAGGATATTACTAAGAAAATAAGAAACCCTGCTAAGAGGATTTTTTTCTTCATTTGTTTACAACCTTAGTTGAGTTTTGCCGTTAATATAATATAATTCAAAAAAGATGTAAATACTTTGGATTATAACTTTATTTTCTAAAACGACTTAGAAATTCTTTTGTTCTTGGGCTTTGTGGTTTTTCAAAAATTTGTTCACAGGTACCTTCTTCAACTATTTTTCCATCTCCCATATAAACAACATGGTTTGAGATTTCTCTTGCAAAATCCATTTCATGGGTAACCACAAGCATTGTCATGCCTTCTTTTGCAAGTTTACGCATTACTTCTAGTACTTCTCCAACCATTTCAGGATCAAGAGCGGAAGTAGGTTCGTCAAAAAGAATAATTTCAGGTTCCATTGCAAGAGCTCTCGCAATGGCGACTCTTTGTTTTTGTCCTCCAGATAATTGTTGGGGTTTTGCGTTTATATAAGGGGCCATTCCTACTTTATCTAAGAATTTAATTGCATTCTTTCTAGAATCTTCTTCGCTTTTTTTCAAAACAATTTTTTGGCCTAGCATACAGTTTGTTAAGACATTATGGTTGCTGAAAAGATTAAAAGACTGGAAAACCATTCCTACTTTTGCTCTATATGAAGCTTCATTTATTTGTGCAGTTGTTACATTCTTTTCATGAAAGAAAATGTCTCCGCTAGTCGGGGTTTCAAGAAGGTTAACACAGCGTAAAAGAGTAGATTTTCCACTTCCTGAGGCTCCAATTATACTGGTTACATCTCCTGAATTAACATGGAAGTCAATGTCTTTTAGTACAACGTTGGTCCCGAATGTTTTTGATAAATGTTGTATTGTTAGAATTTGATTCATATTATTTTCTTCCTTTGTTTGTTCTAAAGTGATTAAGTCCACTTGTTAGGGCTAAAGTATCTGTAGTGGCAAGATCAAAGGAACTTGGTCCATCCATCTTGTTTTCTAAATGTCTTAAAATTCTTGAACAAGTAAAAGTTAGAATGAAGTAAATAATAAGAGTAACTGTTGCAGCTTCAAAATAGGTATAAAGGGCACCTGAAATACTTTTGAAGGTGAAAAACAATTCAACGGTTCCAATTATAGAAAGAACGCAAGTATCTTTGATGTTAATTATAAGATTATTACCAATCTGTGGCATAATGTTTCTTAAAGCTTGTGGCAGTACAACGTGGATCATAGTTTGAAAATGGCTTAATCCAATTGCTTTGGCTCCTTCAGTTTGACCAATATCAACAGAAAGAATTCCACCTCTGACTGTTTCAGCCATGTATGCGCCGGTATTAATTGAAACAATCAAAATTGCGGCCTGCCACATTCCCATATTTACATTGAAAATTTGAGCTGACCCATAGTAGATGAAAGCAGCTTGTAACATCATTGGGGTTCCACGGAAAAATTCAACATAAATATTTAGAATAATATTGACAATTTTGAGAAGAATTCTTTTAGCGAGGTTGCTGTTTTTCTTAAGTTCAATTGTCTGTACTATACCTACTGCAAATCCAATTACACAGCCGATTAAGGTACAGATCAAGGCTATTGCCATTGTGACTCCTGCCCCCTTTAGGAGGGAGGGGCCATAATTATTAACGATATACAGCATACGCCCTATAAAGCTCATTTCAGAAATTGACATTATTACTTCCTTAGTTAGAGAGTGGTTGGACTGAAATAGCTTCGTCCATCATTCTATTAAAATCTTCAACGGTCAATCCAGCAAGTGCTTCGTTGATAGAAGCTGTTAATTCTGGGGTTTTCTTTGATACAGAAATTCCAATGTTTATTTCTTCTTGTGATACTTCGAAATCACCATCTGTTCCTGTGAAATCAAGAATTTTCATGTTTGGATAAGCTACAACTGCGGCTTGAGCTGTTGGTAAATCAGTACAGATATAATCAACTCTTCCGGAATTCAAGGCTACTAACATTGATGGAGCTGATTCCTGAGCTGCAAGCATGTTCACATTTTCAATTTGAGGTAGACATACGTCATACCAAATAGTTCCAAGCTGACTGGTACAGGTTCCACCTGCTAAATCCTGAATGCTTGTTGCATTTGCATATTTATTTCCTTGTGTTGTAAGAACTACAATTGAGGCATAATAATATGGAGTTGTAAAGTCGACCATCTGAAGTCTGTCTGAAGTTATTGATTGACCAGCAATTACACAGTCAACTGAACCAGAGATAACTGCAGGAACAAGTGAGTCCCAATCAAGCTTTACAATTTGAAGGTCTTGTCCTAATTTTTCTGCTATTAATTTTGCCATCATAACATCATAACCATAGGCATAATCTGAAGAGCCTTTAATTTGGACTGCTCCGTTTGCATTAGTAGTTTGTGTCCAGTTATATGGTGCATAACCACATTCCATTGCAACTGTTAAGGTTTCTGTTGTTGTTTTTGTTGATTCTTCTTGTCCACCTGCAAATACAGGGAAAAGAGAAAGGCTGATGATTGTTATTAACAATAAGGCTGTTCTAGTAAAATTTTTCATAATTCATACTCCTAAATATATTAGTTTTGAATTACTGAGAAATGGAGTTAAAAACCGATCAAGACCGACTAATTTTGATAGCTCTCCACTTTTGTGACAGTCCATAATATGTTTTACCATGGACCAGAAGGTTTGTTGGCAGCAAAGCTTCTTCGGCGGTTTTTCCTTTCGCACATCTTCATTTGCCAAAATCTATATGTGTTACTGATAAGAACCGCTCCTCTATCAGTATTCATTCTTGTTTGTATAATAACAAAAATGTTAAAATTATGTCAACACTGTTATTAAAAAAATTAAAAAAGTTTTA
>JBAYZQ010000082.1:0-9872 GCA_041672385.1 Sphaerochaetaceae bacterium | reverse complement strand
AATCAGTAAAACCACCTTGGTTATACAGTGTAATAGTTTGTCCCTCTTCTATGGCATCGAGTAATTCTAATTTATATTTTTGATCCTTAAAAAAATCAGCAGCTTCGCTTTTGGTTACCTCTTTTCGAATAAAAGGTTTTCCCTCAGCAATGATTGCCTGCATTCTCTTGGTAATTTCATCCAAATCACTAGGTATTAAGGCTCTTGGCAAATCGAAATCATAATAAAATCCATTTTCAATTGAAGGACCAATAGCTATTTGAGCTTCCGGAAACATCTGCAGAACTGCTTCTGCCATTACATGACTCATTGAATGTCTCAAAGTAGCCAGTTTTTCATTTTTGTCCATTGATTATACTCCCTATCATAACAAAAGATGTCAGTATTTTCGTTGATTATATCATTTGTAAATAGCTTATTCTACCCTTTTATTAATCATAAAAAAGGAGTTAAAGCTTCTTTTTAATTTTAAAACTTAATTGAAAGTGAAATAATTTGAGATATTCTTTCTATGAGTATTACATCTTTTTGAGTGAAACGATAATAAGAGGGGCTGTCCCAATCAATAACTCCAAAAATATTTCCCTTATTATCATAAAACGGAGAGACTATTTCACTTCGACTTGATGTATCGCAAGCTATGTGAGTGGGGAACTTGTTAACGTCTTCAATTAACATTGTTCTATTTTCTTTAACTGCTGTTCCACAAACCCCGTTTCCAACCTTTATACTTTCACAGGCAATATTTCCTTGAAAAGGTCCCAGACAAAGATTATCTTCATCTAATAGGTAAAATCCACACCAGCTAACATCCTCAAGATAGGAATCAATTAAAACAGCTAAATTTGCTAAAATTCCATAAAAGCTTTTCAAAGAATTACTATCATGCATTAAAGATTTAACTGTTTCTAAAAACGCCTGATCGTCTTTATCTCTATCTCCACAAATATCAAAGTAATACTTCATTTTATTTTCCTTTAATATTTTCTAAAACTTGATTAATTTGAGAAACAGGTGTAGATGCTCCTGAAAAAATGCAAACCCTTTCATAAGCTAGAGATTTAAAATCAAAAGTACTGGCTTCATCAATTTGATAAGCATCTATTCCAAGTTGTTCAACTTTATTTAATAAGGAAATTGTATTGGCACTTTTTTTGCCCCCAATTACAAGTCCACAGTCACAATTATTTTCTTCTATTATAGTTTTGATTTCTTTTCTACGAAGTAATATTTCACTACAAAGAGTATTCAGTATTTTAGTATTACTGTAATTCTTACGTATTTGTGAAACAATCTTTTGATATTCTATAAATTCAAAAGTAGTTTGAGCGATTACCAATAAAGGAAAACCCTGAGGAATATCCTTAACTTCTTCTATAGAAGAAATAACCCTACCTCGAATCTTAACACCTGGAAATAACTCAGTTCCCATCAAAGCTTTAACTTCTGAATGATTTGCAAGTCCTACTATTACGGTAAAATAACCCATAGCGCCATATTTTTTAAGAATTTGCCTATTTTTCTTAATCTTTTTGCAAGTTCCATCTACCAAAATAAATCCAAGAACTTTTAATCTTCGTTCAAGTTCTTCGGGAATACCATGAGCACTAATAATAGCATACCCAGGTTCAATTTTTTCAAATTCAGCATCCCATCCTAAAAAGATGACACCTCTTTTTGAAAAAGAATCTCTGACCATATCATTATGAACCAGAGATCCTATACAATAAAGTTCTTTGCCTTCATTTTCGACCAAGTCCAAGGTGGCTTTGGTTAATTCCACCACTGCCATAACCCCTGGACAAAATCCTATATGATTTGCAATTACTAACTCCATTTAATTTATTCTTTCTTTTCTTCAGCTTCATGAAGTTCTAAAGTTGGCTTTTTTGTAGCCGTTGTCGACTTTTTTGTCTTTGATGGCCCTTTCTTAGTCGTCTTCTTTTTACCTTCTAATTTTAAAGCTTCAGTCTTTTTTCTTTTTTCAGCTTCTGTTTTTCTAATAACATCACTCATGAGATAGTTTACACTTGCTCTGTCGGAGATATCATCAACTGCTTTAAGAATTGTTGGATCAAGTCCTGGAACTTTTGCAAACAAAAACAAAAAGACAGGTGCAACAAAGTTGGAAGAATAAGTACCAATAAAGATACCAAATAGCATTTCAATTGCAAATAACTTAATATCACCAGATGAAAAAATTGCAAGTGGAAGAACAGCAAGCATTGTTGTAATACTGCTTATTGTGGTTCTTGTTAAAGATTTTCCAACACTAGAATCAATCATAACTGACAAACCTTTAATACGGCCTGTTTTTACCGTCTCACGAATTCTATCAAAAATAACAATTGTATTGTTAAGGGAATAACCAATAATGGTCAAAACTGCAGCAATTGTGGTTGAAGAAATCTCAAAACGGAAAATTATAATAAACCCAAGCAAACAGATAACATCATGGAACAATGCTATAATTGCACTGAATGCATAACCAAGTTCAAATCTAACCCAAACATAAAACAGAATTAAGGCCATAGCAATTAAAACTGCATAAACGCTGGTTTTTACAAGTGAATCTGAAAATTTTGCACCAATAAAGTTACTTTCAAGAATTGTAGCATTTCCTACGCCGAAGGTAGTCTCCAAATCAGTTAAAACTTGTGTTTGTACTGCTTTTGACTCAGCATCATTATCAACATTAATTCTAACTTGATAGGTCATATCTGAAGTTTGCCCAATCATTTGAACTTTTACAGAATTAATATCAGATAAACCTTCACGAACTGAATTTATATCACTAGCAGAATTATTAATCTGAACTTTAAGGGATAAACCACTTTCAAAGTCAATTCCTAAATTGAAGCCCCTAGCAAAGAAAACTACAATACTAATAACAATTAAAATTGCAGAAAAGGTTAATGAAAACTTTCTAATCCTAATAACAGGAACTTTTCTTTCTTTATTTGCCATTGTTCTGCCTCCTTAAACTAATCATCACTTTATTTTTGACAGCTATATCAAAAATCAAATGAGTTACAAAAAGTGACGTAAACAAAGAACTGATAATACCAATTGTAAGTGTTACGGCGAAACCTTTAACGGTACTTGAACCAAGAAGCATAAGAACAATACCAGCTATCATTGTTGTAATGTTTGCATCAAGAATTGTCCATAAAGCCTTATCATAACCTAACTTTATAGCTCCAATTGCACTGGAACCAGATCTAAGTTCTTCTTTTATTCTTTCAAATATGATTACATTTGCATCAACAGCCATTCCTAAAGTAAGGATAAGACCTGCAATACCGGTCAAAGTCAAAGTTGACCCAAACCCTGCAAGAATTGAAATCATCATATACAAGTTCATAATCAAAGCAAAGTCGGCTACAAGCCCACCTATACCATAGTAGAGGAACATAAATACTACAACTAAGATAAATCCAATTGTAATTGCTTTAAGCCCCATAGCAACGGCATCTTCACCTAAAGAAGCACCAACAGTCTGCTGACTAGCAATAGTTACTTCAATTGGAAGAGAAGCTGTTTTTAACAAAATTGCAAGTTCATCTGCTTCATCTGTTGAAAATCCAGTAATCTGAATATCATGGCTTAAAGCAGTTGAAATAGTTGCTTGAGTCTTTACCTTTCCATCCATTACAACAGCAAGTACGTCTTTAACATGTTCTTTTGTAAAATTATAGAAAATAGTTGCACCTTCATCACCTAAATGGAAGGAAACGGTAGGCTGAGTTGTAACACTATCAGTCTGTCTTGTAACATCTTCAATATAGCTACCATCAAGAGCTACCTCAGAATAAATTACACTTAAAGTCTTAAGCTCATCAATTCCATAGTCATCTTTGGTATAGTAACCTGTTAAAATTCTTCCCTCAGGAAGAAAATCAGGTTGAACAAAAGAACCATCTTCATTATAAAGCTCTGAAGGATGCTCTGAGTAATAGTCAATAGCTTTTTGTGTAGTAGTTGTATCAACCAACTGGAAACCTAAAGCTCCTTTCCCTCTCAAAAAAGAATCAACTTTAGTAGGGTCTGGTTCACCAGCAATTTCAATAAGAATCTGCTGTGTTCCCTGACGTCTAATTTCAGGTTCACTGACACCATATTGGTCAATCCTATTCTTCAAAACTTCAATATCTTGATCAATTGCAGTTGAAATTTCTGTGGAAGTTGCTTTTGAGCCTTTCTTTTCTTGGAAAGCGTCAACATTTGCATCTAGCAAAATACTCATTCCACCGCTTAAATCTAAGCCTAACTGCAAAGCTTTTGTACTAACTTTCTTTAAACTCAGATATTTTGTTCTGTAATACCCTTCAATCCCATTAAATAGTTCCTGCTCTGTGTCACTTTCCAAGTATTCACCAACAGTCATACCCTTACTACTTTTTCCTAAGGCATCAGAATATTGAGAATTGGAAACAGGCTCAGTACTTTCCATGGATTGTAAATCCTGTAAAGCCACACTAGACTGTCCTCTTGCATAATCTCTAATCTGAGTATTGGAATCCAAGGCAAGTTCTTTATCTTGTTCAGATACAAAACTATACCATTGGATAGTAGGATACAGAAACCATAAACAAATTGCTATTACTAGAATAACAATAAAAATTCGTCCCGTTTTTCCATTCATTTTTTTTTCCAACTATTTTATTTTTTTTCTGTTGAAGTTTTCTCGCTCTTTTTCGGATCGATCTCTCCAACAATTTTTTCTGCTTTTTTATCGGCTTCAACTTCTTCAACCTTTTCAACCTTTTCAACTTTTTCAGTTTTAGCGGCCTTATCAGCTGAACCCTTTTTTGGAGCTCCCTTCTTGTCCAAAATAGTTGCAATAGCACTCTTTGAAAATTCCATTCTTGTGTTATCATCAACTTTTACCACTACTGTAGATTCTTTGACAATTGCAATAGTTCCACGGATTCCTCCGATAGTTACTATCTTATCGCCTTTCTTCATAGCACTGAGTAAACTTTTTTTTTCTTTTTCTTGTTTTCGTTGAGGACGAATCATAAGAAAATAAAACACCGCAATTATCAGAGCAAAAGTGATAAAAGTAGACATCATTCCACTTGAACCAGTACTACTAGCAGCAGTGCCAGCAGCATCAGAAGAAATAGTCGCAGCTTGTCCCATAGCTAAAATATTTAAATACATATATTACCTCTCATTTTTTTATTCAGTTTAACATACACAATTACAAATAAAATTTCAAGGAAATTCAAAAACCTAAAAGACGATTTGTATTTTTATTAAAAAAAAAGCCGTTGTTACGCTTTTAGAAGCGTTACAACAGCTTTATTTAAAGGGAAGTAAACTTAATTACATCATTCCTCCACCCATTCCAGGATTTCCAGCAGGAGCTGCTGGTTCAGGAGTAGGGATATCGGTAATTGCACATTCACTGGTAAGAATTAGAGCTGCAATGCTTGCAGCATTCTGTAAAGCACTTCTTGTAACTTTTACAGGATCACAAATACCTGCTTCAAGCATATCAACCCATTTCATATCATGAGCATCGAATCCGGTTCCTTTCTTGCTTGATTTGCATTTATCAGCAACAATAGATCCATCTTCACCTGCATTAATAGCAATCTGACGAATAGGTTCTTCCAAAGCTCTTCTTACAATCTTATAACCAATTCTTTCTTCATCAGTTAGATTACTTAAATCTTTTTTATTCAAAAAAGCTTCAACCTGACATAAAGCAACTCCGCCTCCGGCTATAACACCTTCTTCAATTGCTGCTCTTGTTGCATTTAAAGCATCTTCTACTCTATGCTTTCTTTCTTTAAGTTCAACTTCTGTAGCCGCACCAACATTAATTACTGCAACTCCACCACTTAACTTAGCAAGTCTTTCTTGAAGTTTTTCTTTATCATAATCGCTTGTTGAATCAAGAATTTGAGCTTTAATTTGAGCCTTTTTATCTTTAAGAGCTTGTTCACTTCCAGCTCCATCAATAATAGTAGTATTTTCTTTTTCTACTTTTACGCTCTTAGCTCTTCCAAGTTGTGTTAATTCAGTACTTTCAAGTTTTAATCCAATTTCTTCACTAATTACTTCACCACCGGTAAGAACAGCAATATCTTCAAGCATTGCTTTTCTTCGATCTCCAAAACCAGGAGCTTTAATTGCTACTACATTTAAGGTTCCCCTAAGTGCATTTACAACTAAAGTTGCTAGAGCTTCACCATCAACATCTTCAGCAATAAGCAATAAAGGTTTACCTGTCTGTACTACTTTCTCAAGGATTGGAAGAAGGTCTTTCATTACAGAAATCTTCTTATCACAAATAAGTATATAAGGATTATCAAGAGTTGCAGTCATTGTTTCACGATTGTTTGCAAAATATGGAGATAAATAACCTCTATCAAACTGCATTCCTTCTACAAAGTCTGTAGTTGTTTCAATATTTTTTGATTCTTCAACAGTGATAACTCCATCTTTTCCAACTTTTTCCATTGCTGTTGCAATTTCTTCACCAATAGTTTCATCATTATTTGCACTAATTTTTGCAACTTGAGCAATTTCATCTCTTTCACTTACTTTCTTTGCCTGTTTCTTAATTTCAGCAATTGTATCAGCAACAGCCATGTCAATTCCACGTTTAATTCCCATTGGATTAACACCTGCTGCTACACTCTTCATTCCCTCTTTTGTGATTGAATAAGCAAGAACTGTAGCTGTAGTAGTACCATCACCAGCAACATCATTAGTTTTTGAAGCTACTTCTTTAACTAACTGTGCACCCATATTTTCAAACGGATCTTCTAATTCTATTTCCCTTGCAACAGACACACCGTCTTTAGTAATTGTAGGTGCTCCATATTTCTTGTCTAAAAGAACAGTTCTTCCCTTAGGACCTAAGGTTACCATAACAGCTCTTGAAATCTGTTCAACACCAGAAAGCAACGATCTACGAGCTTCTTCATTAAACTGAAGTTGTTTTGCCATAATATTTTTCTCCTATTTATTATATGTATTTTATATTCCAAAAAAAAGGAATCAAAAAGAAGATAATAATAAAACATCTATTAATCAAGAAAAAGCAAGAAAAAAGTTAAAAAATTCATCAAGATAAAATTAAAACATTGGAATTTATTTATTCTTAAATAGTTTTCTAAAAAAATCACTTTAAATTTATTTTTATAAACTTAATGTTAATAAAGTTTTGTAAGCTTTTTTAAATACTTTTTTTTTGGTTTTTTTTAAAAAAAATTAAAAAAATATATATAATCAGTAATTTTTTATCGAAAAACTATTGCCTTTATTTAAAAATTTGGTTAGTTTAGGTGCGTAGGTTGAAACAAAGAAATAAAACCTATAAGGAGACTTTGATGTTTGATTTAAAAGGTAAATTTGCAGTTGTTACAGGGGCTTCCTCTGGACTTGGTGCAGATGCAGCAATTGCTTTTGCACAGGCAGGTGCAAGCGTAGCTGTTTTAGCAAGAAGAATAGAAAAACTTGAAGAAACAAAGGCCAAAATTACAAAAGACGGCGGACGATGTATAGCAATCGCATGTGACGTTTCTAACGAAGAAAGCGTTAAAAAAGCAGTTGCTGAAGTTTTAAAAGAATTTGGTAGAGTTGATATTCTTCTTAACAATGCAGGTGTTGCAGTTCGAGGTGGAGTTGATACCTTAACTGAAGAAGATTGGGATAAAAGTATGGATACCAATGTAAAAGGTATTTTCTTACTTTCAAAATATATTGTTCCTGGAATGAAAGCACAAAAGCAAGGTAAAATCATTAACGTAGCATCTGTAAATGCAGTTGTAGCAAATAAAAGTGATATGTTTATTCGTCATGGCTATAACGCATCAAAGGCTGCTGTTGTTGGATTAACCAAAGGTATGGCAGCTTCATATGCACAATATGGAATTACTGTTAATGCTGTTGGACCAGGGTTATTTGAAAGTGAAATGACCTCTGGAACTTTATTTAAATCTGAAAAATTTCTTCAGGGATATGATACATTAACACCTCAAAGCCGTCCTGGTAAAAAAGGTGAGTTAAACGGCACTTTCTTGTATCTAGCAAGTGATGCTTCTAACTATACTCAGGGACAGTTAATTGTAGTAGATGGTGGATTTTCAATCATTTAAATATAGTCATTAAAAACAGACCACTATAAAGATTTTTTATAGTGGTTTTTTTATCAAAAAAAGAACTTTATATTTCTATATTCAATATCAATATATCTATATATATTTATCTATATATCTAATAATTTAGTTTACCATCTTTTCATAAATTCTATTTATCATAAATAGAAATGGATATCAGAATAATTTTTTTTCATTCTAATTCAACTTAAAACATTTGAAGTTTTCTTTATTAAATCCTAATTATAATATAATCTACAACGGAAGGTTTCTTAAAATTCTTTAATTATTTGTTCAATAAAGAGGAGTTATATCTTATGAGAAAAAGAGTACTTATTATTTTTATTGTCGTTTTGACAATGTTTGCTAGTTATTCAACAAGCAATTTATCTGTGGGTTTAGAAAACAATGCTTACGCTTTGTTAGAAAATGCACAAATTAGAGGTATTATTCCTATACAAAACCAGGCAAAACCTTATTCTGCTAAGAAAATAATTTCTCTATTAGAAGATATCTCTTCTTCTTCACAAATTTCTCAAAAAGAAAGAGTTGTTATTAATTCTTTCATTGAAAGTCTAATGCTTAAATATGGTTCAGAAGAATCAACTGAATTAAAAGATATCGCTTTAAATGGTTTTTACAGAAAAACTGGAGATAATTATACCGCTACTGTTGGATTTTTTGGAGATGTCAGGCAATCATTTGGTTTTACTGGAGATGAGGTTCTTATTGATAGTCGCAATGGCGGGTCTGGTTATTTGCTAGGTTCTATCAAAGATAATTTCAGCTACTTAATTGGAATGGAACTTAGAATGGATAAACTTGATAATACAATCCTACCTTACAGTGAATTTTCAATCCCAGGAACTGGAACTTACACAAAGCTGGGCGTTTCCTCAGCAGATGTAAAATCAATTCCAATGGCAGGTTTTGGATCCAATTATTCAAAATATGGAGAGGCTGTTTTAAGTTTACTTGATGATAAAATCATTATTAGCCTTGGTTCAAATAAACATGATTGGGGACCTGGAGAAGGAAATCTTGTTCTTTCAGAAACTGCTGAAAGTTTTGACTCCCTTCAAACAAGTTATGAATTTTCTCCTTGGCTTAGAGGAAGTTTTATAGCCGGCTCTTTAGCTATTTTCAACACAACTCAAACTGGTAATGATCTTTTTGTTTTTGGTGTTGATTCTCATTCTGAGCTTTACAACACAAACTACACTGCTCACCGTTTTGAATTAGATCTTTTTAAAAACTTTACCGTTTCTCTTTCTGAGTCTATGGTCTATGAAAGACAGTTTAATTTGGGTTATTTAAATCCCTTTACAGTTCTTTTTGCCTCTCAACTTGATCAAGGGGACAACGCAAATTGCCAAGCAGGCCTTGATTTAGTTTATAATATTCCTGGAAAGGTTAAACTTTATGCAGCTTTTACTTGCTGTGATATGTATGCTTTCAATGAACTTTTTAAAACAACCTTTCTTCTTCCTAGAAACGAGTTTGCCCTTCAATTCGGTGCAAAGCTTCCTTTAAAGATTCTTCCTTTTGATACGTTAATAATACAAGGAACCTATCTTACTCCTTTCGTTTATATTCATAAACTTTTAGGAGAAACGCCAGATGATTTGCTAAATGTTAGCTTCTTAAATAAAGGTAAAAAGCTAGGTTACAACAGCAACCAGAATTCAATTGAAATGCTAGTTAAATATGAAGCAAGTCCTTTTAAAAACCTTAGTTCAAGTTGTACTGTAAAAT
>JBAYZQ010000081.1:0-9988 GCA_041672385.1 Sphaerochaetaceae bacterium | reverse complement strand
CAACAAGTTTTCCTTCTTTAGTATAAAGAGCAGCTTTTGTAACTGTTCCACCGTTATCTATTCCCAGATAGTATTTCATATTCAACTCACTTATTTTTTTTCTATTTTAGGTAATTTCTTCTTGTAATTCAATAATTATAGTTTATCTTTTTCTTTATTTAAAATAAATAAGGCCATCGGTGTTTTAAACCAGACAGCCTTAAGTTATAAATTTTGAAACAGTAATTAAATTATTGTTTTTTCAGCTCTCTTTTTTGCAAAAGAATCAATCAAAATTGTGAGAATAATCAAAAGACCAATTACAGCTTCACGCCACTCAGAAGGTACAGCAAGAAGGTTCATACAATTATAAACTATTGTAATAATCAAGGCACCAATTATTGTTCCCTGAATTGTTCCTTCTCCACCTTCAGTACTAGCTCCTCCCATATATACAGTAGCCAAAACTGATAGTAGATAATTTGACCCAATATCAGACTGAACAGCATTAATTCTAGCAATAAGAACAATACCGGCTAAAGCAGAAAGAAAACCACTACTTACAAAAGCTAAAATAACAGTCTTATCAACATTAATTCCACTCATTTTTGCACATACACTATTAGTTCCAACTGCATAAAATCTACGTCCATAAGTTGTTTTTGTCATGACAAAAATTCCTAGTCCAACAACTAAAGCCATTATTACAATTGGCATTGGTATAAAGCCAAATAAACTTCCATTTCCAATGAAACGGAAAGATGAATTAAAATCATAAAGAACATATCCATGAAGAAGAACATAGGCAAAACCAAAAACAGCCCACATCAAGCCATAGGTTGAAACAAAGGAAGGAATTCCAACTTTGGAAATCATAACTCCATTAACAACACCAATTAAAGCTCCTAAGCTTAAACCTGCAAGAATTGCAATTGGATAAGGAATTCCAAAGGATTTCATTAGAATAGCAACTAATACAGCACAAATTGTAAGAATAGAACCTGAAGAAAGATCAGGACCATTAGTCACAATTGCAATTGTTTGTCCCACACCAATAATGATAAGAACACTGGCATTGGTAAGAATGTTGGTAAGGTTCTCAACAGAAAGAAAACTGTCACTTATAATAACACCAAGTACAATTATAAGAGCCAAAGCCAGAAGACGGCTCAAATTTGATATCTGGTCAACACTTAAATTGTGTATTGATACTTTATTTTTACTCATGATTAATCCTCCTGTTAGTAATACTTACTTGAAGTACAATAGCAAGAACCAAAATGGTTCCTAAAATAGCAGGTTGAAGGATTGACGGAACTCTAATTACGTTCATTCCACTACGAACAATGGTAAACAGGAGAACTCCAATCAAAGTACCTTTGACATCTCCTCTACCAATATCCATACTGGTTCCTCCCAAAATAGCAGCAGCAATTGCTTCAAACTCCCACTGACTACCAACTATTGGATCAGCAACTTCTAATCTTGCAACTAAAATTACAGCAGCAAGTCCTGTTAAAAAACCAGCAAAAGCATAGACCATAAAATGCCAGAATTTAGTATTAACTCCACTTAAACGAGATCCTTCACGGTTACCACCAATAGCATAAGTATACCGGCCTAAACGTGTGTGATTTTGCACAAAGATTGCGAACAAAAAAAGTATTCCACAAAGAATAGCAGCCATTGGTATCTTTCCATTGATTAAATCACCCAATTTTATAAAAGTTTCATTACTAATTGAAATACCTTGACGTTTACTTAATACAAGTGAGAGACCAAAGAAAATTCCCTGAGTACCCAAGGTTACAATAAAAGGTGCTAAACCTAAATAGGAAATTAAAGTTCCATTAATAGCTCCACAAGCAAAACCTACTGCAGCCCCTATTATAAAAACCACATAAATTGGAAGTCCAGCATTTAGAGCAAAAGCAACAGCAACTCCAGAAATTGTAAGTACTCCACCTAAACTCAAATCTAGCCCACCACTTATAAGTACAAAAGTTGCAGCACTTGCAACTACTAACAAAACTGAAGTCTGTTGTAGTATTATTACCAAGTTTCTATAAGTTAAATAGTTTTTTGAGAAATTACTAAATACTATAATAAGTATAATAATTGCCCAAAGAACTGGAGGAACACTCTTTATAAAACGTTTCACATTTTCTTTATTCATTATCAGCTCCTTCCCTTCCACCTTCCATTGCATAGGAAAGAATTAATTCCTGAGTAGCATCTTTACGATCAATACTGTTAATCATTTTACCGTCACGCATAACATAAACCCTGTCACTCATTCCGATAATTTCCGGAAGTTCAGAAGAAATCATTATTATTGCCTTTCCATTTGCAGCCAAAGAATTCATAAAAGAATAAATTTCGCCCTTAGCGCCTACATCAATTCCTCGTGTAGGTTCATCAAAAATTATTAAATCAGCCTTGGTACATAACCACTTAGCCAAAACAACTTTTTGTTGGTTTCCACCACTTAAATTCTTAACATGTTGATTGATTGAAGGAGTTGATATACCTAATTCTTTTACATAATTTGATACAACTTCCTTCTCTTTTTCTTCGGATATTTTCTTATTTGGATAAAGCTTATCCAAACTTGCCATAACAACATTTTCTTTAACTGTAAGAGCTAAAGAAAGACCTTGGCTTTTTCTGTCTTCAGGAATAAGAGAAATACCACAATCAATAACCTCTGTAGGATTTAAACATTTTTCTAGTTTTTTCCCTTTGAAAATAATTTGTCCTTTTTCAAATGAATCCACATGGAAAATGGCTCTTACCAGTTCAGTTCTTCCAGCTCCTACAAGACCAGCAAGCCCTACTATTTCTCCCTTGTGGACTTCAATACTGACATCTTTTAGTCCAGATTTCTTGGAACTTAAATTATCTACTTTAAGCATAAGTTCCCCACAAGGATTATAATCACGTTTATATAGGTCTTTTATTTCTCGGCCGACCATTAACCGAATCATTTCTTGCGTTCCCATATCCTTGACCATACGATTGTCAACAAACTGGCCGTCACGCAATATTGTAATTCTATCACCAATTTCAGGAATTTCTTGAAGACGGTGAGAAATATAAATTATTCCAATTCCTTTGGCCTTAAGCCTTCTTATCGTTTCAAACAAATGTTCAATTTCTCTGCTTGAAAGAGAAGAAGTTGGCTCATCCATAATCAAAACCTTAAGATTATGGGTCAAAGCTTTTGCAACTTCAACCATTTGTTGCTGTGCAACTGGAATTTCACTTGCAAGAGCATGAGTATCAACATTCATATTCATACTTTGGAGAACCTTTTTAGCCTCCAAATGCATTTTTTTTGAATCTACCATAAAACCATGCTTCATTGGCATATGATCGAGAAAAATATTCTCAGCAACACTTAGGTAAGGCACCAAATTGAATTCCTGATATATTATTCCAATCCCAAGTTTCTGGGCTGCAATCGGAGAAAACTGTTTAATTTGTTTTCCTTCAATAAAGACTTCTCCTGACGTAGGAGTATAAGCCCCAGCCAAAATCTTCATTAGAGTCGATTTTCCGGCACCATTTTCACCAAGTAGAATATGGACTTCGCCGGACTTAAGATTAAAGTCTACTCCGTCCAAAGCTCTAACACCCGGAAACAATTTGACTATTTCCTTCATTTCAAGCAAAAAGCTACTATCATTCAATTAAAACACCTCCCAAATATAAAAAAAAGATATGGCTGGAGTTTGTTTAATAACTCCAGACCATAGGTTACTAATTTTTATTTGTTCTTTAAAGCATCTGGCCTTTCATCCATTGAAAGCAGATTTTCTTTTGTGACAACAGTAATAGGACATGCAATAAGTCTAGGTACCTCTTCGCCGTTAAGAGCCTTAATGGCTGTCACAACGCTTAGATAAGCTTGGTCATAAACACCCTGTGATACTGTAAATACTTCGTCTCCATTATTAACAGCAGTATACTGTGGTTCTTGAACATCAAAACCACTTATTAAAATTTTGCCTTCAAGTTTTGCAGCCTTTACAGCTTCTACAGCACCTTCAGCTTGGTTTCCACCAACAGCAACTATACCTTTAAGGCTAGTTCCCCATTTTGTAATATAATCTTCTGTTACTTTTCGACCTTCATCAAACAACCATTTTGTTACGCCTTTCTCAACTGTAATTCCAGGGTATTTTGCAAATGTGTCTACACAACCTTTAGTTCTTAAATCGGAAGTAGCCTGTCCTGGAACACCTTCAAGAACAAGTACATTACCTACACCATTAAGTAATCCAGCCATCTTGTTTGCAATAACAGCACCAACTTCTTCGTTATCAACACCAACATAAGTCAAGTAGTCAACATCACTAGGTCCCATTGTGTTATCATAAATAACAGGAATTCCAGCATCAATAAGATCCTGAACAGGTCCTTTAACAGCTTCTGTGTTTGCAGGAGCAAGTACAACAGCGTCAACACCGGTTGTGATTAAATCTTCAAGAATTCTTTTCTGTTCTTCAACATTATCAGCCTTACTTGGAGCATAATCAAGGATAGTAACACCAAGTTCTGCTCCAGCTTTCTTTGCAGCAATAATATGAGATTCCCATACTGGAATTGCAGCACTTTTTACAACAACAGCAATTGTATATTTCTTTGCTGGTGTTACGGCATAACCAAAATCTTCTGCTTTTACAGTTCCTAGTGTTCCTTTCATGGTAACATTAGAATTGCTTTCGCCCTGTGCGTTAGCAAACAATGTGAAAGAACACAAGATGACTAAAATAGCCAACACAATTTTCTTGTTCATTTAAAACTCCTTTCATTGTATTTTATAAATACAAAATTCTCATAAATTAAAAGCTAATAAGCAATAGAGGTCATTATTGCATTTTCAGCTTGGGTCGTATCAACCCTGGTATATTGGACAACCACAGGAACATCACTGGAAACCAAAGCTGCATAAGCTTTGCCTTTACCCAAATTTTTAGTAGGATTTAACTTATCCATTCTTATATGATTGGTTCTTTGCGCTTTGCAAATAACACTGTCAAATTCGATTGGTTCACAATCCTCAAAAAAAACTTTAATGCTTATCTTTGCATCTTTATTGCCTGTATTTAACACACAAACTGCTTCATGACTTACATAATGTCCTTCTGAAGTGACTTCTGGCCAATACATATCAGGTATTAGCCAAACTTTTTTTCCATACCCTTCCATCTTCTAGTCCCTCTTAGAGAGTGTAGTCCTCTCGTAATCTTTAACTTTTGAAAGCCAATCTTGACCAACTGGAAAACCTTTTGATAGACAGTAATAATCCCAGATAGAAGAATATGGAAGCTGTTTAGCTTCTTCTTGAACAGCAAGACGACTGGTATAGTCTCCTTCAGCTTCGTATTTTCGAATTTCCTCAACTGGCATCAAGGCAGCTTTTAACAAAGCTTTTCGAACATTTCTCATTCCAATGGCCCAACAAGCAATTCTATTAATAGAGGCATCAAAATAATCGAGACCAATATGAACTTTGTCTTTATAACCATTGTTAACGATTTCATACATAATGTTTTGAAGTTCATCATCATAGGTTACAACATGATCACTATCCCATCTTACTCCACGACTTACATGAAGCATCAAACCATCAAGATACTGAAGCACTGCACTGATTTTGCTACTAATAGTTTCAGTTGGATGGAAATGACCTGCATCTAAAGTGTAAAGCATTTTTCTTGTTGTTGCATATCCTAAAGAAAATTCATGACTTGCGACTGTGTAACTTTCTAGGCCAAGACCAAATAGCTTACTTTCAATTGAATCTAATTCTTCATTTTTGTCAAACTTTTCAGAAAAAATCTGGTCTAATGATTCGCGCATTAAATTTCTTAAAGCTAGTGTATCAGCTGGAACATCTTTATAACCATCTGGCATCCAGAAGTTTACGATACTTGGGCTTTTTTGAAGTTTTCCAAATTCAGCACCAATTTCTCGACAACGTTTTCCATGTTCAATCCAAAACTCTCTCTTAGTTTTATCTCGTGATGCGATTGAAAAATTTCCGTCCATCATTGGGTGGGAGAAATAAGTTGGGTTAAAATCCAAACAAACATTTCTGTCTAGTCCCCAATCAATCCAAGATCTAAATTCCTCAATGGTATAAGCATCTCGATCAATTTTCTTTCCATTTTTCTCACATTGACAGCTATGAAGATTTAATCTTGTTTTTCCTGGGAAAAGAGAAAGAGTGAAATCGATATCTTTTCTCAATTCTTCAGCTGTTCTTGCCCTTCCAGGGTAATTACCAGTTGTAGCAATTCCACCTGTAAGTTCTCCAACTCCATCAAAACCAATCAAATCATCACCCTGCCAGCTATGCATTGAAACTGGAATGCTATCTACAAGATCAAGTCTTTTTTTTACATCAATTCCTTTTTCTTCAAAAAGCTGTGCGGCTAATTCATATCTTTTTTCTATATTTTTTTCATTCATTTTGATTCACTCTCACTCATATATAAGTAGTTTTTATAGGAAGCAAGATTTTTTAATTCCTGAGGAATTTCCATATCCCAACTTGCTAAACCACTGATTAATTGTGCTTCATTATCAAATGAGGCAATAGGAACAATTGGAAAATCTTTCTGCATCAAGATATAAAGGAAAGAAAGATTAATAAAATCATATTTTCCTTTTGCAACAAGCTTTTTTGCTTCTTCATAAATCTTAGTATTTGTTTTATTTTCATAAACACTGGTTACTGATTCAGGAAGATTCTCACCTGCTAATTTTCTTGTGAAGAATCCCTTTGCAATTGACATATAAGCCATTGCATTAATTCCAGCTTCTTTTTGGTAATCATGAGTCTCTTTATCCATCAAAATAAAGCTCTTATCAGGAAGATTATAGAAGTTAATATCAGCCAAACTTAACATGAGCTGATTACATACAAACCCTTTACTACCTTTGCTTACAGCGTAATCATGAGCTTGTTTTAGCCTATCAAGTTTCCAGTTAGAACATCCATAATAACGAATCTTTCCTTCTTTTACTTGGTCATCTAAACAATCAATAATTTCTGAAACAGGAACTTTTGGATCATCTCTATGTAGAAAGTACATATCAATATAATCTGTGTTCATATGTTCAAGACTCTCTTTTAAATCATGAGTTATATCTTTTGGGTGAACGCGAGGAATATCCATATGACCCCAATCAGGATGAGAACCTTTAGTTGCAAGGATTACTTCATTTCTTCGTCCTGTTTCTTTAAACCATTTTCCCAAAGTCTTTTCACTTGGAGAAGATTTACCTTCAACCCAGCTTCCGTAAATATGAGCTGTATCAATGAAGTTTCCACCTTTATCAAGGAAAGAACTTATCTGAGCCTTGGATTCTTTTTCCCCAAATGTTGTACCGTAATTAACAGTACCTAGACAAATTGGAGAAACTTCCAAATCAGTATTCAAGAATTTCTTTTTTTTCATTTTTTTCTCCTATTTCACTTTCTGGTGAAGTACTTCTTTACGATAAATTGGAAGATAAACTTCCTGGTCTCTCATTACACAACCTGTAACAGTATGTGCTTTTTGAATAAGGTCATAACACTTATCACAAAGAATACAGCATTTATTTCTTTCCATTTTGTTATTATTGATAATATCTTCTGCAAATCCTGGGTAGGCAAAACCTTGACGACCAAATCCACCAATATCAAACCAACCTTCTTTTACACCACCAGCGGCTACATTACCACCAAAATTTTCAAGCCATGTAAGTCCTGTACAAACAAAAATTCCTCCAGGAACAGCTTCTTTTATTTCACGAGTAGCTTTTAGAAGATCATAAACACCTTTATAAGGTTCAATTGGAGAATCATCATATTCGGCTTCAGCACCTTCTCCGTAAGGCTGGTATCTTGGCATCATTGTTGAAAGGTCAATGAGTTCAACATTACGTTCAACTAACATCTTACAGAGCTTAATTGGTTCTGTAACATCTGGTTTCATAACTCCTTCTTCTTTTACCATTCCCCAACCATATGGATAAGGAATACAATCATAGGCATTCAAACGAACACAAATATCAATTCCATCACCACAACGCTCACGAATTCCATCGACAATTTCAAATAAAGCTCTTGTTCTATTTTCGAAACTTCCACCGTATTTTCCCGGTCTTGTAAATGCTGATAACAATTCTCTTAAAATGTATTCATGACAAACTTTTACATCAACACTGTCAAATCCAGCTTCCATTGACATTACACCAGCTTCAATGAAATCATGAACAATTTGTTCAACTTTTTCATCTGTAACTACCTCAATATTTCCGGTATTTCCATCAATACTACAATGTGAATCAGCATAAGGGTTTCTTACTGCAACCAAGGGTGTTGATTCCCACTTTGCATTATTACTTCTTCTTCCAGAGTGGGTAAGCTGTATTACATTGTATGGTTTTCTTCCAAATTTCTTAATAGCAGCTTCGTTACTTTCTGAAACTAGTCTTTTAATTTCACTTAAAGTTTGTTTATTAATAATCATCTGAAGAGGATTACATCTTCCATCATCGGAAATACTAATTGATTCATACCACAAAAGACCAGCTCCACCTTCTGCATACCTTTTGTATCTTCTAAAGATTAAAGGGGAAGGTCCGCCTTCTGGAGTTCCATCAAAACCTTCTAAAGGCTGAATACAGATTCTATTAGGAATTATTCTATTTCCAATTTTAATAGGTTCACTGAGAACTGACATATCCTCACTTATTGGAAATTCCAATCCATCTTTTCCCATTTCTTGTGAAAAATCTGAACAGTTTTTCATCTGGCTAAATTTGTAAGGTTTTATTACTTTTTTCAAGTTACGCTCCTCAAAATAATTTACTTTAATTAGCATACCACATATTTTTGATATGTCAATTTATTTTTTATAAAAAATAAAATATTTTTTTATTTAATATTTTATCTTTCCTAAATCACACAAAATATCAATAAATAATTTTATTGATGATAAACAATAAACAAATATTGTTTTTATAACTTATTGAATTAAACAATTTTATTTTATTTTATTTTGATAAAAATAAAAAATTTTTTACAATATTAATAGTAAAAAGGCTATACTTGAATAACCTATCGCGGCAAGTATTATAAACCGGTAAAGTTTTTCTGGAATTACTTTTATTAAATAAACAGAGCAGATTATGCCAACAATGATTCCAGGAATCATAAGAATTGAAACATAAGCGTTTTCTTTAGAAAAAAGACCCCAAAACAAAAAATATACCAACACTTTGAATATATTTACGAATATATAAATCAATGAAGAACTTCCAATAAAAGATCTTTTGGTCTTTGTCTTATTTAGAAAATAAACATTGGAAACACTGGCTCCAACTGATCCTATTATTGATGCAAGACCTGCTGAAATTCCTAATATTACTGTAAAACTACCTTCATATTTTTTTGGTAGAATTATTTTATGAAAATCCATCCAAGTCGTTAATACGGCCATAAGTAAAACACAAATAGCAATAGAAATTCCAATAAGCTCTTCATTCATATACTTTCCCACAATTGCCCCTGCCGTTAATCCTATTAAAACCCACGGTAAAAATTTCCAAGTACTTTTGCTATCATAATCAGAATGATAATGAATAGTTGGATAAATTTCCCCTAACAATAAGATTGGAGCAAAAATTGAAAGCATATCCAAAGAAGAATAATATCTCGAAATGAGATACATCGCTACAACACTAACTGGTTTGAAACCACCTTTGTCTAAACCAATAAAAAACCCTGCTAACAATATTATGGGCCACATTTTTTGTATTATTTCAATCAAATTTTCTACCTTTTTTTTCAATTATTATAATAATTAACATTTTTGTAATAATCGAAAAACTTATTTCTTTTTTTAAGTAAAACTTCAATAGTAAAAAGTTTGTATATCAACACGCCCAGTTAATTCCTTAAAAAACCAATTAGAAATATAATGAATTCCTAATTGTAAGTTAAACC
>JBAYZQ010000080.1:0-10295 GCA_041672385.1 Sphaerochaetaceae bacterium | reverse complement strand
GTTTTTACTTCCTAGATAGGAAGAAACCCTTTTACATTCAACTATTCCCCAATGGCTTGGAGTTCGAGTTCCACCAATTGTTATACATTTAGTTTTCAATAAATCAAGATTTCCTTGATACATGAAATAGGGGACCAATTCATTCTTAAGATATTCTATTTCAATGTTCGGGTAATAGTCGTCTAGTTTATGAAAACAATTGTAAACATCATTGTAAATTTCCTGAATTTGATATTGTGGAATATTTGTTAAACTTTCAACTAATCTTAATTTAAGAGGTGTAGACCAGTCTTGTTTTTGCTTTATTAAAGGAATTAATTTTGGTATTTTTAATTTACAAAGGGTTTCATAATTTACTGCTGGAAATAGATTCATACTTTAATTCTATAAATAAAAATTTTTATTGAAAGATTAAGAATAATCAAATTATTAATATTTTTTTAATGTTGTTGCAAAAATAAACGTTTTTTTATTTTTTGTTGTTTGTTTTAAGCTGTCATGATAAAATTCCTTTAAAATGAAGGAGAAATATTATGGAAAGAAAAATAATTAAAACCAACAAGGCACCAGCTGCTTTAGGTCCTTATAGTCAAGCTATTATAGTTGGAGATTTGGTCTTTACCTCAGGGCAACTTCCTTTAGATCCAGTTTCAGGATTAATTGTTGGAAAAGATATTACCGAGCAAACAACTCAAGTTTTTGAAAACCTTAAAGCAGTTTTAGAAGAAGCTGGAAGTAATCTTCAAAGAGTTGTTAAAGCAACTGTATTTATTACAGATATGAATGACTTTGGTGAAATGAACAAAGTTTATTTAAAATATTGTGATGGAAGTGATTTTGGTGCAAGGGCTGCGGTAGAAGTTAGCAAATTGGCAAAAAATGCTTTAGTAGAGATTGATATGATAGCAACTTTAAACTAGTAAAAAACAAAACTTTTTCTTGATATTTTAATAGGATAATTCCTTTTAATAAAAGCAATTAAGTCTTTAAAAAAAAATCCTATAAAATTTTATTAGAAAGCTATTTACACAAGTTCTATTATTTGCTAGTATACACAAGGTCAATCCCGTGTTGTTTCGTGGGGTTATTCAATGCCGCTTTAGCTCAGTTGGTAGAGCAAAGGACTGAAAATCCTTGTGTCCCTGGTTCGATTCCTGGAGGCGGCATTAATTAGTTGTTCTTACTTAGGTAGGAACTTTTTTTTGGCCCAAAATTGAACTTAATTGGATCATTTGAGCCATGGTTAAGATTATGGTATTCCAAAGTCTTTTAGGCAAAATTAAAGTTTATAGATTATTCTCACAAGGAACTTGATAAAGCTTTATATTTTTTTCATGTATAAGATTAACCCATTCCTTGGAAAGATTTGAGTCTGTTACAATTGTATTAATTTCAGAAAGATTACAGAAAAAAGAGGATCGTATTTGACCAAACTTGCTCGAATCTGTTACAAGAATTCTTTCGAGCGCTGATGCAATTATGGCTTTCTTTGTTTCTATTTCATAGTTATTACTACAAGTTAGCCCCATTTGAGAATGAATCCCAGCGGCAGAAACAAATACCTTATTAGCTCGAAGTTCCCTTATGAATTCAATTCCATGTTTGCTTTCAAACATTTGGGCATTCTTATGGTAAAAACCTCCAGCAAAAAGAAGGCTGATGTTAGGGTTTCTACAGAGTTCCAACAAAACATTTGTGTTAAAACATAGGGCTGTAAGATTTATATCAGGAGGAAGATTCCGAGCGATATGAACTGTAGTTGTTCCTGTATCAAATATTATAGTATCATTTGGTTCTACCAAGGATGCAGCAAATTTTCCTATGGCGTTTTTTTCTTCAGACCGAACATTTTTTTCAACTCTAAGATTGTAGTTTTGAAAGATAATTCCTTTATTGTTAGGATTATAAGTTATTAGTCCATTATTAAGTGAAGCGATGTTATTGCTTTGAATAAGCATTAAATCACGTCTAATTGTCATTTCTGAGACTTTAATATTTTTTGCACATTCTTTTATTGTTATCTTCCGTTGTTCTTTTAGGAGATTTAGAATTGCATTAATCCTTTTTTCTTTCTTTTCCATAACTACCTCAATTACCTGAAAAACATTTATGATATATTATAACATAATCATAAAAAAAAGCAACAAATTTCTAAAAAGAATATGTTGCTTTTAAGTTCTTAAAATATAGGTAATTAATATAATATCAAACAAATACTTTTAAATATTATCATTAATATTTAAAATAATAACAAAAAATTTTATCAAAAAATGTTAAAATTGTGTTAAATAAGGGTAATTTACATTATTTTTTGTAATAATGTTATTTTTGTTGACATCCATATTAAACCATGATAAAATTTTTTTAATTAGGAAGTAAATAATGAAAATTAAAGAAATTTCAAGACACATTGATTATACGCAGTTAAAAGCATTCTCTACTTGGGAAGACATAAAAATGCTTTGTGATGAGGCTATTGAGAATGAATGTGCATCGGTTTGTATTCCACCTGCATTTGTTGCTAATGTGAAAAAAGAATATAAGTCACTAGTTAAGATTTGTACGGTAATTGGATTTCCTCTGGGATATAATACTGTAGAAACTAAAGCTTTTGAGACAATGAATGCTTTAAATAATGGAGCAGATGAAATTGATATGGTAATCAATATTGGAGATGCTAAGAGCGGACAATTCGATAAAATTACAAAAGAGATTGCAACTCTTAAGACTTTAGTTGGGAATAAAATTCTCAAAGTCATTGTAGAAACGTGTTATTTTACAAATGAAGAAAAAATTGCATTATGCAAATGTGTCTCTGATGGTGGTGCAAACTTTATCAAGACATCAACTGGATTTGGGACTGGGGGGGCAAAATTAGATGATATTGCTCTTTTCAAGAAAGAAATTTCAAAAGATGTAAAAATTAAAGCAGCAGGTGGTGTTAGAACCAAGGCAGATATGGAAGCTTTTCTTGATGCTGGTTGTGAAAGGATTGGTGCAAGTACTAAGTTTTCTAAACTTTCTGAGGTTTAGTAATTGGAAAAGGATAGTTGGAGCTTCAAGAAGATTGCACTGGTCTTTCCTGTAACTGTTCTGCTTTCACTGGGGATTTCTCTCTATTTGGAAGCTAATATGGGTTCGGATACCTATACTTGCTTTCAACAAGGTTTAAGTTTTATTCTCGGTTGGTCGGTTGGAAATGTAAATCTTGCTATGAGTATTGTTATAGTTGGGATTTTCCTTTTTGTTGACAGAAGTTTGATTGGTCCAGGAACAGTTATTTTATGCTTTGGGATTGGACCCATGATATCAGTATTTTTATGGTTGTTTGATAAAATATTTTTGGGAGAACTCAAAATTTGGTTATCATTATTACTAATAATATTTGGAGTAATATTTACTTCAATTGGAATTTCGACCTATTTAGTTCTGAATCAAGGTGTTCAACCAATGGATATGATTATTATATCTATTTCAAAATGGATAAATAAAAGCTATGGAATTGCAATGTATGTCTTTAGTGCTATTTGTCTTCTTTTGGGTTGGAAACTTGGAGGAGTGATAGGTATAGGAACACTTGTGAATTTATTACTGACTGGTAAGACGATAGATTTAATGGTTCCGAGGATTAGAAAGATTCTCAGAAACATGAAATAAGAAGGATGAAAAAAATGATCAATCAAAAACAATTGATGGAAACAGCGATTGAGGCTAGGGAACATTCATATGCCCCTTATTCTAACTTTTGCGTTGGTGCTGCTTTGATGACAAATGAAGGAAAAGTCTACACTGGATGCAATATTGAAAATTCGGGATTTACTGCTACTGTATGTGCAGAAAGAGTAGCTTTTTTCAAAGCAGTTGAAGCCGGTGAGAGAGATTTTAAGCAAATTGCGATTGTTGGTGGAATGAGAGGTCCCATAACTGATTCATGTGCCCCTTGTGGTGTTTGTAGACAAGTTATGGCAGAATTTTGTAACCATGAAAAATTTAAGATAATTTTGGGAAAGAACTCAGATGTATACAAGGTGTACACCTTGGCTGAACTTCTACCACTTTCAGTTAAAGCAGATGAATCTCCTCTAGTTAGAGGATTCATGAATATAATTTAAAAGTTTTATAAAACATTCAGGAGGTTTTAAAATGAAAAAAACTATTGTGAGCATTTTAGTGCTCTGTATCGTTTTCTGTAGCGTTTTTGCAGCAGGAAATACCGAAAAGGTTGAGGCAAAGTATGAGCTTGCTCTGGTAACTGATGCTAACTCAATTGATGACCGTGGTTTCAATCAAGGTGCTTGGGAAGGAATTGAGGCTTATGCCATAGAAAATAACATTTCTCACCAGTATTATCGCCCAATTGAGCAATCCACTGATGGCTACTTAGTAGCAATTGAAACAGCTGTGAATAATGGTGCAAAACTTATTGTTTGTCCAGGATTTTTATTTGAAACAGCAATCTTTAAGGCACAAACAATGTTTCCTGAAGTAGCTTTCATTCTTTTGGATGGAGTTCCAAACAATAATTATACTGAGTATAAAACTGAAAAAAACACTTATTCCATCGTATTTGCTGAAGATCAAGCAGGTTTCCTTGCTGGTTATTCAGCTGTTATGGAAGGTTACAGAAATCTTGGTTTTTTTGGAGCTATGGCGGTTCCAGCTGTTGTTAGATACGGTTATGGATTCGTTCAAGGAGCAGACTATGCAGGAGAGGAACTTGGTTTAAATTCTGGAGATATTCTTTGTAAGTATATGTATACAGGTACATTCGACAATCTTCCTGAAAATCAAACTAAAGCCGCTTCTTGGTATCAGAGTGGAGTTCAGTGTATTTTCCAGTGTGGAGTTCTTGATAATGTTTTTGCAGCTTGTGAATCAGTTGGTGGTGACAAGATGGCTATTGGTGTAGATCTTGATCAGAGTGCAAATTCGGAGAAAGTTCTTACCTCCTCGATGAAAATGCTTAGCAAGGCTGTTGAAGATGGTATTTCCATGTTTTATGCCGGAAATTTTCCTGGAGGTGTAAACGCAACTCTTACAATTAATGACGATTCTGTTGGCCTTCCTATGGAAACCTCTAGATTTAAGAATTTTACTCAAGAAAATTATGAGCTAATCTGTTCAAAAATGGTAAATGATGTTGATGGAATTATCAGTAATATGATAAGGGACACTGATGCTTCTGGAAAATCTATTCCATTGCAAATTGTCAAGGAAGCTGAGAAGATTGTAAAAGTTGAAGAAATCAAATAATTCTCTTAAATAGAAGGAATTAGAGGGGGTCGTATTTTGTACGACTCCCTTTAAAAAATACAAAGGCAAACAAATGAATGAATATGCTATAGAAATGATGCACATCACCAAGGTTTTTCCTGGTATTAAAGCAAATGATGACATCGTGGTTCAGGTGAAACATGGGGAAATATTTGCATTGCTTGGGGAGAATGGAGCAGGTAAATCAACTTTAGTAAGTGTTCTTTTTGGTCTTTATCAACCAGATGAAGGACAAATACTTTTGGAAGGGAAACCCGTTGAGATAAATAATCCTAGAGATGCTAATAAATTAGGTATTGGAATGGTACATCAGCATTTTATGTTGGTTAAAAAATTTACTGTTCTTGAGAATATTATTCTTGGGGTTGAGACAGTAAAGAATACCCATCTTCAATTGGATGAAGCAAGAAAGAAGGTAATGAAACTTTCAGAAAATTATGGCTTAAAAGTTAGACTAGATGAATATGTCTCTGATATTTCAGTAGGGATGCAACAACGAGTGGAAATTTTGAAAATGCTCTATCGTAACAATGATATTCTAATTTTTGATGAACCTACTGCTGTCCTCACCCCGCAAGAAATTGAGGAATTGATGGAAATAATGGTTAATCTCAAAAAAGAAGGAAAATCAATTGTATTCATTACCCATAAACTCAATGAAATCAAACAAATTGCAGATCGTTGTGCAGTTCTAAGAAGAGGAAAGTGCATTGGTACAGTTGATGTAAAGGATGTATCTCCTGAACAGATGTCTGAGATGATGGTTGGAAGAAAAATTGAGACAAATTTGGAAAAGAAGCCATTCAATCCTGGGGAATTAATTCTCGATGTTCAAAATCTATCAGTAGTATCTAATCGAAATAAAGAGAAAAATGTGCTTAATGAAGTTACTTTTCAATTGCATCGTGGAGAAATCCTTTGTATTGCAGGAATTGAAGGAAATGGCCAAAGTGAACTAGCTCTAGCTCTTTATGGATTGTTAAGTCATTCAAATGGAAAAATAATTCTTGGAGGGAAGGATATTTCTAATTCTTCAATTCGTAAAAGAAGTCTTGATGGTCTAGCTATGATTCCTGAAGATAGGCATAAGCATGGTTTAGTTCTTGATTACACTTTAGAAGAGAATCTCATATTGAAAAAATATTTCAACCCAGAGTTTCAAAAGCATGGATTTATAGATTTTAATAATAGAGAGAAGTTTGCAGATGGGTTAATTAAACGATTTGATGTTCGGTGCGGAAATGGCAGGAAGTCTAAGGTAAGAAGCATGAGTGGAGGAAATCAGCAAAAGGCTATTATTGCTCGTGAGATTGATTTAGATACTGATGTTATTATTGCCATGCAACCTACTAGAGGGCTGGATGTCGGAGCAATTGAGTATATACATAAGCAACTCCTTGCTCAGCGCGATTCAGGAAAGGCAGTTCTTTTGATTTCTTTTGAATTGGAAGAAGTTATGAATATTAGCGATAGAATCCTTGTTCTTTATGAAGGAGAGATAGTAGCTAATGTCTTACCTCATGAAACGACTGTTAATGAGATTGGTCTATTTATGGCTGGTTCCAAGAGGAGTGTTAAGAAATGAAAGAAATAAGACAAAAGAAAGATATTACAGGGATTTGGGCTTCATTGCTGGCAATTCTCAGTGGTTTGCTAATTGGTTTTATTGTTTTAGCAATTTGTAATCCATCACAGGCACTCAATGGAATCAAGACTTTGATATTTGGTGGATTTACGGGAGGCATAAAAAGCATAGGTAACGTCTTGTATTATGCAACACCTCTATTAATGACTGGTCTTGGAATTGGCTTTGCTTTCCAGTCTAGTTTGTTTAACATTGGAGGACCGGGACAGTTTATTTTTGGAGCTTTCTGTTGCCTTTTTGTTGCAATTAAGTTACCAATTCCAGGGGCTCTTGGATGGATTATTCCTTTGATTGCTGCTATGGCTGGAGGTGCTCTTTGGGCTTTGCTTCCAGGAATCTTAAGAGCTTACAAAAATGTTAATATAGTTATTTCAACAATTATGATGAATTACATTGGAATGTATTTAGTCAATGCTCTAGTTAAGACAACAATCTATGACCCTTTGAAGGGGCAATCAGCCATTGTACCTTCAAATCATCAACTTCCTTCTTGGGGATTGGATAAAATCTTCACATCCCGAAGTATGGTTAACTGTGGAATTTTGATTGCCATAATGATGGCGATTGTTATTTATATTCTGCTAAACAAAACTACATTTGGTTATGAACTAAAGGCTTGCGGAAAAAATCGTGACGCTAGCCGTTATGCAGGAATTAACGAAAAAAAGAATATTGTTCTTTCTATGGTTATTTCTGGGGCCCTTGTTGGTCTTGGTGGTGGTTTGATGTATCTTGCTTCAGCAGGAAAGTATATACGTGTAGTTGATGTGATGGCAAGTGAAGGATTTGATGGTATTGCTGTTGCTCTCCTTGCGATGAATAATCCGATTGGAATTATCTTTTCTTCAATCTTTATGGCTTATTTGGATGTGGCGGGGTTTTATATGCAGACCTATCGTTTTTCTCCCGAAATTGTTGACATCATTGTTTCGGTGATCATCTACTTTAGTGCTTTTTCTCTTTTAGTTAAGGAGTATATTTCAAAGATTGAGCTTAAGAAAAAATCAAATCTATCTAAGGAGGACAAATGATGGATACAATCTATTTTTTGTGTCAGCAGTCCATGATATTCTGCATTCCACTTCTAGTTGTGGCTCTTGGGGAGCTTTTTTCAGAGAGTTCTGGGGTTCTAAATATTGCTCTTGAAGGTATAATGGTCTTTGGTGGTTTTTGGGGAATATTATTTATAAGTATTTTTCAAGGTTACATGAGTCCTACTCTTTGTTTGACAATTGCAATTTTGATTTCAGGAGTTTCCGGAGGGCTTTTATCACTTGCTCATGCTTTTGCATCTGTCAATCTCAAGGCAGAACAAACTATCAGTAGTATGGCTCTAAATTTATTTGCTCCAGCTTTTTGTATTTTTTTTGCACGAGTTGTTCATGGGGTTGAACAGATTCCATTTAAGAATACTTTTAGATGGAATAATGTTCCATTTCTTAGTAAAATTCCATTTATTGGATCAGCTTTCTTTCAGAATGTTTATCCAACGACTTTTCTTGGAATTATTATTCTTATAGGTTCATGGTATGTCCTCTATAAGACTCGATTTGGCTTGAGACTTCGTTCTTGTGGTGAAAATCCACAGGCGGCTGATTCTGTAGGAATTAACGTATACAAGATGCGTTATGCTGGTGTTTTGATTTCTGGTGTATTAGGAGGACTTGGTGGATTGATTTACATTATTCCAACTTCAAATCTATTTAATTCCAGTGTTGGAGGTTATGGATACTTAGCACTTACAGTGTTGGTATTTGGTCAGTGGCAGCCTAAGAAAATTTTCTTTGCTGCATTATTCTTTGGATTTACAAAGACTTTAGCAGCGGCTTACTCTGGAGTACCGCTTCTTTTGAAATTAGGGATTCCAGATACTATATACAAAATGCTTCCATATGTAGCAACGCTTCTTGTGTTGGTATTCTTTTCAAGTAAGGCTATTGGTCCTGCTTCTGTTGGAGTTCCTTATGATAAGGGTTCTAGATAAGGTTTAATTTAAGTAAAAACTTAAAAAAATAGATAAATTTATTATAAAAAATATGTTAAGGAGAGATTATAAATGTCAAAAGAAGTTTTATTTACTAAAGAGGATGGGTCCCAAGTTCAGTATCACCTTCATTGTAAGAAAGGAGATGTAGGTCGTTATGTACTACTTCCAGGAGACCCATTTAGAACAGATTTAATTGCTTCATATTTCGATGATGCTAAGTTAGTTGCTCATAACCGTGAATTAAAAACATGGACAGGCACTCTTGATGGTATAAAGGTTTCCGTTACTTCTACGGGAATGGGTTGTCCTTCAGCTGCAATCGCTATAGAAGAACTTATAAAATGTGGAGCTGATACTTTTATTCGAGTTGGTACTGCTGGAAAAGTTTGTGACAAAGCTTTTGACCCCGATCTTGACGGCGTTATAAATACTGCAGCCGTTCGGGATGAAGGTACTACTATTCATTATATTCCTGTTGAATATCCAGCTGTAGCAGATAGGCATGTTGTGGATGCTCTTGCTAGGGCCTCAAAAGCTCTTGGTTATAATTTTGCAGAAGGAATAACCCAGTCTAAAGATTCATTCTATGGACAGCATGATCCTGAGAGCATGCCTAACGAAAGTCGTTTAAAAGAACGTTGGGAAGCATGGAGAAGAGGCAATGTGATGACTAGTGAAATGGAAAGTTCAACAATATTTGTCATCTCATCCATTCGTGGTTGTAGAGCAAGTTCTATTATGGCTTATTCAGAAATGACAAAAGCCATTGAGGTAGCACGTGATGCTTTAAGAATATTGATTCATGAAGACAATGAAGCTTAACTGAAATAACAAAGATTTATAAAAAACCACTCTGTTTCTGGCCGAGTGGTTTTTTAATTTGAAATAAAAACTTTATTTTCTATCTTTTTGAATTATAGGGCTTCCAAATTCTGGAACAGCTCCAAGCTTTCCTGCTCTATAGAAATTGGAAACACTTATGTTTTTATGAAGCTTGAAATCTTGAGCACAGTAATAGTTAGAGGCACCTTCTTCGTCTTTCTCACAGAACCAAATCATATCGTTTCTCATATAATCTTGATCCATGATGAATTGGTTATGTGTTGTCACTAGAAGTTGGGAGCTTTGAGTATTCATCAAGAACATCTGAATATAGAATGCTACTAAATCGGGATGTAAAGAAGTTTCAATTTCGTCAATAGTAATAACTCTTGAAGAATTGATTAATTCCTTTAGAACTCCACTCAATCCAAAATATCTTTTTGTTCCCTTTGATTCATCAATTTCACTTATTAGATGAGTTCCATTTTTGGTAGAGTGAGAAAAAAGTAATTCTTCCTTCTTAATTGTTTCTTCTTTTATTTCTAAATCAGAAATTTGAAAATCTGC
>JBAYZQ010000079.1:0-10315 GCA_041672385.1 Sphaerochaetaceae bacterium | reverse complement strand
TTTGACCAATGTTTAATTTCAAAGTTTCCTTTAAAGGTAGAAATTGAATTCAACAATGCTTTTTCCTTCATTTCAATGTTGTTTCCACTAGAAAACACTTGAATTTGAATAGCTCCATCCTTCATTCTTAGAGTTTTTGATAATACGTCATAAGGTATAAAAACTGTAGAATCACTAATATCGGAATCTTGAAGATAAACTATGGCTGAGACTTCAACTCCAAGGGCATTTGAACCTCCAGAAGCTGTCTTTGTAAGAAAGGTAAATCGATCTCCAATTTTTAAGTTTAATTTTTTTGCCAAACTTTCTGTAATAGCAACTTTCTTTTCCCCTTCCTTAGGAAGTTCTCCTTCAAGTATTTCCGACTTTTTATCGTTAAAAAAATTACTTTTTTTTAAATCCGTTCCAATCATAACAGCTTCATTAGAATTATCACCCTGCCATATTGAAATTCCAATAGTAGTAAGAGGTACGGCTTTTTCCACTCCTTCTACAGACTCTAAAGCCTTCATAACTTGTGTTACATCTTCCAAATAAAACTGCAAAGGAGAAACTCGTTCGTTTTCACTGTATTCTTTAATTCTTACTCGGTAATCACCTATAACATGGTTAATAACATTTTCCCTCATATCATCAATCATTCCAGTTTCAAAGGCCAGCATTAAACAAATAATGAGAGCTGCAACTAAAATGGCAATGCCTGATAGGACTGTTCTTCGTCTATTTCTAAATATATTTTTTACAGCCAATGTCCACATTATATTCTCCTCATTATTTCAGAAATTTCACCCTTTGAAGAATGCCTTACTGCAATCCATGCAGATAATACACTTACACCAAAAGCAAATAGAACAATTAAAATAATACTTTTCATATCAATAGCTGCATACATGATTGCATTAATTCTATAACCAATATCCATATCACCCATTAAACTTGAAAAATCAATGCCATAAACTTTACAAGGCCAAACTATTAACAAACCAAGAATTGCTCCACAAATAGCTCCTATAGCTCCTATAAGACCACCTTCAATTGCAAATAGGCTTTTTATGTAAGAACCTTTATATCCCAGAGCTCTAAGCATGGCTATTTCATTTTTTCTTTCACTAACTGCCATAAGCATAGTATTTGTAATTCCTACTGTTGCAATAATAAACAAGAAAAATAAAAGGATTCCTGAAGAAGCATCCTTGGTCTTTTGAAGTGCAATCAAATCACTTGAAAGATCTTCCCAATCATAGGTTTCAAAATCTCCTAAACTAGAGGCAATAGCTCTAATTATTGAAACTTTGTCTGTTGTCTGGTTTATTGTTTGAACTATATCATTTCCCCAGTTAAAGACAATTGAATTAACTCCACCATTAAGTTCAAATAAAGAATCGGTAAAATCCATATCAACATATACAGCCGATGCATCTATTACTGGATTACCTGTATTTAAAATACCTCCAATTTTCACATCAAAAGCTTGAAGGAAACCATCTCTTCCTCGACTTTGAATAGTGAGGTAGTAACCAATTTTGGCCTTCATATCATCAGCTAGTTTTGATCCAATCACAACCTCATCACTATTTTTTTCAAGCCAAGAGCCTTCTAAATTATCTTTATTTATTTCATAAACTTCCTGATTATAAGGGAGGGTATGAATAATTGCCTTTACACTTCCAGAAGCGGGAAAAGGGTCTTCATAAAACATTACTTCACCGCTACTTATAAACTCTCCAGTAAATTTAATATCTTTATCAAGCTCGCTGATTTTTTTGAATATTTCTTCTTTTTCTTCCCTCTCAATAAATTTATCAACTGGAAAGTACTTCATATCCTCAAAATACCCTTTTGGGAACACTTTGGCGCCTCCAGTTTCATATTTTATTAGGTTTCTAGTTGAATCCAAATCAACTCCAATGAGAACGCCTTTTGTAAATATTGCCAAAGCAACTCCAATAGATATTGCAAAAACAGTAATAGCTGTTCTCTTTCCGTAGCGGAATAGAGATCTAAATGCCATTTTAAACATCTGTTACTCTCCCATCTACAAGTCTAATAATCCTTCTTACATGATCAAGTACAAGTTTGTCATGAGAAGAATATATGCAAGTAAGTCCTTTTTCCTTATTTAGCAAACCAATAACTTCGAGTATTTTCTCTCCATTTTTTCTATCTAGATTAGCTGTTGGCTCATCTGCAAGCAATACTTTCGGTTGTTTTACAATAGCTCTTGCTATCGAAATTCGTTGTTGTTGACCTCCTGAAAGTTCATTAGGCCTTCGATTTTCAAGTCCCTTAAGACCAACTTCTTCAAGTGATTTAAAACATATTTTTTTTCTATCTTCTTTTGTCTTTATTCCAAGTTTTTTTTCCAAAGTTTCCTTTGGAAGAACATTTAAAGCAAGTTCAACATTTTCCCAAGCACTTAAAACAGGAATAAGGTTAAAGGACTGGAATATCATTCCTATTTGATCACGTCTTAGTGCTGTTCTTTGGTTTTCACTTAAACTTTGGTATAAAACTCCATCAAGCTTCACATCTCCCTCTGTTGGTTTGTCAAGAAGTGCAATTAAATTCAACAGAGTCGTTTTTCCACTTCCTGAAGGTCCAGAAATTGCACATAGTTCTCCTTCTTCAATTTCAAGGTTTATTTTTGTTAAGGCATGGACATCTTCACTTACAGTTTTGTAAACTTTACTAAGTTCAATCGTTTCAATTAGTTTCACAATTACTACTCTCCTTTTACTGCACTTAGCAGTTTTTCCAATTCTGTTAGATAATCAGAAAGAGCATTTTTACCTTTTTCTGTTATTTCGACTTCTGTTCTACTTTTCTTATTAATTAACTTTTTATTAATTTTTATTAACTCTTCATTTTCTAGTTTAGACAACTGAATACTTAAATTACCTGCTGTCATTTCAAGGTCTTTTTTTATTTTTGTAAAATCATTGCTTACATTTTCAGAAGAGGTAAGGTATACCAAAATTCTAAGTTTTGTTTGTTCATGAATGGTTTTATTTAATTTAGGTATCCTCATTTGGCTGAATTCTCCAATTCTAAAGACACTATTGTTACCAAAAGATATATTAACCATATTCCCATTATCCAAGTAAGTAAGAAAGTTCCATTATAAAAAATTAGCATTATCGCACCACCAACTAACATAGCAAAACCTTCAAGATTAAAATATTTTAAATCTAAATAACTTGCAATTTCTATTGTTTCAATGCCTAACATTGAAAATACAAAAGGGACTATTATCCAATATACACCATTATTTTTGGCATAGAAAAACACACCTACAAAACAAATAATAAAACAAACTAACATTTCAATTAGTTTTTTTGAAGACCCTAATATGGCTATTGTTATTAACTTATTTCCCAAGGTATCTTTTGTTATTCTAATTTTTTGAATGATTGTAAATATTAAAATAAAGAGAATTCCAATTACAAATAATGCATCAATTAAAAAAGAATTGTCATTTGTAGAATCTTTATAAAAAACAAGGGCAAATAATATAAAACTAACAATAAGAATTTGTTTCGCCATTTTAAAAAAGCTTGGACTTATTACTGCTGGTCTTAAAAGTTTTAAGTTTTTTTTAAGTCCACTACGAAGAGTTTTAATTGTATCAAACGCTTCCAAAATTTCTTGATTTTTAGCCTTTTCTTCAAGTTTGTCCTTCTCCATATGTCAATCCCTCTTATATTTATCTAATTTATGATACAAACTAGTTTATATCATAAACAATAATAATAGAAGAAGTCTCTTACTGTCAAGGAAAATTTTTAGTAATCAAAACGTAACGATTTGATAGAATTACTTCCATTGACAAACAGTTTTAAAAGTTGTAAAAGTAGAAAGCCTTGCTCCCTTAGCTCAGCTGGATAGAGCACTTCCCTCCTAAGGAAGGGGTCGCGCGTTCGAATCGCACAGGGGGTATAAGCCTGGTTTTCAATAATATGAAAAACAGGCTTTTTCATATAAAAGTAAAAAATTATTTTCTATTAGAGTTCATTTTTCTTTTAAACACAATAATTGAAATTATCATCAAAACAATGGCATACCCAATTGTCCATAAGAGATTTTTAAATAGTCCTGAATAATTACCTGAGATTGCAGCTCTTGCAGCATTAACTCCATGTGAAAAAGGAAGGAGATTTGCAACAAACTTGAATCCTTTTCCAACAAGATTAAGATCAAACCACGTACCAGACAACCATGCAGTTATATTTGTTAATAAAGCTCCACAAACTCCACCTACACTCTTATCACTTAAAAGACTTCCACACAACAACCCTAATGCTATAAAAATTACAGCACAGGGAATTGACACTAAAATTGCAAGAAAAATATTTAAAGAAATTTTCAAGCCTAAAAAAATAGAAAAAATATAACAAAAAAGCATCTGAAAGATAGCTATAGGTAAAATAGGCAAAGCATAGCCCATGATAAAATCAGATTCGGTCATTGGAGAAGTAAAAAGACGATCAATAAAAGAAGTTGTTCTATCCTTGGCAATCAACATACCTGAAAACAAAGAGAAAAAGGATAATCCAAAAATAGCAATTCCAGGAGCTAAAGTGCTAATTTCAAAAATAGGAATAGGAATATTTGATTGAATCAAAGACAATAGTAAAAGCAAAATAACAGGAAAACCAATTCCAAAACAAATATTTAATTTATCTCTTATTATTTCTTTAAAATTTCTTGAAGCAAAAGCAATCATTTTCATTTTATTGTACCTCTTTCATATAAGGCAACAAAAGCATCTTCAAAATTTTTTGTTCCAGTTTCCTTAATAAATTTTTCAGCTGTCCCTGTTGCAACCAAGTTTCCTTTTGACATAATTCCAATTTGATCCGACAATTTTTCAGCCTCTTCAAGATAGTGTGTTGTTAAAATGACTGTCACTTTCCCTTTTAATTTTATAATTGATTTCCACAATTCTCTCCTAGCTATTACATCAAGGCCTAAGGTCGGTTCATCAAGAAAAAGTACCTGAGGCTCGGTAATAAGTGCCATAGCTATTGAAAGTCGCCTTTGCCAACCTCCCGAAAGTAATCTAGCCTTTTTATTTGCAATTTCATCCAGTTCAAATTCCTTTATTATTTTTTCAGTTTTTTCTTGAACTTCTTCTTTACCCATCCCATAAATTCCACACATAAACTTAAGATTTTCTTTTACACTTAGATTAGGTGCAATTGCAGTTTCCTGAGGAGAAACACTTATTAATTCTTTAACTTTTTGAGATTTACTTAAAATGCTATTACCAAGTATCCAAGCTTCTCCCTCAGTAGGTTTCTCTAAACAGGAAAGCATTTTAATTGTTGTGGTCTTTCCTGCTCCATTTATCCCCAAAAGAGCAAAAAGCTCTCCTTCTTCTATCGATAGGTTTAACGAATCAACAGCAATCAAGCCATTATATTTCTTTGTTAAATTATTCGTTTGTATCGCTTTTTTCATTTTCTTTTATTTCCTCTATTTTTTTAGCAAAGTTTAAAGAATCTTCTTCGGTTTGATCTGGATATACCTCTTTTGCTCTTCCATTAAAAATAGAATCTGCAATCTTGGCAAAAACCCCAAATCTTTCAATTGCTATACCTTTTTCTGAATCTGCAAGCATTAGAAGAGTAGCTCCTGGTGAGATATCGAACATTTCACGAATTTCTTTTGGAATCACGATTTGACCTTTTGGACCAACTTTTACTGAATGCATACATTTTTTACTACCACTGTTTTTACTTTTAATATTTATCTCCCAAGTTAAGTATAACTTGTATAACAAGTACAACTTATTATACTTAAGAGATTCTATTAAAAACCTTTATTTTTGTCAATTATTTTTCTTCAGTTTTTCTAAAAAAAAGGAGAACCTAAGTTCTCCAAATAATTTAAAAGTTAAAATAAAATAGATTATTTTTCTTCTATAAAAGAAATAGCGTCTTCTTTTTTCAAGGTCTTACACTTTTCTTCATCATTTTTATATTCTTTTGGAAGAGCAATATTCTTTTTTCCATGTTTCATATAATAACCATAACGTCCATAAAAAATTCCAAGTGCTTCACCTTCGTGTTCACCTAAATCAACCACAGGTACCTTTGCTTTTGTACTTGCTCCTTTTGATTTTCTTCCAGGTTTTGGTTGGGAAAGAATTTCAATTGCTCTTTCAAGGGTCATATTAAAGAGAACCTCAAAATTTGGAACCGATCTAAAATCTTTTTCACAGACAACATAAGGCCCAAATTTTCCAGACCCAATTGAAACATCCTTACCCTCTTCATTTTTGCCTAAAACTTTAGGAAGAGAAAAGAACTGCATTATTTTTTCAAAAGCTACATCAGTATCTCTTAAATCTTTAGGAACTGAAAAACGTGGTGGTTTTTTCTTACCTTCAATTTCACCAATTTGCCAATAAGGTCCAAATTTTCCAGTACAATAGTAAACTGCTTTACCAGATTTTTCATCTTTACCAATTTCAATAGGGCCTGAGTTTTCACCATTAGTTGAAAGGGCTTTATTTTTAATATCAATTATATCTTGATTGGTAATTTCTCCAGGAACAAAAGTTTCAGGAATTCCAATATTCTTTTCACCTTTAACGTAAGCTCCGTAAGGGCCAAGATAAATTTGATTTTCCTCAGAAATTTGAGGCAACATTAGTTTTTTAGCCTCAGTTGGCTCAATATCCTTCATAGCTTTTTCCACTTGACTAGAAAGACCTTTTTCACCTTCATAGAAAGCTTTTATATAACTAAACTCTTCAATCTTATCACTTGAAATTCTGTCAAGACTATCTTCCATTTCCTTTGTAAAACCATAATCAATATAAGAAGAAAAATTTTTCTCTAACAAAGAAACAACCCCGAAGCCTATAAAGGTTGGAACTAAAACACCATCCCTTTTTATTACATAGTTTTTATTGGTAATTCTTTCAATAATAGTTGCATAGGTAGAAGGTCTTCCAATTCCCTGTTTTTCAAGATTCTGTACTAGGGCAGCTTCAGAAAAACGACTTGGAGCTTTTGTCTCATGTGAAACACCTTTTAAATCCAAGCATTTGAGTACTTCATTTTCTTTTAAAGAAGGAAGATATTTTTCTTTATTTTCTAGAGTTGCCTCAACATCATCACTTCCTTCAACGTAAGCTCTTATAAAGCCAGGAAATTCAATCTGTACACCAGTGGAGGTAAAGGTCAAAATTTCTTTATTTTTTTTGGCTTCAATGGTAACTGTTGTATTAAGTTTTCTTGCATCTGCCATTTGACAAGAAATAGTCCTCATCCAAATTAATTTATAAAGACTGAAATTTTGGCCAGAAAGTCCAGTTTCTTCCGGTTTCTTGAATATTTCCCCTGAAGGACGAATTGCTTCATGAGCCTCTTGTGCATTAGCCGAAGTTGCTGAAAAATAACGAGGCTTTTCTGAAAGATATTCCTTACCATAAAGTTCTTCAATTTCTTTTCTAGCTGCCATAGTCCCTTCTTGACTTAAAGTTGGACTATCCGTTCTCATATAGGTAATAAGACCTTCTTCATAAAGACTCTGAGCTAAACTCATAGTTTTTCTAGCTGTAAGTTTTAATTTTCTATTTGCTTCCTGCTGCAAGGTACTGGTAGTAAAAGGTATTGATGGTTTTTGGGTAACCTTACGTTGATTTATATTTGTAACAGTCCAAACACTGTCACTTTTAAAATCATCAACATATTTTTTTGTAGTTTCTTCATCGAGTAAGACACTTTTGCCTTTAGATTTAAAATCACCTGTAACCGAATCAAAATCCTTACCGTTGGCAACTCTAGTTCCATTAACTTTGCTTAATTTAGCTTCAAACTCCTTGCTTGAGGAAAGTAAAGATTGAATATCCCAATAAGAATTCTTCTTAAAAGCCATTCTCTCTCGTTCTCTTTCTACAATCATCTTTAATCCTGGAGATTGAACTCTTCCAGCAGCCAACTTTTTATTGGAGAGTTTCTTCCAAAGTACCGGACTTACTGTAAAACCATAAAGTCTATCAAGAATTCTTCTAGCTTCTTGACTGTGAACCAAATCCAAATCAAGATCTCTACCATTTTCAAAGGCTTTTAAAATGGCTTTTTTTGTTATTTCATGAAAAACCATTCTTTTATAAGGAATTTTTGGTTTTAAGATTTCTAGCAAATGCCAAGAAATACTTTCTCCTTCTCTATCTTCATCAGTTGCAAGAATCAATTCAGTGCTATCTTTAAGCTCATCTTTCAAAGCTTTTACTATTGGTTTTTTTCCTTTTGAAATAACATACTTAGGTTTAAAAGAATTTTCTATATCAATTCCAAGTTCGCCTTCAGGCAAATCTCGAATATGCCCTTTACTTGCAATTACAGTACATTCTTTTGGTAAATATTTTTTTATGGTCTTTGCTTTTGTCGGTGACTCAACAATTATAAGTTTTTTCTCTGCCATATCTAATTCTCTCCTGTTTATAACTTCATGAATTCTTAGAAGAAACAACAATTACCTATTTTGAAACTAATAATCATAATTTGTCAACCTAAAATTTTGAAACCCTTGATTTTTATTTTAGTCTATATCATAGTATTTTGCATGAAGAACACACTAAAAGGATTCATTATTGCACTGGTTTGCTTATCTATCCTATCCAGTTGCACGGTAACACAAAATATAAGTTTGGAAAATGACAATCATGGCACAACAACAATGTTGTTATATGCTGATGAGTTTTTTAATGGGGTCTTACAAGATCTTTCTCCTTATCTTGGGACTAATCAGCAGGATGAAAGTGTTCTAGAAAATGCTGTAGAAAATATGGCTCAAAAAATAGAACAATCACCCTCTGTCTCAGATTCATTCTTCTTTAAGGCAGATGAAAACAATTACCTTGGAAATATAAAATTTTTGGATATTAATTCTCTTCTTGATTATCTTACAGATATGAAAGACCAAAATCTTTTCATAATATCTAATAATGAAGAAAAAGGACAAAGCCATTTAGAAATAAATATAAACATGGACAATTGGGACAAACTTTGTATAATTCTTCCCTTCTTATCTGAAGAAAACTTTGAAGTGTATGGACCTGTTTATAATAATGGTCTTAGCCAAGAAGATTATCTTGATATGATTGGTTTTATTCTTGGTGAAGATGGTCCAGATAAAATAAAAGATTCTGAAATAAATCTAATATTTCAAGCACCATCAGAAATTCAAAGTAGCGATGGGGAAATGCTTGAAGATAATATTACCGCTTTTCACATTCCCCTTATCAAACTATTACTTTTAAATGATCCAATTAAACTTGAATGTACCTGGTAGACTAAACATTGAATCTAAAGTGCATGATATCTCCATCTTTTACAAGATAGTCTTTTCCTTCAAGTCTAAATTTTCCTTTTTCTCGGACTTTTTGTTCACTTTTAAACTCAAATAAATCCTCTACATTATATACTTCAGCTTTTATAAAGCCTTTTTCGAAATCAGTATGTATAACACCAGCTGCTTGAGGGGCTTTACTTCCCGCTTTGAAAGTCCAAGCTCGGTCTTCATCGCTCCCAGCTGTAAAGAAAGTACGGAGTCCAAGAGTTTTATAGGCCACTCGAATTAGATGATTCAAAGCACTCTCTTCAAGTCCCACAGATTCAAGAAACTCATCTTGGTCTTCCTTACTATCCAACCCTGCTATTTCGGCTTCTATCTTTCCACAAATAACTACAGTCTCAGCCTCTTCAGTCTCAGCTTTTTCCCTAACTAGTTTAACGAATTGATTTTCTTCACCTATTGAATCCTCATCAATATTACATACATAAATTACCGGTTTCATAGTTATAAGATGAAGATCTCTTAAAAGTTTTTCTTCATCTTCATTAAAATCAAGGCTTCTTGCTGCCTTTCCATCTTCCAAAGCTTTTTCAAGTCTTTGAAGAATTGGTATAAGAGCTACTGTTTCTTTTTCTTTATCACCTTTTAATCTGGTCATTCGAGTCAGTTTTGCTAATCGGTTTGAAACTGTATCAAGATCGGCCAAGGCTAGTTCAATATCAATTGTTTCAATATCACTTAAGGGGTCAATTTTATTATTCACATGAATTATATCTTCATCCTCAAAGCATCTTACTACATGAGCAATAACCCCTACTTCTCTTATATTTGCAAGAAATTTATTACCTAAACCCTCACCTTTTGATGCTCCAGCAACAAGTCCTGCTATATCTACAAACTCAAAAGTTGCAGGAATAACCTTTTCTGTTGGAACAAGTTCCACTATTTTATCAAGTCTTTTATCCGGAACACTTACAATTCCGATATTTGGATCTATAGTACAAAA
>JBAYZQ010000078.1:0-10541 GCA_041672385.1 Sphaerochaetaceae bacterium | reverse complement strand
AAGGACGAATTGAAGCATACAAAGAAATGGAAAAGCTTTATAAAGAAAAGAAAATTAGAGCAATTGGAGTGTCAAACTTTACTATTGCTCAACTCAAAGAATTGATGAGTGAAACTTTTATCAATCCTGCTGTAAACCAAATTGAAGTTCATCCTTACCTTGCTAATAAAGAAGTGGTTGATTTCTGCCAAAAGAAAGGAATAGCTGTAATAGCTTATAAACCAATTGGTGGAGGAGATGGAAATTTATTAGAAAACAGCAGCATGGTTGAAATTGCTAAAGCTCACAAAAAGAGTCCTGCTCAAATTGCTTTGCGTTGGAGTCTACAGAGAGGTATTATTGTAATTCCAAAATCTACTCATAAAGAAAGAATTATTGAAAATATAAATGTTTTTGATTTTGAATTGAAAGAGACAGAAATGGAAAAAATCAATGGCTTGAATAAAGATTTGAGATTTGGTTCTAATCCTGATACCTTTAATTTCTAATCGATAGACTTATAGAAGGCTTCCATTATATATGAAGCTACTAAGGCGCCGGGGTCCAGAAGCTTTCTTGAAGCTTCTCCCCTAGTTGCTGCTCTTCCATGGATGGCAATTTTACCCTTAGTTGAAAGATAACCTTCATTAGCTGCTTTACTAGCAGCTTTAGCACTTTCTTTTAAAGGCTTATCAATCGAAGATTGAAGAGCTCTTAATCCTGGTACAAAACCATCAATGAAGGTTTTTTCTCCTTCTTCCGCTTTCCCAAGATGTTGAACACCCTCCAAAAAAGAAGAAAAAAGAGTAATAATATCAATTCTGTTTAAATCTGTTTTTCCTCGGAGGGCTTTTCCAGCCTTCATTAATCCTGAAGCCATCAGAGTTCCCATTGTTGATGGTACTGCTGATCCCATGGTTTTTCCCGAATAATAAAGAAGTAATCCAGCATCATTTTGATCACTGTTTTCAATTGCTTTATAAGCGGCATTAAAACCATCACTCATTGTTAAACCAAGATCTCCATCTCCTACAATACTGTCTTCTGAAATAAGATGGTCTTTTTCTTTTGTCATTATCAAGGCAATTTGTCTTAAAAATTTTTTAATTAATGAAGTTTCCATATTTATTCCTATAATTGAACAAAAAAAGGTGTTTGTGCCGGAGCATCAAGATATTTTTTTAATTCGTTGTCTAAACGTAGCATGGATATTGAAACTCCTGCCATTTCAATCGAAGTAACATACTCACCAACATAATATCGATATATTTTTATTCCCTTTGTTTTTAGAAGTTCATCTACTTTTCTTGTAATAATGTACTGTTCATCAAGAGGTGTAGCTCCAAGACCATTAATCATTACAGCTACTTCGTCTCCTTTTGTAAAAGGAAGATCTTCTGTTATTTTTAAGACCATTTCTTTTGCAACTAAATCAGCTGGTTCAAGTTTTCCTCGTCGAATACCTGTTTCTCCATGAATTCCCATACCGATTTCCATTTCATCGTCTTTTATTGTGAATCCAGGTTTTCCCACCCTTGGTACTGTACAAGGTGTAAGAGCTACTCCCATTGTTCTTACATTAGCACATGCTTTCTCGGCAATTCGTTTTACTTCAGAAAGATTTAACATTGCATTAGCTGCAGCCCCTGCACATTTATAAACGAAAACAATTCCAGCAACGCCTCTTCTTTTGTTCTTATCTCCAGGCTTTACTGGCCCAGCTGAAGCAACATCGTCTCCTGCAATTACTTGTTCAACTTTTATATTTTCTTCAAAATCTGCTTGTTCTGCGGCCATATTAAAATTGAAAATATCACCGTTATAATTTCCATAAATATAAAGAACTCCAGCACCAGAATCTATGTATTTTGTGCATTTTAACATTTGTTCAGCACTTGGAGATTGAAAAACATCTCCTACAGAACAGGCGTCTAACATACCTTTTCCTACATAGCCCAAAAACAATGGTAAATGGCCTGAGCCTCCTCCTGTTGCTATGGCAACTTTTCCTTTAACTTTATTTGAAGTAACTAAACAATGTAGGTCATTTCCTGTGTAAGTGATAAAATCTGGATGAGCTATATACAGTCCTTCAAGCATTTCTGAAACATAATTTTCTGGTTTATTTATTAATTTTTTCATATTTAACTTCCCTTTTTTAATTATTATTGTTGTATGAAATAAAAAGACCTCTACCAGCTGGCAGAGGTCGGAGTATAAATGAATCTGCTTTGCTTTTGATTAGTTAATTTTTTCTTCATAGAAAGCATAGGCTTCTTTATCAGTAAACTTTTCATGAACTATTTTTCCAATAGCATCTGCCATTTCAATTGGATGTAAACTCTGAAAAATATTTCTTCCCATGTCAAGTCCGTGTGCACCTTCGTTAATAGCATGATAAGCCATTTCAAGTGCTTCTTTTTCTGGGAGTTTCTTTCCACCTGCAACTACAATTGGAACGGGACAGGCTGAAACTACCTCATCAAAATTGTCGCAATAATAAGTTTTAACTAAATTTGCACCCATTTCTGCTACAATACGAGTGGCAAGTTTGAAATATCGGGGAGTTCTTTCCATGTCCTTTCCTACAGCTATTACTCCTAAAGTAGGTATACTGTATTGATTTCCTGCATTAATTACCTGTGAAAGATTATCAATACTTTGAAGTTGACCGTCTGCACCTATAAAAGTTTGGACTGCCATACAATCTGCATTCATTTTTATTGCTTCTTGAATGTTAACTGCTACAACTTCGTGACTTAAATCATCATTCAACATTGAAGAACCCGAGGTAACTCTTAATGCAATTGCTTTGCCACAATCTGGTCTTACAGAAGTTCTAAAGGCTCCTCTAGTTGCCATTAATACATCTACATGATTTTGTAGTTGAGGAATAAGAAGATCTAGTCTTTCAAGTCCAGAAACCGAGCCCATGAAATAACCATGGTCAAAAGCAAACATTACTGTGTTACCACTTTTTGGACTAAAGATATTTGAAAGATGTTTTTTCATACCCCAGTCAAGATTTCCTGCTCCTTTTACATGAAAGGATCCATCAATTGCAAAAGGTGTCTCAATATGATAGTCATGGGCCACTTTTAATCCATCTAAATCAGCCATTTTTTTCTCTCCATTCGGCTTATGCCGTATTAAATTTCTATTCTGTAATAATTCCCTTTTGAAGGATTACAGAAGCATATAAGGCCATTTCTCCCGTTGCAACAATTGCATAAGCTTTTTTTGATTCTTCATAAAAATCAAAACGATCAATTGCTTTTATTGCATTTTTTCCACGAGCGTCTTCCTTACTCACTATTGAAGCGTAAGTTTTCCAAATTGGTGGTTCAAAATTATCTTCTTTTGGGGTTGCCATAAGAATAACAGGAGCTTCATAAAAACTATCCAAGGGGAAAAGATTAAGAACTCCTTCCAGCAACTTTGACATCTTATGACCATCGCAACGCACAACTTTTGACTCTTTTCCACAGGATTCAACTGGATAATTTGAATCTGCAAATACAATTCTATCTCCATGTCCCATTTCATCTAGAATTTTGAGCAGTTCCGGTGGAATTATAGGTGAAATACCTTTGAGCATATAATACCTCTTTTTTATTTTTATTTTTTACAGAGCTTTTTTAGTGATTGAGTAAAAGGAGCTCTAGCAATTCCATTTTCTGTAACAAAAGCTGTAACAAGATCACTATCAGTGACATCAAATGCTGGATTATAGACTTTAATGCCTTTTGGAGCCATTCTCTTTGCATACCACATTTCCGTGACTTCTTCAGGTTTTCGTTGTTCTATTTTTATATTTTTCCCAGTTGGAGTGTTCAAATCTATGGTTGAAGTAGGTGCACAAACATAGAAAGGAATGTTATATCTTTTTGCAGCAAGAGCTACCATTGAGGTGCCTATTTTATTTGCAAAATCTCCATTTGCTGCTACTCGATCACATCCGACAAATACTGCTTGAATCCAACCTTCTCTCATTGCACTTGCACTCATATTATCACATTGTACGGTAACATCGAGGCCTGCTTCAGAAAGTTCAAAGCAGGTTAGTCGGGCACCTTGTAAAAGAGGTCTTGTTTCATCTGAGAAAATCTTAAAATTATAGCCTCTTTCTGCACCAAGATACATTGGAGCAGTAGCCGTTCCATACTTTACAGTTGCTAGGCGTCCTGCATTACAGTGGGTTAATAGGCCATCTCCTTTTTTCACAAGAGTAAGGCCGTATTCACCAATAGATTTACAAACTGCAATGTCTTCTTCTCTGATTTTAATACATTCTTTATGAAGAATTTCTTTTATTTCTTCAACAGATTTATCACTATTTTCTTTTGTAACTTTATCCATTCTATTTAAGGCCCAAGCTAGATTAACAGCTGTAGGACGTGCAGTAATTAGGTAATCTTTTGTTTTTTTAAATTCAACGTAAAATTCATCAAAGGTCTTTGCTTTTACAGTTCTGGTGATGACATAAATTCCTATTGCAGCTGCAACTCCAATTGCAGGAGCTCCGCGAACTTGTAGCAAATAAATCGCCTTAAAAATATCTTTCTCATCTGTTAGAGTTAAGAACTCAACTTTATTTGGTAATTTTGTTTGATCACAAATAACCAATGCATGTTTATTTTCATCAAGTTCAACAGTTTCAAATTCTTTATTTATCATTTTTTCTTGCTCCTAACTAAATTTTGCTATAGCCTTTTCAATGGCTTTTTTATAGCTATTTCCATCCAAGAATGATTCACGGTTCATTATGTAATCTTTTCCAAGAGTAATTAATATTCTTTCGGCCCTTATTCTTTTCTTTTCATCTTTGATGCTAGTAATATCTTTTACTTTTGCCATTCCTGCAATTCTTCTGATTGATTCGAGTCCTGCACAACCAGCTGTTCCTTGAAGGCTTTTTTGTAAATAGTATTCCATAAACCCATCTGTTTTTGCCATTGTATCTTTTACATTTTCAATAAAAGCTTTTTTAAATTTCTCATTGAAAAGATCAACTGTTTTTACAATAGTATCAAGAATCCAATTGCAGAATTCTTTTTTCTTATTTTTATCTTCAATTGTGGCATCTCCATTACACCAAGCAAAGAAAAGATTTGCAATTACGTTTCCTATGTCATATCCCATTGGTCCATAAAATGCAAACTCAGGATCAAAAACAAAAGTGTGTTTCTTATTAATGAAAATTGAGCCAGTATGAAGATCTCCATGTAGTAGAGACTGAGCATCATTCATAAATTCAAATTTTAATTTTGCCACTTCAAGATGAAGTTTTTTATCTTCATAAAGTTGCTCTTTTACAAATTCCAGATTGGGTTCATAAATGTCATTTCTATTGTTTTGGTCATTGTAAGGTTCTGTATATACGAGATCTTCGGTAATTTCACAAAGATCCGGGTTAATGAATTCCTTAACATGGTTCTTTTTTTCTTTATGGTCCATTAATACATCACTTGTAAAAAGTAGGGAGTTAACTAAAAATGTGGAAATATCTTGAGCAAATTGTGGATAGATTTCATGGTTTATTAGGCCTGTTCGCATCATTGTATGTCCTATCATATCTTCCATGATAAGAGCACACATTATAGGATCGTATAAAAATACTTCAGGAACTAAACCTGGTGAAAATTTTCTTTGAAGTTTTAGAATACTTGATTCAATTTTACCTCTATCGGTTGGAAGATGCATTGTTTTGTCAATTCTTAGAGATTCCCCTGCTTGTTTTACAATTACGGATTTTCCTGTCTTTTTACTAACTAAGCGAAAAACATAGTTTAAGTTTCCATCTCCAATTTCCTTACATTCTAAATCTTCTTTTTCAGGAAAAAAGGACAACCTTTCTTGTACATAACCAGCAACATCCTTCGAACTCATTAAAAAATAAGTATCATATTTTGACATTTATTACCTCCAAGTGTGATGTAAAGTGTGCTACTTAACAAAACTTAAAATTTACTTAATATCTTAATTTTCTTTTATTAGATTAAGTCTACATTTAGGATTTGTCAAGTTTTTTTTAATAATTATTACCATTCATATACTTAATAATGTATAAAAAAGAGACATAAACAGGAGTATCTTGTAAGAAAGTCAATAAAAATTTCTTGAATCAGTTGATTTAATTGTGATTTATAGTTATAAAAATTATTTTAATTACCTATAATATAAAGAATAAAATAAATTAATTTAATAAATACTTCCAATTTATAGGGTATTAAATAAAAATTAAGTATAATAAGCTTAAAATTTAATAAAAAAAGCTTGCGTTATTGGAATTTTGGATTTACACTCGAACTATAAAGACAAAAAACAGGAGGTTTTTTATGAAACTTAAAAGAATCGTTGTTTTAGTAATGGTTGCAGTTCTTGCATTGACTGCAGTTTTTGCTAATGGAACAGGGGAAGCAACTCCAGCTACAACAAATGTATCAGGCGAAGCAGTATCACCTGTGGCTGGAAAAAAAGTAGCTTATATTTTGAATCTGGCATCAAGCGATATTTTCCAGCTTTGTGCAGATCAATGTAAAGTAACTGCTGAAAAACTTGGAATGACTTGTGATGTATATTTCTCTAACGGAAATGATGCAACTTGGCAAGATTATATCAGTACATGTGCTGCAAAGGGTTATGATGGATTATTTGTGTCTCATGGAGGACAGAACTATTCTTATTTGTTCCTTTCAAAGATTTTAAAACAATATCCTAACATGAAGATTGTGACTTTTGATACACAATTTAGAGATGCTAATGGTGATGTTCAAAAGATTCCTGGAGTAACACAGTTCTTCCAAGATGATGCAGGTTTTGCAACTTCTCTTCTTGACTATATTTGTGATGAATTATATCCAGATAAAGTCAAAGCTGGAGTACCTGTAAAAGTATTGAAAGCTTGGGTAGGACCTAACTACATAAGTCCTTTTGATCGTCGTCAGGTGGGTTATGCAGCATATGAAGAAACTGGAAAAATTAAGACAGTTGAAACAATTGGACCTACAGATTATAACAATGCTGAGTCTTCAATGGCTGATGTAACAGCAGCTACACTTGCAAAATATAAAGCTGGTGATATTGATGCTGTATGGGTAACTTATGATGCTTATGGTCGTGGTGTTTACAAAGCAATCATGGAATCTGGTAAGAATATTCCTATGGTTTCTGTTGATATTTGTAATACAGATATTCAGAATATGCAGGCTAAGAATTCAGTATGGAAAGCTTGTGCATGTACTGACTTTAAAGAAAACGGCGAACAGGGTATTCGTTTGTTAGCTCTTGAAATGAATGGTGATTATAATCAAATTAAAGATGTTGTAACTGGTGAAGTAACAGATTGGTGGGAAATGCCTTGTTCTGTTATCACACAAGCCAGTCTAAAGTCTGAAACAACTTTGGAAAATCTTTATGATGTAGCTCCTGAATCTTATGGTTCAGTTAAAAATCTTTCAACTAGCGATTGGCTTGTAAAGGCAATTGGATACTAGAAAAAGAAAAGTACTTTTAAAGTACTATGAATGACATTGGGATGGTTCACTGTTTGATTATGGTGGCCATCCTGATTTAAAAGAGGAAAAAATGGAAAGATATACCCTTGAATGCCAACATGTTTCTATGAGCTTTCCAGGAGTAAAGGCTTTAAACAATGTAGATTTTACGGTTAGGACGGGCGAAATACACGCTTTAGTTGGGGCCAACGGAGCTGGAAAATCAACTTTGATGAAAGTCCTTGCCGGAGCAAATCCAGGATATACCGGTGATTTATTTCTCAATGGGAAAAAAATCAGTATAAGAAATCCTTTTGCTGCTAAACATGCTGGAGTTCAGATTGTGTTTCAAGAAGTAGACACAGCTTTAATCCCTTCACTATCTGTAGCAGAAAATATCATGTTAAATGATATGATTATGAATATGGGACATCAGCAATTAGTCCATTGGTCTAGAATTAGGAGTGAAGCACAGAAGGTGCTTGATCGTTTAAATATTCAACTTGATGTGAGAAAAAAAGTAGCAGATTTGAGTTTGGCACAAAAACAAATGGTTTTAATTGCTCGAGCAATCCAGAGTTCTTGCAAATTTCTACTTCTGGATGAGCCTACAGCTCCTTTAAGTGACAATGAAACAAAAGATTTATTTAATCTTGTACTTACACTTAAAAGAACTGAAGATATTGCAATTATATTTATAACACATAGAATTTATGAAGTTTTGAAAATATGTGAAAGTTATACTGCAATGAGAAATGGAGAAATTGTAGGAAATTTCCCTATAACTAATGATACAAGTGTAAAGGAAATTGTTGAGCAGATGCTGGGTAGAAGCTTTGAAGAAAGCTTTAGCAAAACACCTGTTGAAATTGGAGAAAAAGTATTTGAAGTCAATCATTTGACTGAGAAAGAAAATAAAGTTAGAGATGTTTCTCTTTACGTAAGGAAAGGAGAAGTTGTTGGTATTGCGGGTTTAGTTGGTGCTGGAAAATCAGAACTTTGTAAGACAATTTTTGGAGCTCTTAAGAAAAAAGAAGGTTCAATAATTTATAAAGGGAAAGAATTAACAATAAGAACCCCTAGTGATGCTGTTAAACAAAATATCGCTCTAGTTCCAGAAGAAAGAAGGAAAGAAGGTGTTCTGGTTCAGGAAAGTGTTGATTTCAACCTTTCGGCTTCGTGCTTAAATGATTTTTGTTATTTTTCTTTTGTCAATAAAAAGAAAATTACAAGAAACGCTCAAATGTTTATTGATAAGCTTGGTATTAAAACTCCTTCTACAAGTCAAAAAACAGCATTCCTATCTGGTGGTAATCAACAGAAGGTTGTTATTGGTAAATGGCTATCTGCTCATTGTAGTGTTTACATTTTTGATGAACCTACCAAAGGTGTTGATGTTGGAGCAAAAAAAGAGATCTTTAAACTTATAAATAATATTGCAGCTGAAGGAAACAGCGTTCTTTATGCAACTTGTGAGAATTCGGAAATTCTTGCTATTACAGACCGTATATATGTTATGTTCGGAGGGGAAATAATGGCGGAACTTGAAACAAAGAAAACAAACGACAAAGAAATAATGTATTATTCAGTTGGTGGCCGCAAACCGGCTGGACAACAATAGTCATACTGGAGAAAAAAATAATGGAAAGAACTATTGATTCACAAAATTTTAATTCAAGAACTGTTTTTCAGTTTCTTTTGAACTGGGCTGCGGTTTTGGCCCTTTTGGTCTGCGTGTTGATTTTTACTACTATGTTGGGGAAGGCTTTCTTCTCTGGCCCTAATTTGGTTAATATCCTTCGCTCAATGGCCATTACCACAATATTTGCTATTGCTGCTACTGTAACGATGGCTCCTGATGGTTTTGATATGAGTTCTTGTACTTTAGCTTCATTTAGTGCATACATCTTCGTATCAATGTATCTTTGGTATGGTATGTCTCTTGGAATGGCAATCATAGTATGTATTCTTTTTACTATGGTGTTTTATTTGGTTACTCTTTTCTTAATACTTGTATGTAAGATTCCAGATATGTTAGCTACCTGTGCTTTGATGTTTATTCACCAAGGACTGGGACTATGGTATACTGGAGGTGGTGCTGTTTCTGCTGGTATGAGTCTCCCGAATGGTAATCCTCCTGCAAGAAGGGGCCTTTCGGATGCATTTATGTCAATTGGTCAGGCACCTATGATTATTATTATAATGCTTGCTTGTGTGGCAGTGGCGCATGTCTTTTTGACTTATACAAAACATGGTAGATATTTGTATGCTATGGGTGGAAACAGAACCGCTGCAAAGTTATCGGGAATCAATGTTACAAAATACCGTTTTTTAGCAGGTATGATAACTGCAATATTTATTGCTATTGGTGCAATAGTTGTAGCCTCCCGTAATACTGCTGCTCAGATTGTTGGTTGTGATAACTATTTGATGCCTTCCTTGGCTGCTGTTTTTGTTGGGCTGTCAGTAGGAGGCGCAAAAAAACCAAATGCGTTTGGTACACTTATTGGAGCTGGACTTGTTTCAGTTCTAGAAAATGGACTTATGATGTGCAGTGTTCCATATTACATCCTTCCTGCAGTAAAGGGAGCTGTCTTAACTCTTGCACTGATTGCAGCGTATGCCTCTAAGAAGGAGTATTAGAAGATGGATTTTTTTAAGGAAAGGGAAATGGTGGCAAAGGCGATGTGTCGTCTTTACGAAAGGAATTTGACTACCGCCTCTGGGGGTAATATTAGTCTCCGGATAAATAAAGAACTTGTTGCTATTACACCTTCGGGTTTGGACAAGGGTGAATTAAAAGCAGATCAGATTGCCATTGTTGGTATGAATGGTGAAAATCATACTCCTTTTCTTAAACTTAGTATTGAAAGTGAAATGCACCTTCAGATTCTTAGAAACCGAGAAGATGTAATGGCTATAGTTCATGCTCACCCAGCCCACGCAACAGCTTTTACTGCTTTAAAGGGAAGTATAAATACTCGTTATTGGGTCGAATCTTATTATGTTCTAGGTGATCCTGTTTTGGTAGATTATGCTCCCTCAGGGTCTATTGAGCTTGCTAAT
>JBAYZQ010000077.1:0-10580 GCA_041672385.1 Sphaerochaetaceae bacterium | reverse complement strand
TTCAAAAGATCCAAAAACAGGGGCTGATATTTTCCCAGAAATTGAAACAATGAGAATTTGTGTTTCTCGTCGTGTCTATACGAATCGTCACCTAGATGTAATTGCAGAAGCTTTGGGAGATATTTATAAGAACAGAAGCTCTTATAAGGGACTAAAAATGGTTTATGAAGGCCCAATTACCAGTCTAAGGCATTTCACAGCTGGTTTTGAATTGATTGAATAGTTTATCAATTTAGGTTATTATATCAAAAGTTATGAAAATAGAGCTTCAAGATATTAAGGTTTTCCTAAAAATGATGTCTATGACCATGGGTGATTTTGCTGAAATTACTTTGTGTGATAGAGAGCAATATCTTTTTGTGGAAAACCCTCTTTCTGAAAAAAAAGCAGGAGACAAAATTGGCGATGATGAAAAAAATTTCTTAGAAAATGAGAATTTGAACAAACTTCCATTTGTCGCCAATTATAAATCACTGTTGCCTAACATGTCAAAACTTAGATCTTCAACCTATTTCATAAAAGACGGCGAAGGTCAAATAGAATACATGATATCTTTTTCCACTAATGTAGAATCCCTTCTTTTAGCAAGACACATATTGGATAATTTTATTAATGGAAGTCGCTTTAATGTAAGGCCTGCTACGAGAAAAGTTGATAATACTCCAAGACTAAATTTATCTCTTTCTTCAGTTATTTCAAATGTAATAAATGAAGGAGAACATAAATACAACACAACTATTGCGCGTATGACCATGAAAGAAAAACAATCATTAATAAGAGAAATGTATTCTAGAGGAGTTTTTTTAATAAAAGGTGCTGTTCCAGAAGTTTCACAAAAACTTGAAAATTCCGAAGCAACTGTGTATCGCTACCTTAAAAAACTTGAAAAAGAAGAACAATAAGAGAATCCACATTATGATAGATAAAGAATATGTAATAAACCAGCTCCGTCAGCTTGGTTATTTGTGTAAAAAAATAAGTTACAATGGAACTGGTTCTAATCACCATGTGTTTGATGTTCAAACAGATAAAGGTGACTTAATAGTAAAATTTGCAAAAACCCGCTCAACTGAAGTAGATTTTCAAGAACCTGGAACAGATACAATGTTTGGAGGAAAACTCTCTTTAGAAAGAGAATCTTATCTACTTTCTCTTCTACTCAAAGTTGGTTTAGAGGCCCCTAAAATCATTCATATTAACAAAAAAGAAATTCCTTTTTTGGTCGTTTCTAAGTGTCCAGGATTACCTTTTCCAGAATGGATTAAGTCGGATGGATATAAAAGAAACAGTTTTCTGAAAATCATGAAAAATCTTGGAAAAGATTTTAACCATTTACACCAAACAACAAGTTTTCAAAGTTTTGGAAACATCATGGAAAATGGAAGAATTGAACCAGAAGGAATTTTTAACTTTGCCGACCGTTATAAACAAATAAATGACCGAATAATTGAAAAAAGTATTAAAAAAGGAGCCTTTAATGCCATTGAAAGCCAAAAAGTTAAAAACTTTTTTGATATAAAATTCCTAGATTATTATGAAGAACTTTCTACTTCCTCAAAAAAACCGACTTTAGTTATTACAGATATGTTCGGTGGTAATTTTTTTGTCGATAAAGGCAAGCCAAGCGGTTATTTTGACGTTGAAAGTTGCCAAGCTGCCCCTGCTGAATTTGAGCTCTATGCCATGCCTTTTTTCCTTTTTAATTTTTTTGATGAAAAAACTTTTTTAGAAGCTCAAAATAATTTCTATGAAGGATATGGCTCTTCATCAAGCACTTTGGATTTTGAGCTTATTGATTTCTTTAGTGCCTGCCGACTTCTTGAGCTTTTACAATCTTATTGGGGTTACCTTGATGGATTGAGAGACTCCTGGGGAGAAAGAATCAAAAAGATTTTATTTTTTTATATTAAAAATGGAATTTTGGATTATAATAAATTGGGTTCAATCTGGCGCGAAAGAGATAAACAACCACAACATCCTTTAGTTGATTAATTAAAAAGAGGCGAAATGAATAAACAAGTAATTTTATTATTAACAAGTGAATATTTAAATCCAAGTAAAGAAGAAATTGACCAGTTGCAAGACGTTTATCCTGAAGTAGAAATTATAATTAGGGAAAATTCTAAATATAGCATTGAAGATATAAAAAAAGCTGAGATTATTGTTGGTAGGCCAAAAATTGAAGACCTTAAACATGCTAAAAATCTTAAATGGTTACAAACCCCAAGTGCTGGATGTCTACCTTATACATATCCAGAAATTTATGCCAATGAAGAAGTTCTTCTATCAAATGCATCAGGCACCTATGGCAAACAGATTTCAGACCATGTTCTTGGTTTAATTATAAGTTTTAATCATAATTTTCCACTTTATAACAAACAAAAACAAGAACATCTTTGGAAAGGTATATTTCCAGAAAAAGATATATTTGAAAGCACAATTTTAATTGTTGGATTCGGTGATATAGGCCGACACGTTGCCTTAAAAACCAAAGCTCTTGGAATGAAAACTATTGTCATAAAAAGAACTCCAATAGAAAAACCTATTTATGTTGATAAGATTGGTATAACCAAAGATTTAAAAAATTTTATTCCAGAGGCTGATTATATCTGTCTAACTTTACCACTCACCCCAGAAACGGTTAATCTTTTTGATGAAAAATGTATATCCTTGATGAAAAAAGATTCATATTTTATAAACATAGCAAGAGGCGACCTTGTTGATGAAAAAGCTCTTATAAAAGCTTTAAAAAATAAACAAATTGCAGGTGCTGGATTAGATGTAACAATGAAAGAACCATTGGAAAAAGAAAGCCCTTTGTGGGATTTAGAAAATGTTATTCTTACCCCTCATGTTTCAGGTTGCTCTTTTAATGACCCAAAAGTTATTTTCAATATTTTTAAGGCAAACCTTCAAAATTATCGAACAGGACAAAAACTCAGAAATCAAGTCGATTTTGAAATTAAATACTAATTAAAAAGTAGGTTAGAAATGGCATTATTGATAATAATTTACTTTGCTTTTATTAGTTTGGGTTTACCTGATGGACTTTTAGGTTCTTCATGGACGGTAATGCACCTTGATTTAAATTCAAGTATTAGTAATGCAGGAATTTTTTCAATGGCGGTTTCCGCACTCACAATAACATCCAGTCTTTTCTGCGGAAAACTTACTGCAAAATTTGGAACAGGGAAACTTTGTACCTTTTCGGTTCTTCTTACTGCTTTAGGTTTATTTGGAATATCAACGGCAACTTCCTTTCCGATTATGATGATTTATTCAATTCCTCTTGGCCTTGGAGCCGGTGCAGTTGACTCCAGTTTAAATAATTTTGTGGCCCTTCACTATAAAGCAAGACACATGAACTGGCTCCACACCTCTTGGGGAATAGGGGCTACAGCCGGACCAATTATCATGTCTGTTTTCTTAGTTAAACAAAACGGCTGGAGATTAGGATATTTAACCTTTGCTCTAGTTCAATTCTTACTTGTAATTCTTCTTTTTTCAACCTTAAAAATATGGAAAAATGAAAATAATGAAAACGAAGAAGAAACTAAAGAAACTAAGAGTTTATCACTAAAAACTTTAATTGCTATCCCTGGAGTCAAAGCAAGTCTTTTAGTTTTTTTTTGTTATTGTAGTATGGAAAATATTGTTGGTCTTTGGGGAAGTTCCTATTTAGTTTTTACAAAAGCAATACCAGCCCAAAAAGCTGCACAGTGGGTAGGTTATTATTATTTGGGAATTACACTTGGAAGATTGCTTATGGGATTTTTATCTTTTCATTTTGATGATGACAAAAGAATAATATTCGGAAACGTTTTTATATTTATAGGAATAACTTTATTATTTTTCCAGAAAAATAGTATTTTTCAAATGATTGGTTTTATTATAATAGGATTTGGGTTTGCTCCAATTTTCCCAGCAATGATTCATTCTAATCCTACCAAGTTTTCAAAAGAGACTTCTGCAGGTATTATTGGACTTCAAATGGCCTTTGCATATCTGGGTATTACACTAATGCCTCCACTATTTGGTTATGTAGCTAAAGCCTTAAGTTTCAAGATTTTACCTTACGCAGTTCTTCTTTTTACTTTGATACAAATACTTTCTATTAAAATTTTAATTAATAAAACCAAAAGTTAAATCTTTTATATTGACACCACCCCTACTTTGCTATACTTTACCCATGCAATTTAATTTTGTAATTATCCTTCTCTTCGGAGGTATCTGCAGTGATTGGTTCTGAAGTAATTGTAGATCACGTATCAAAAAGCTTTGATACTTTCTGTGCTTTAGGCGATGTAAGCCTAAAAATCAGACAAGGAGAATTCTTTTCTCTCCTCGGTCCTTCCGGCTGTGGCAAAACAACTTTGCTTAGAATTATCGCCGGATTTGAATCCCCTGATAGTGGAAATATTCTATTAGATAATGAAAATGTTGTCGCTTTGTCTCCTGATAAAAGACGATGCAATACCGTTTTTCAATCCTATGCCTTATTTCCACACCTTTCCATTTATGAAAATGTTGCTTTCCCTTTACGACTAAAGAAAGTAAAAGAATCTGTAATTGATGAAAAAGTTCAGTATTATTTGAATCTGGTTCAACTAAATTCACAAATGTCAAAAATGCCAAATCAAATTTCCGGAGGGCAAAAACAACGAGTTGCAATTGCTCGAGCCTTGATTAATGAACCAAAAGTTCTTCTATTAGACGAACCACTAAGTGCGCTTGATGCAAAACTTAGGACAAATCTTTTAAGAGAACTAGACAGAATCCATGATCAAATTGGAATTACCTTCATCTATGTAACCCATGATCAGACAGAAGCATTATCTGTTTCAGATAGAATTGCAGTAATGAACCATGGAAAAATACTTCAAGTTGGAGAACCTTATGAGATTTATGAAAGCCCATCAACTGGATTTGTTGCCAATTTTATTGGAGAAACCAATAGTTTTACAGCTGTTGTAGAAGAATGTGAAAAATTAAATGAGACAAACTATCTTTGTACTTTAATGTCCAAACAACTTGGAAAAATCCAAATAACAGATTATGAAGAAACAAAACCTGGTCAAAAAGTATCAATTAGTGTACGTCCAGAAAAAATTAATATAAGTCTCGATGAAAAGAATCAATTCCCTGGCACAAACATTTTCTCAGGCATTGTAGAAGAGCCAGTTTATGCAGGATTCCAATCAAAGCTTTTTGTTCGTCTTGATAATGGAACTCTCATCAAAATTTATCAACAGCACAAGAAATATTTGGAAGACGGACCTGAAATTAATTATCAGGATAGAGTTTACATCAGCTGGACAGCTGAAGACGGATATATAATTGAGGACATAGAAAACTAATGAAAAACTATAAACATCTTACTTTTCCAATGAGTATTTTCCTTTCAATATTTTTTCTTCTTCCCCTTATTTTTGTGATATTTTATTCCTTTATGGAAAAAGGTCTTTATGGGGGAGTTGTAAATGTTTTTTCGTTTGATGCTTACAAACAAATTTTCCAAAGATCTTACCAGATTATAACCCTTAGAACTTTACTAATTGCCCTTGAAGCAACTGTAATAACAGTAGTTCTTGCCTTGATTTGTGCCTATGCAATTGCTCAAAGTCACCACCAAACTTTATTTCTTTCTTTGATAGTCCTTCCTTTTTTGACAAATTCATTAATAAGAATTTTTGCTTGGATGTCAATTTTAAGCACAGATGGAATGTTGAATAACCTACTTTTGAAGATTGGAATAATTTCAAATCCTCTTTCCCTCCTTTATAATCGTAATGCTGTAATACTAATTATGGTATATATGTATTTGCCTTATGCAATTCTTCCAATATTTTCGGCAATAGATAGCTTTGATTTTTCCCTTCTTGAAGCTTCAAGAGATTTAGGGGCAACTAAATTCCAAGGAATAAGAAAAGTCCTTTTCCCATCAATTAAAAATGGAATAAATACTTCAATTTTATTTACTTTTATTCCTGCTTTCGGGGCTTATACAATAAGTTTGTTAGTTGGAGGAAAAGATTCCTATCTTTTAGGAAATCTAATAGTCGATCAAATAACAAAAACACGTAATTGGCCTTTGGCAGCTGCATTCTCTTTGTTGCTCACATTGGTTTCAATTGTGGGAATTCTTTATATTTATAGGAGGCCATCTTATGCAAAAAAATCTAAAAAATATCAAAAGGGTAAATAGACACAAACATGAGAATGTATTCTCTTTTACAGTCTTAATTATCTGTGTCATATTTTTACTATTACCCTTATTCACAATAATACTGTTTTCTTTCAATGAATCGAATCAAAGTGTTTTTACTTCGTTTTCCCTTCATTGGTATAAAGAACTGTTTTTTAATTCAAGGAACCTTTTTCAAGCTCTTGCCAATAGCCTTTTTATAGCAATAACTGCCGGAGCCGCTTCAACTTTTCTTGGTACCTTAGCTGCAATTGGTACAGGACTCAATAAACAAAGCAAATCTACTTTTGTTAATCTAATAACCTTCCTTCCCTTGGTTCTACCAGAAGTTATAGTTGGAATATCCCTAGTAATGTTCTTCTCAAAAATAAGTTTGAGTTTAAACCTTTTTACAATTTTCTTAGCTCATACTACCTTTTGTCTTCCTTTTGTATATCTTACTGTGCAATCAAGAATGCAGGGTTTTGATTTTACTATAACTGAAGCTGCAAGGGATCTCGGAGCTACCGAGCGACAAACTTTAACAAAGATTATAATTCCTACAATAGCTCCTAGTATCTATTCTGGTTTTATATTAGCCATAACCATGAGCTTAGAAGACTTCATAATTACATTTTTTGTTTCTGGTCCTGGTTCTACCACTTTGCCTCTTTATATATTTTCACTTATACGTTTTGGAATTACACCAGTGATTAATGCTTTAAGCTTTTTTATAATTCTCACTTTATCCTTATCCGTTTTAACAATGAAAAGATTCGTCAAGATTCTCGCATCTTCAAGATAGGAAACCACTATGAAAATAAAAAAAATAATGAAAATAGTTTTCTTGATTTTATTGGTAATTGTAGTAATACTTTTTACAATAAATCGTCAACAACTTAAAAAAAATACTCTCTACCTCTTCAATTGGACCTGTTACACACCACAGAGTGTTATTGATGAATTTGAAAAAAAATACAATGTAAGAGTCGTCGTAGATAATTTTGCTTCTAATGAAGAAATGTTCTCGAAATTGCTTTCAGGAGCCGATGGCTATGATATTATTTTCCCTTCACAGGACTATGTTTCAATTCTAATAAAACTTGGAATGCTTGATAAAATAGATAAAAATGATCTAGAGAATTTTAAGTATATAAGTCCAAACGTAAAAGAAAAAGCAACCTATGATCCTAATTTTGAATATAGTATTCCCTATTTCATGGGAGCAAGTGGAGTTTCTGTAAACAATAATAAAGTCTCCTCCTATGACAAAAGCTGGTCAATTTTCTCAAGAAAAGATCTTTCCGGTAAGATGTCGATGATGGACGACATGAGGGAAGTAATGGGAGACGCTCTAGCCTATCTTGGTTATTCAATAAACACTCTTGACCCAAAGGAGCTAAAAGAAGCTGAAGACCTTATAATTAACGAATGGAAACCAAACTTGGTTAAGTTTGATAGTGAAGGTTTTGGTAAATCTTTTGCCTCTGGAGATTTTAACGTTGTTCAAGGATATGCGGAAGTTGTATATGGTGAAGTCCCTGAAGATAAATGGGATAAAATAGATTTTTTCCTTCCTAAAGAAGGTGGCCCTCTTTATATTGATTCAATGTGTATTTTAAAAGGTGCAAAACACTATGACCTTGCTTTAAAATTTATTGATTTTATTCTTGATCCTAAAATATATGCTTCATTTCTTGATGAGTTTGCTTTCCCTTCCAGTACAAATACAGATGCAATGAAATACACAACTGTTAAACCAATGTACAATACAGAAGACTTAGAAAACTATGAAATCAAAGATGATTTGGGAGAAAACCTTTCACTTTATACCGAAATATGGCAGAGAATCCGATTTTCTATATAATAATAATTTCTTTACATCCACTTTTTATTAGTTTATAATCGACAAGTATAATTTTATAAAGGAAAAATTAATGAAAAAAATTATTATTGTTACTCTTGTTATGTTGATGACATTTTCAGTTTTTGCGTCCGACGGTCTCTCTTCATTAATTGAACTGGGATTAGGTATTGCTGAATCGGCAAGTGATAGCAAGAAACTATCAGACTCAAGTGAAAAGAAAACCATTATACAGATTGAAAGCTTGATTAAAGAACTACCTCCTGATGCTGATAAACAAGCATTCTATGAAGAAAACAAAGTAAAAGGAACTGGTCCAGCTTTTGGAAATTTACTCTTAGGTTTTGGAATAGGATCTTCTTGGCAACATAATACAATATCAGCCATGACTCAAAGTACAGTAGAGTCACTTGGACTTGGACTTGGTTTAGGTTGTGGATTAGGTTTATGGGTTTGTGACGTCATTTTTGTAAAAATGTTTACAGGAAACACAATAGCTACTGAAGACGATCCTTTACTTCAAATGGCAATAGCCTGTGCTGGTGCGGGAGTTGCTGTTTCTTTGGTAAGCCGAACAATAGGTTTTATTAGCGCTTTTACCTACGCTGGACGTTATAACAAAAATCTAAAAAATAATCTTGAACTTGCTTTTGTACCAAATCCATTAGACGATAGTTTTACTTTTATGGCAAAAGTTTCTTTAGACTAATAAAAATTTTCTTATAAAAAATCTTAGGTGTTAAAGCCTAAGATTTTTTTTATCTATTATCTTCAAAGAAAGCATGCATGCATTTTGTAAGATAGAAAGTATCTCTTATTCCACCAGTTTCATACGGTGAATGCATAGCTAATTGAGCCACACCAATGTCAGCAGTATCTAAAGAAAAATGAGTATTGGAAAGATTTCCCAATGTAGAGCCACCAGGAATATCCGAGTTGTTTTCAAAGTCTTGGAAAGGAATATCATTTTTATTTAGTAAATCTTTGAGATAAGAACTACTTACAGCATCGGTGGTATATTTTTGATTTGCACTATGTTTAATTAATATTCCACCATTTATTTTTGGATGATTAGTTGGATCAGCAAACTGTGAATAATTTGGATGATAAGCATGACCATTATCACAACTCAACATAAAACTATTTGCCTTAAGGGTCATCTTATCTTCTAAATTCCAATCAAGATTATAAGCAATACGATCAAAAGTACTAATCATAAAATCACTTAAAGCACCTTGCTTTGAACCACTTCCAACTTCTTCATTATCAAACATACAAATTGCCTGTATATAATCAGACTTCTCACACCTAGTCAAAGCCATTAAGCTAGAATAGGCACATTGAAGATCATCAATTTTTGTAGAAGAAAAGAATTCTTTATTAGCTCCCCATATGGTAGCTGGTGTTTTATTATACAAAAAAAGATCAGAATCCAAAATATCAGATTCGTTGATTTTAAGTTTTTCTGCAATTAAAGTTGCTAATTTAATATCCCCTAATGCAAATAATGGTAACATTTCTTTTTGTTTAGTAGCTTTAAAGCCATCATTAACTTTTCGATTCATGTGGATAGCAACACTAACAATTTCAAGTAGATTGCGTGATAAATCAATAAGTTTTAAAGTAGGTTTATCATTTTCCTTAACCATAACCCGACCCGCAATAGACAGAGGACGGTCAAACCAAGGATAAAGAAGCATCCCTCCGTAACCCTCTGTATTTAGAACAACATAACCCTCTTTCTTTATTTCAGGATTAGACTTTATTTTAAAGGAAGGAGAATCTGTATGTGAGGAAACTATTGAATAACCTTTAATATCATTTTCAGGAATACTAAAAGCAATTAAAGAGGAACCATTTCTAGTTACATAGTATTTTCCGCCTTTTTGTATTTTGAATTTTTCCTTTTCTGAAAGACAAACAAAGCCATTATCTTCTAACAATTTGGCTGAATTTTTTACAACATGAAAGGGACTTGGACTATTGCTAACAAAAGCCATAAAAGACTTTGTTGATTTTTCAAAATTACTTTCCATAAAACTACCTCCTTAGGCTTTTTTACTATAACAGAATAAAACAAAAATAACAATTTATCTAATATTTGTTCTTATAAGCAAAAAAAAGTGTATAATGGAATAATGATACGAAAAGATATCTTCGCAGGTTCTTGGTATCCAAAAAATAAACAAGAACTGTTAAATATGATTAGCTACGAAAAGGTAGACAATCCTAAAGTTCGCTTTGCTGTTATTCCGCATGCTGGATTATTTTACTCTTCTAATTTAATAAAATTATTCTTTAGCAATCTTGATTTAAATATCACAAGACTGTTAATCATCAGTCCATCGCATTATTATCGAATTCCAAACGACCTAATTGGTAGTGATCATTTTGATTCCTATGAAACTCCACTAGGTAGTGTAAAAGGTTTTTGTCTTAGTCCTTTTGAAAAAGGGTATAAAGAAGTTATTCAAGCTGAGCATGCAGTTGAAATGGCACTTCCTTTTTGTAAGCTTAGAGAAAATTTGAAAG
>JBAYZQ010000076.1:0-10721 GCA_041672385.1 Sphaerochaetaceae bacterium | reverse complement strand
GATAGGTAACTAAAGAGTAAAGATTAAGGACTTTTATATTTTCTAGAGTAATTGAAAATAAAAGCAAAGGAGCTATTTGAAGTTCAATTCTAGCATTGTTACTATAATTTATATTTAGAAAAAACATTAAAACTAGATTTGAAAGAATCTGAAGAGTAAAAGGTGCAAAAAATAAAAATTGATTTACTTGATCATTTGTACTTCTTATTGCTAGGTATATTACGTAAAATATTCCAAAAGATAAAACCATTAAAGAAAAAAGTAAAAAAGTTCTTAAAAGTTTGTTTCTCATATAGTATAAACTCTCTTAACTGTCCTATTTGATTTTGTTCTTATTCCAGAAATATAAGCTGCCAAACCTGCAATTTGAGCATCAAGAAAATACCCAAATCCTGATACAAGAGGAAGTGAATATAGAAGTTGAAGTTGGGTTTGTTGGTCTAGTTTAATATTTGCAAAATTTAAAGCAGTTATACAGATAAAAAGCATTTCGGTTTTAAAATGTGCCCCACTTACAAAACTTAACATTGAACAGTAAAAGGCTAAAATTGAAAGACTTGGCCAACTTAATGTGGTTGATTGAGAAGCAACTAAAGCACAGAACAATGTTGATATCATAGCTGTTCCACCTTTTGAAATAAAAAGGCTTAAGGGCAAACTTGCTCCAACAATTCTTTTTTGTACTCCTAAATTATTTCTAGCTGTGAAATAAAGCTGTGGATAATAAAACAAAGGGTCATTTGAAAAGAATGCAGATAAACTTGGACCAAGAAGACGAACAACAGGGATAAAAGGATTTTTCTTAAAACCCGAAAAACACCAAACTATTAAAGGAAGAATTAAAAAATTTACAAATAAAGTTAGCATTAATATAAAAAGAGTTAAGTTTAGATAAGTAGAAAACATTCCATTAGAAAAATACTGCTTAAAAAAGAAGCCAGAAAAAAAGAAAATGGCAAACCATGCATAGCGGCAAAGAGTTTTTGATACTCTAAAAAAAACTTCACTAAAAGAATTAAGAACAGCATAAGCTGGATAAAAGTAACTTTCATCTGGATTTGAAGCTCTTCCAATAAATATAGCTAAGATAATTATAATTGGTAATGCATATACAATTTGGAAGGTATTAATACTTAAATAACTTACCATTGCAGTACTCTTACTAAAGGTTTTAAACCCCTCTGGCCTAAAGAGATAGAAGGCGAAGGCTGCACCCAAGCATAGGATAATTGCAGTAATAAAATTCCAAAGGAAACTCCATCCAAATACAGGGGTTGTGATTCCTTTATCCTTTTTTAAAGATGCAATTGCTGCTGTTAAAGTAAAGAATATCATTGGAAAGAATAAAAAATAGACTATTAATTTTAAAACATCAATACTGGTGTTTATAACCAAGTTATAAGAACTTGAGGCTCCAATCAATGTAGCCAAAAGAAGTCCCAGGAAGGCTGAAATTAAATTAAAATGCCATGTTTTCATAAATCAATCCTACTATTAACTTTTTAAATTGTCTAGGAAATAAGAAGATTTACAGTCCTTATTTAACCAATATTCAATTTCTTTTTCTGTTTTCTTTATGAAAATCCGTTTTTCTAATAAACTCTTTCCAAAATAGTATATATAAAGGCAATCTTGAAAAGACTCACCTTTATACCAAATTACTCCCTGATAAGAATTTGTGCCAATAAGAAGGTTAAATTCTTCATTATTGAGTAATTCTTCTATAGTATAATTTCCACTTACAGCTAGTAATGCTGACAAATGGGAAGAATAAAGGTTGCATTCAATAAACTCATTTAATCGATACTTATCCACAAGAAGTAAGGCTTCTTTTAGGGTTGTTTCACTATTAACTAATGGGGTAATAATTAAATAAATGCTTATTATTTTTTCAAAATTATCAATTAAAGTATTTCCTGCTTGAAAAACTTCTTTACTGCAAATAAGTTTAAATTTATTTACCATTTTAATTATTTCTTCTTCTTTAGGAGCTTTTAAATTGTCAATAAATGTTTCTTCCTTCTTGTAAAGATTGATAAGTTGTTCTTTAAAATAAGATAGATTTTTTATTGTTATTTTGTTTTGTAATAGTAATTTTAAATTCTTTTTAAAAGAAGTTTCCTTGATGGTCATCAATTGATTAAAAAAAGGCAGTAAGGTAAAATATTCAATTTCTTTATCAAGATTTTCAAAACCTCTGTTTTGATACTTTCTATATATTTGACTGTAAATGCCATCTTGGTCTTCAACTTGATGAATGTCTAAAAATACCTTTGTTTCATAACCTGAAAGACTTAAGAATATTCCCTTTTCCTGAATTTCATAGGAGGGTTTTATATAATTTAATCCATCATTAAAATTTCTGTAAAGAACAAAAGTATTATTTTGAGGATAAAGCAAAAGACTTTCAAAAATTGTAGTTGTCTTTAACTCTCTGTTGCAATTATTTTCCTTGCAAAGTTTTAAAGCTGCTTGGTATATGTATCCTTCGGCCTTTTCATATCTATTATTAAACATTACAAGAGTTCTATGATTATCTTTTCCGTTTGAATAAACAAAAACACTTTCTTGTACTTCTTTACCGTTTAAAACATCAAAAAATTCGAAATTTTCTGATGAAGAGAAAAGATATCTTAGTTTTAAAAGAGGAAAAATCCTTTTATAATGTTCTTGAATTAGTTTTGAATTTGGTTTTTCATCCCAGTAAGCTTTAGAGTATTCCATCCCATATTTTTCTCGATAACCTTCAATTTGTCCATGTCCAAACATTGGTAGTCCTGGCATTGTGACAAGCATTGTACAAACACCAAAATATCTATCAGAATCTCCAAATTGTGCAATAGCTGTATCTTCATCAGGATTGTTCATAAAATTAACATAACGTTTTAAAATTTCTGGATCAAAACTGATTGTTGCTTTTATTGAGTCTCTATATTTTTTGTTTTCTTCTTTTTTTAGCATATTCATAAAGGCACTGTTGTAAACTCTGTGCATACCTAGAGTCCTTACAAAATAACCTTCCATCATCCAAAAAGCTTCAGCTAAAAGAAGAGTATCAGGAACTTCTTCTGAAATTCTATCAACAACTTCTCTCCAGAATTCTTCAGGAATTTTTTGGTTAAATTCTTCTTCACTAAGGCCATGAACAGTTCTTCCTGGGATATCTCCTCCAGTTCCTGGTTGTGGATACCAAAGTCTTTGAATGTGTTTCTTTGCTAAGGTCATAGCAGCATCAAAACGGATTATATGGAATTTTCTAGCTACCTCTAATATTTGTTGAATAACGGCTTCTCTTGTATTTGGATTTAAAAAATCAAGTTGAGCAGTGTCATTCCAAGGCATTGTTGTTCCATCGTTTCCATGGAAGAAATATTTTATTTCTCCTGTTTTGTGGTTTATTTTTTGAAAGGTAACAGCAGCATCAGTTTGGTCGTAATAATGGTCTTCAATTCTAATTTCTACCTCTGGATCTTTTGAAAGATTAAAGCCCGTGTAGGTATAATTTGGATAAGGTGAATAAGACTGACTTACAAAATAATCTTCATGTTCTTTCATCCAATCTGAATCCAACCCCATATGATTTGGAACCATATCACAGGCAAGTCTTATTTTTCTGGTTTTACATCTTTGGTTTAAATCTTCCAAAGCTGCTTGTCCCCCGATTCTGTCGGAAATAATATAGTTCTTCAAGGAATAAGCAGAGCTTTCTGCTTCAGGATTACCACAGAGATTTTTTATTTTCTTAGATGCTTCGCTTCTTTGCCAAAGTCCAATTAACCAAAGAGAGGTGAATCCTCTATCTTGAAGCTCATCAAGTTCTGAATCCGGAATTTGATTTAAGAATTTGATATCCTTATTATACTTTTTACTTAGTTGATCAAGCCAAACAAAGGTGCTTTTTGCCATCATAATAACATTTGGCATCCATTCTTTGTCTGATGAAAAGGCTTCAACTTCTCCTAGATGTTGTTTGCTAAAGTCTGGAACTTTTTGCTCTCCTGGTCCACCGAAGAAACGAGGTTTTTCTTCTTCGTTAAGTATGTCTTTAGCTCTTTTCAATAAAATTAAAACATCTTCATCTAGTATTGATCCCCACATTTTTTCAATGTACAAAAACTGGTTTTCAAGAGAGTTAGGATGAGTTATAGCTGGTTTTATTAGTAAAGAAAATAAATCTCCATTTTCTGGAAGTTTTGAAAAGCTTTCAGGTAATTTTTCCCCAACTCCTGTAATCAAGGCAAGTATTCCTTTTTCACTTGAAGGTAAATTTTGTTCATCATTAAAAATTAGTTTTCCAGTGGCTTCTATTAATGCGGGATTTTTCTTCATTACTTCATATACAAAAAAAGCTCTAATATTTTCTTCGTTTTCTAAAAAAGGTGCAACTTCTTCAGGATTAGGATAGAAGGCTTTAAAATATTCAATCATTGCGGCAACGTTCAAATTTTTATCATAGAGATCGGATACTCGTGAAAAAAAAGTAGAATTTTGATCTTGAAGGTAAAAAGAAATTATTGATTGATAAATTTTAAAAAGTATTCCAACTGAATAAAGTTTTCCAACTTGAAGGGAAGTTTTGAAAACATCTTTATAGGTTGAAGATAATTCTTGAGATTGCTGTAATAATATTTTTGTTGAAATCCCTAAAAAAATAGGTTTATTGTAATTAAGTTTCTCTTTTGTGGATTTTGCAATCCTCAAGTTCCTAAATTCTTTCATTTTATCTCTCCCATTGAAAATTTTTCTAAAAGCTCCACTGCCTTGCCTAACAAGGAGGAAAGTACAATTTGTTCATCGTTGGAAAAACCAGACAAAACAAAACTGGCAATATCTTGTCGCTTTGGTCTTCCAATTCCAAATCGTAAACGGTAAAAATTATCTGTATTTAATTGTTGCTTAATTGATTTTAGTCCATTGTGCCCTCTTAAACCACCACCCTTTTCAAGCAATATAGTCCCAAAATCTTTTTCAATGTCATCATGTACCACAATAATGTTTTCTTCTTTTATTTTAAAAAAAGTACAAGCCCTTTGAACGCTTATTCCGCTTTCGTTCATATAGGTTTGTGGCTTCAAAAGAATATTATTATTACTCATGGAATAAAGACCTTTGAATTTACTGGACCAATTAACCTTTGGGTACTTCAAATCACAGATCTGCCAACCTACGTTGTGTCTGGTATTTGAATACTTAAAACCCGGATTTCCTAAAAAAACAAATAGTTTTTCCATACACGTATTTTACATAATTAGGTTCAAATACTCAAGGAATATATTTTTTTAGTTTGCATATAAAAAAATAGGTTTATTGACCTGTTTGAAAATTAGTAATATTGTAAGCTTATTATGATTATAGTATTGAAACACAACATCAGCGAAAGCAGAAAAAACGAAATCAAAAAATTCGTTACTAGTAGAGGCTATCAAATAAGAGAAATAGTTGGAGAAGATGAGACTGTTCTTGGAGCAGTAGGATCTGGTTCTCTTGATATTAGAGAAGTTGAACTTTTGGAAGATGTACAAAAGGTAATTCCAATTTCTAAACCTTATAAACTTGCTTCTAGACAATTAAAGATGGCCGATACCATAGTCAAAGTCAAGAATGTTAAAATAGGTGGGACAAGAATAGTTGTTATAGCAGGTCCTTGCGCTGTTGAAAGTCGAGAGCAAATAATGGCAATAGCTTCAAGAGTTCGAGAAGCTGGAGCTGTAATGTTAAGAGGTGGGGCTTTCAAACCTAGAACTAGTCCTTATTCCTTTCAGGGATTAAAAGAGGAAGGTCTTAAATATCTTAAGGAAGCTGGCGAGAAATATGAAATGCCTGTAACTAGTGAAATAGTAAATCCAAATGATGTTGAAATGATGTCTCAATATATAGATATGTTTCAAATTGGTGCTAGAAATATGCAGAATTTTGAACTTCTAAAGGCCGTTGGAAAGAAAGGAATGCCAGTTTTGCTTAAAAGAGGTTTGTGTGCAACCATTGAAGAATGGCTTATGGCAGCAGAATATTTAATGGCAAGCGGAACAGACCAAGTGGTTTTGTGTGAAAGAGGTATAAGGACCTTTGAAACAGTTACAAGAAACACTCTTGATTGTAGTGCAATTCCAGTAGTACAAAAATTGACACATCTTCCCGTAATTGGAGATCCAAGTCATGCTACTGGTATGCGCGATATGGTAAGTCCAATGTCTTTAGCTCTTGTTTCATCAGGAGCAAGTGGATTAATTATTGAAGTTCACAATAATCCAAAAATGGCACTTAGTGATGGTCCACAGTCGCTTTACCCTTCTCAATTTGAAAAACTAATGAGGGATATTGAAGTTCTTTCTCCTGTCGTCAATAAAAGTCTTGAAAAAACTCCAAGAATTTTACCTTCTTCTTTATTTAAGAAAGAAACGGTTCAAAATAACGCTAGAACCATTGCCTATCAAGGAGAACGAGGAGCTTACAGTGAATTAGCAGTAAGAAGAATTTTTGATGAGTCTTATGGAGTTCTCCCTTGTAAAACTTTTTCAGATGTTTTTGATTCTGTTTTAAAAGGTAACTCTAAATATGGTGTAATTCCGGTTGAAAACACTCTTGGAGGAACTATTTACGATAATGTTGATCTTCTTTTAAAGAACCCTGAGATTACTGTTGTAGGAGAACAACAGGTTAGAATCATTCATAATTTAATTGGATTTGAAGGATCAACCTTAGAGAGTATAAAAAAAGTTTATTCCCACCCTCAAGGATTAAGTCAGTGCAGTGAATTTTTAAAAAATAAAATGCCTTTAGCAGAAGCTCTTCCATTTTTTGATACAGCTGGGAGTGTTTCTTATATAAAAAAACTTGGAGACAAAAGTATTGCTGCTATTGCTGGCAGGCCTGCGGCTGATTACAACGAAATGACTGTTTTAGAAGAAGGAATCGAATCAAACCCATTAAATTACACAAGATTTTATGTTATTTGTCTTAAAGAAGAAGCTGAAGTTTGGAGAAGCACCTCTTCTTTAAATAAAGCAGCTTTAACTTTTTCAGTTGAAGACCGTCCAGGATGTTTATATTCAAGTCTTGAGATTTTTACAAAAAATGAAATAAATATGAAAAAAATTGAATCTAGACCTGTACCTGGAAAACCATGGTCCTACAGATTTTTTATTGAGGTTACTTTTCCAAAAATTGAGAATTTAGAAGGTATCGAAAAAGAAATGAATGAAAGCACAACTGGCTATAGAGTTCTAGGTTCTTTTACTCAAACTGTGTAGAGGTAATTATGGGGATTTTTAAAGAGTTTTCAAAAGTTTGTCTAGTTATAGGCGTTTTATCAACACTTAAAGAAGAGGGAGAAGTAATTTCCCTTCTTGAGAAAGAAATTGGTAAAATATCTAAGATTTCCGATAAATATGAATTCAGTTTTACAGATTATTATGATGAAGAGATGGGTAAAAGGCCTGATAGATGGTTTATAGTTTTTGAAGAGCTCATTGATCCTCAGAGATTGGCAGAAATAAAAATTCAGACTAATCAAATAGAAGAAAAATTTGCTCTAGATGGGAAAAGAAAAGTCAATTTAGATCCTGGTATTCTTAGCTTGGGTAATTTTATTCTTGCTACTACGAAAAATAGATCCCATCGAATTCCTTTAAGAAATGGAATTTACGGAGAATTAACTCTCATTTTTAAAGATAAAAAATTCAATGCCCTTGATTGGACTTATGCTGATTACCGATCAGAAAAGTTTGAAGAACTTTTTAAAACTTTTAGGGAAGAATATAAACAGAAACTAAAATCTTCTAATTAAAAAATCAAGATTTAATTCGCTTTTTTTGCTTAATGATTATGAGAGTATTTGTAGTTATTTTTTGTGTATTAATTTTGGTTTGTTCTTGTAGTTATGATATTAATGAAAAAGTTTGTTTGTCTATAAGCATTCCTCCTCATCCTTGGGAAGTAGGAGGAACCTCCCTTTGGTATACTTTAAAATGGACAGATGGGAATAAGGTGAAAATAAGATATATTGATAATAATGAACGCCAAATAAAGATTTATACTAAAGCCTCCCAGACTGTAATGGTGGCTTTATATCCTTTGGGTAGGTTAAATCCATTTGGAGGTTTTTATCTTCCTTTTTCAAAAGATACTCATATCCAAGTTTCTCAACAAACAGGAGTTTTAGTGTCCCAATTTATACAACTTGATGAATTTTGTAGGGTTTCAATTAACTTTAAGGCTATAAAAGAAAAGCTTGACTTGTTAACTACTGATTACCGTTTAATTGATTTTGATATTTTAAAAATAGATCTTAACAATAATGAAGTTGATAGTAATTCTTTTAAAGTTTTAAAAAAAGGCACAATTGAAAATTGTATTATTCCCAGTGGCCTATATATTTCTGAAAATGTTATAGATGGTAATTTTTTCATTTCAGAAAATAAAATACCAAAACTGACAATTACTCCAGGTTGGCATTGCTATTATAATTTTGAAAAACAAATTGAGTTTAAAGTTTATTTTGATTCAAAGACTGAGAAAATTACAACTTTCTTAAGATCTGGAATTCTATATGAGTAAGTTATAAGAAAGACATAAAATAAAACCATCTACTCCCTTGATAATATTTTAAACAGAGAATATTTTAAAGGTATGAGAATTACTGGTGGAAAATATAGAAGTCGGACAGTTGTTTGTCCTCCTGGGGTTATTAGACCCGCTATGGATATGATGAGAGAATCTCTCTTTTCTATTCTTGGATCAATTGAAGGTATAAGTTTCCTTGATTTGTTTTCAGGTAGTGGCTGTGTAGGGATTGAAGCTGCTTCAAGGGGTGCATCGCTAGTTCACCTCGTAGAAAAAGATAGAGGAAAAAAAGCAGTTATTGAAAAAAATATTTCAATGGTAGATTCAGAGATTAAATTATTTATGGCGGATGCTTTAAGATTTATTAGGATGGCCAAAATTAAATATGACATTGTTTATGCAGATCCACCCTTTCCTAAAAATGGAAAAGTTAATCTTTTAAAATTGGTTGATAGTGAAGATATTCTTAAAGAAAACGGGCTTTTTATAATTCATTATCCCGCTGAAGAAAAATTTGAATGGCCAAATGACCAAGGATCTCTTCATTTTATTGATGAACGAAAATATGGAAGAAGCTTACTTAGGTTCTATAAGAAAGAGAAATAACATCTTAATCCAGTTTTTATATTATTTTTGACAAAAAAACAGAAAAGTGAAATAATAGGTGAATTATGTATATTAATGAAGACAATGTTTATTCTGAAGAATATGAGACTACTAGCTATAATGTTGATTGGGATTATAAAGCCAATTTAAATTTTATTTTTTCTTTAATTCAAGATGTAGGTGGCACTCATGCCTATTACAGAGATTGTAGTGTTCCTCAACTCCAGGCAGAAAATATGACTTGGGTAATAACTCGCTCAGCAATAGAAATTATGGATTATCCAACTTGGCCAGAAAAAATTGATGTTAAAACTTGGGCTATGAAATCCAAGGGTTATAATGCTCCAAGAGGAACTAGAATATTTAATAAAAAAGGTGATAAACTTGTTGAAGCCTTATCTTATTGGGCAATTATAGACTTTGAAAAGAAAAGACCTATAAAACCAGAAAGCATTCAACAGAATCAAGCGTTAACTGTAAATCCTGATGTTAAACAATACCAAGTCCCTCTTTTTAAAGGAAAAATAAAAGAATTTAGCCCTGATTTAATTTTAATGTCAAGTTATGAACCTTCGGTTTTTCCTTCAGATAGTGATTATAATGGACATACAAATAATATTTCTTATTTAAATTGGATGGTAAATGCTTTTTCTCAAGATTTTATAAAAAATCGGCTTGCAAGAAAAGTTGATATTGTTTGGAGAAAAGAAACTCATTACACAGACTCCCTTAGAGTTTCTACCTATTGTTTAAATCCAGATTCCTTCAATAATGTAAAAAGCACAGTGGAAACTTTCCAGAAGATTGAAATTATTGGTAAAGATGGAAGTAAAACAGTTTGTTCAGAAGCAGTTATTACTTGGGAAAATAGGAACTATTTTTATCCTAAAGATAAAGATTAATCTGATTTTTTGCATTTGGACGGATTAATATTGAAAGGCTTTTTCTTGGTGTAATAGTTCCTGGAATTTTGCTTGGATTAGCTCTTATGGTAATTACGGGAATAATTGCAAAAAAAAGAAATTATCCAAAAGAAAGAAAATATTCTTTTAAAGAAACAGTTAAAGTTTCAATAGATGCTTTTTTAGGATTGCTTACAATGGTTATTATTATTGGAGGTGTTGTTTCAGGAGTTTTTATAGCAACTGAAAGTGCAGCTGTAGCTGTGGTTTATGCTTTTATAATTACATTTTTTGTTTATCGAGAAATACCTTTAAAAGAAATTAAATCTATTTTATTAAATGCTCTTAAAACTTTAGCTATGGTAATGAGTCTTATAGCTGCAGCAAGTGCTTTTGGATATTTACTTGCATTCCTTAGGATTCCACAAAAAGCCACAAACCTTCTTTTGACTTTAAGCAACAATAGAATTGTTTTATTGCTTCTTATTAACATGTTACTCTTGTTATTAGGTACAATTATGGATATGGCGCCATTAATTATTATTTGTACTCCAATTTTGTATCCTGTTGTTGTAGGAGCTCTTGGAATGAATCCGGTTCAGTTTGGTGTGATGATGATTCTTAATTTAGCAATTGGACTATGTACGCCAC
>JBAYZQ010000075.1:0-10796 GCA_041672385.1 Sphaerochaetaceae bacterium | reverse complement strand
TAATGATGGAAGAATTAAAAAGAAGACCCGGATCGGGCGCTTTTTAAATGCAGTTTTCTAAACATCGGTGAGCAATCTATTCAGCCTCATAGGAGAGCAGAATCGGTTGCCTTTTTTTATCTTCTCAATTCTAGGACTTTTGAATCAGAAACGCTTGCTTACCACAAGGGTAACTGATATATTCATTCATGGGTGTCACCTCTTTGATTGAAATGGCTATTTAGTCTTAGAGAATGGCACCCTCTTTTTATTTTAAACTTTTATTAAAGGTATTTATAAAAAAAGGCAAAGCAGAAAAATCCACTTTGCCCTTTTATTAAATTTCTGAAGATTACTGATCTTGTTCAGTATCATCCTCAGTGTTATCAACAGTTTTTGGAAGGGTTAGATTTAAGATAATTCCCATAAGAGTTGCCAAAGCTACTCCTTGAAGAGAGAAATTAACACCATTACCTACCTTAAACTGTAGTAAACCACCACCAATTCCGATTACAAGAATTACGCTACTTATCATTAAGTTCCTTGTATCTTGATAATCAACACCACTTTCAACAAGAGTTCTTAATCCACTTGAAGCAATTATTCCATACAACAACATTGACATTCCACCAATTACTGGACCTGGAATTGTACTTAAGAAAGCTCCAAATTTTGGGAAGAAGGAAAGAAATACAGCAATTACTGCGGCTCCACCGGTAATCCAAGTACTATAAGATTTTGTTATAGCCAAAACACCAACGTTCTCACCATAAGTAGTATTTGGTGGTCCACCCCATAAACCTGCCCAGCATGTAGCTAGACCATCACCAAGCAAAGTTCTATGTAGACCTGGGTCATTGTAGAAGTCCTTACCACAAACCTTTGAAATACAAAGTGTATCACCTAAGTGTTCACATATTGTAGCAAAAGAAATAATGATAAAGGTAAAAGCTGGGATTAGATTAAACTTTGGAAGTGAAGGCTTATGAAGTCCAAACCATGCAGCTTCTTTTATGGGAGTAAAATCAATGATTGCAAAAGCTGGAAAGAACTGACCCATTATCAAAGTGAAGAAATATCCACCAAAAAGTCCAACTAAAATTGGAAGAGTACTGAAAAATCCCTTGAAGCAAATCGTTGCTACTATTATTAGCAGTAAAGTAACCATTGCAATAACAAAGTAAACAAGACTGTATTCTCCATTTTTGAACATTGCATTATTCATGGCTGAGGGAGCTAGACTTAGTCCAATTGTAATAATAACCGAGCCTATAACTTCAGGTGGTAAAATATTGTTTAGCCAATTATGCCCAGCTTTTTTTATAATAAAAGCAATTAGGCAGTAAAAAAGTCCTGAAACAATTGCACCTCCCATCGCATATTCCATTCCGAAAGATCCCGCTACTACAATTATTGGTGTAATAAAAGCAAACGAAGAACCAAGAAATGCTGGAACCTTTCCACCTGTAACCAAAATGTAAATCAAAGTACCCGTCCCTGCTGTAAAAAGTGCAACTGTAGGGTTTAAACCCACAAGCATTGGTACTAGAATTGTTGCCCCAAACATTGCAAACACATGCTGAATACTTAATGGAATCCATTTTCCTAGAGGTGGTTTCTCATTAAGCCCAAAAGTTTTCTTCCCAGTATTATTACTCATAACTTCTCCTGTAAAAGTGGTTTTAATATTTAATTTTCTCCGGACAAAAAAAAATGACAGATAACAAAAATTGCTAACTGTCATTTCCTTCTATATTTTTTCTTCCGCATAATCTCAAACATTTCACACCATCTCTTATTAATTTTCACCAATTTACAAAATATTAAAACATTTGTAAAGGTCTTAAACTATTATTTTCATTAAAACAACAAAAAACAACAAACTAATGAATTATTGAATTCTTCAAAATAATCGTTAAGGCTCCAGAACCTCCATCCTTTGCTTTAGGAGTATAAGATTCTCTGATAATAGTTGATTGAGAGATTTCCTTTTTAACAACTTCTTCAAGTATACTTAATCCACTAGAAGAATGAATTCCTTTTCCAAAAATAATGTTTATCTTTATCAAACCTGCTTTTTTACTTGCACTAAGAAATGAATGAATCATCTTCTGAGCAGTTTCTTTGATCACACCATGCAAATCAAGCTCATCCTGAATTTTCATAGAACGGACTTGATTAATTGTTAGATATTCATTTGTCTCTTTTTCATACAACCTAAGTTCCTCTTCTTTTGATAAAGGAGCTTTCTCAACCCATTCATACCAAGAGGGTTTTTCTTTTTCTGCCATTAAATTTCCCTAACGTCAACCACCTGCATTACATAAGGTTTAATAATATCAACTGCTTGAGTTATCGAACAGTTTTGAAGCTTAATAGTACACAAAGCATTTGAAGCATCGTTCCCCATAAAAGTCCCCAATGCAATAATATCAATTCCACATTCGCTAAAAGCTCGGGAAATGGTAGCAATAGTACCTGGTTTATCCTCAACTAAGAAAGTAATTCTTACTCCATAATGCCTAGCTCCAAACAACTCAAGAAGAAGTTTGAACAAATCAGTCTTGGTAACAATTCCGATAAGTTTTTTATCTTCAATTACGGGAAGACAGGAAATATCCTCGTCGACCATAATTCTTGCAGCCTCTTCAACTGTGGCATCTTTTTTTATTACAACAGGATTTTTACTCATAATCTTCTTTACCGAAAGTTTTGACAATAAAAAAGACATCTCGTGAACACTTAAGGTGTTAGCAATGGAAGGGCTAGATCTTAAAATGTCCTTTTCTGAAATTATACCAATAAGTCTATGTTCCTTATCCAAAACAGGAAGACGATGTACTTTTTCCTGTTTCATAATTGAAGCTGCTTCATTAATTGTCATTTCTGGCGTTGCAGTTACAGGATTCCTTGTCATTGTTCTTTCAATAATCATATATACCTCTATCTATTAACTATAATAAAACAGTAATTATAATATTTCCACAAAATTATTATCTATTTTGATAATTATTCCCCAAGATATGCTGCCTTAACCTTAGGATTTAAAAGAAGATTCTTTCCAGTATCTTCTAAAACAATCCTACCATTTTCCATAACATACCCTTCATCCGAAGCCTTTAGAGCCATACGTGCATTCTGTTCAACCAAGAAAATTGTAACTTTATCTTCTTTATTAATGATTGAAATCTTATTAAAAATGTCTTGAACAATTAATGGAGCAAGCCCAAGTCCAGGTTCATCAAGAAGAAGAAGCTTTGGTGTCATCATAAGTGCTCTTGCAATTGCCATCATTTGTTGTTCACCACCTGAAAGAGAACTTGTGCGTTGTTTTCTTCTTTCACCTAAAATAGGGAAAAAACTATACATTTCTTCTTTTTTTCTTATAATCTGTAATTTATCTTTTACAAGAAAAGCACCCATATCAAGATTTTCTTCAACAGTAAGCTCAGTAAAAACATGGCGTCCTTCTGGAACTAAAGCAATACCTCGAGAAACAATAAGATTTGTTGGAACACTTTTTCCCTTATCCTTTCCACCATTATTGTATTTTTCATTAAGTACTTCACCATTAAAAGTTACCTTACCTGAAACAAGAGGTTCAAGTCCGACAATTGCTTTTAATAGCGTACTTTTTCCAGCTCCATTAGCACCAATCAAAGAAACAATCCTGCCCTCACCGACAATCATGTTAACGTCTTTCAATGCCTTTATGTTACCGTAGGAAACATTAATTCCTTCTATAGTAAGCAACTCATTCATCATCGTCCTCCTCTTTACCCAAATAGGCTTCAATAACTGAAGGGTCAGATCGTATTTCCATAGGAGTTCCTTGGGCTATTTTAAGACCATAGCTTAAAACTGTTATGTTTTCACAGATATTCATAACAAGTTTCATATCATGCTCAATCAAAACAATAGTAATTCCCAAATCTCTTATTTTCCTAATTTCCTTCATAAGATGGTCTGTTTCTTGTGGATTCATACCTGCAGCAGGCTCATCTAAAAATAGCAATTTAGGTTCGGTTGCCAAAGCCCTTGCTATTTCAAGTTCTCTTTGATTACCATAAGGTAGGTTTTTAGCAAATTCCTTCTCAAGTCCATCAAGTTCCATGAATTTAATCCATTTCATTGAAGACTCAAAGACCTCTTCTTGTTCACTATTCAAATTAAAATAACTATCCAAAGCATTAATAAAATGAGATTTATGTTTTCCAATTCTTAAATGTCTGCCAATCATTACATTTTCCAAAACACTTAACTCTTTAAAAAGTCTAATATTCTGAAAAGTTCTTGCAATTCCTAAATCACAAACTTTGTTTGCCTTTACACCAGTGATATCATTTCCTTCAAAGAAAACCTTACCACTTGTCGGATAATCAAGTCCGGTAATATTATTAAATAAAGTGGTTTTTCCTGCTCCATTCGGTCCAATCAGTCCAGTAATCAAGCCTTCTTCAACTTTAAAGTCCACTTCATTTACAGCAATAACACCTCCGTAAGCACGAGTTAACTTTTCTGTTTCTAGCAATGTCATAATTAACTCTCCTTTCCTAGTTTATTCCTTGCTGCAAACAAAGCATCAAGTTGTTTATATCTTCGGTGTTCTGGTCCAAGAATTCCTTGGGGTCTATAAATCATCATTAAAACAAGAATTAAACCAAAAACAATCTGTCTTGCTTGAGCTGGAATTTTATCACTAATACCAATAAGTTGAGGAAAATAAGTTACAAACTGTAAAATAAAAGCACCAAGGATACTGGCAAGGGAGTTACCTAAACCTCCAAGAACGACCATGCATAATACGATAATTGAAACCATAAAAGTATAATAGCCTGGAGTAACGGATAACATAAAAGTTGCCTGTAAACTTCCAGCTATACCAGCAATTCCTGCTCCAATAGCAAAAGACCAAACCTTGTATTTGGTAACATTTATTCCCATTGAATGGGCTGCAATCTCATCTTCTCTTACGGCTTCAAGAGCTCTACCCATTCGACTTTGATAAAGTCTTTTCAACGCAAAATAAGTAACTACCAAAAAGAAACAAACTAAAAAAAGATAACCCCATTTTCTATATGGATTTATTTCTAATCCAAAAAACATTGGTTTCTTTATTCCTCTTATTCCCATTGGTCCATTTGTAAGTGAATCCCAGTTATTAATAATATTTCTTACTATTTCTCCAAATCCTAAGGTTGCAATAGCAAGATAGTCACCTTTTAAACGAAGTGTAGGCAAACCTATAAGTACGCCACATAAAGCTGAAACAAAGAAGGCAACAGGAAGTGTACCCCAAAACCCCCATCCAAAAGTAACACAAAGAATTGCTGTTGCATAACTTCCAATAGCAAAAAATCCTGCCTGACAGAGACTTAACAAACCAGTATAACCGGTTATCAAGTTTTGTCCCAAAGCCATTAAGGAATAAATGCCTGTGTAAATTAATATTAAAAGAAAAAAATTCAACATTAGACTTTCTCCTTTTCGTTATTTCCGAGAAGTCCTGAAGGTTTTACAAGTAAAATTATAATCAAAACTCCAAATGCGATAGTATCTTTATATCCTTGAGGAATACCAAAAATTGCAACTCCAAAGGTTTCAAGAAGACCTAATAAAAGACCTCCAAGCATAGCACCAGAAATATTTCCAATACCACCAACAACAGCCGCAACAAAAGCTTTTAAACCAACCATAGTACCTAAGGTTGCATAAACTTTAAAATCCAAAGCTATAAGCATACCACCAACAGCAGCTAATCCACTTCCTATAGCAAACGTCAAACTAATAACCTTGTCTGCATCAATTCCCATAAGCTTAGCTGTATCCTGATCCAAACTAGTTGCCCTCATAGCTTTCCCCATTCTTGATTTGTTTACAAAGATAGAAAGACCAATCATCATCACCGCCGCTACTACTAATATCATAATTTGGTGGGGAGTAATGGAAACAGTACCAATTTGCATAGGAGTATTATCAAAAGGATATTCCAATTTTCTTGACTGTGTTCCAAACATCCATGCAGCTGAATTACTAAGAATAATCGAAACACCAATTGCACTTATTAAAGGAGCCAATCTTGAAGCTCTTCTCAATGGTCTATAAGCTACTTTCTCAATAAACATTCCCAGTACAGCACAAAAAATCATACTAACTAACATTGCTATAATAAAAGCAAAAAACCACCATGGCCCTAATTCAGTAGAACCTCTAAGAGCATTAAAAGTAAAAAGTCCAATATAAGCACCAAACATTAGAATATCACCATGTGCAAAATTAATAAACTTCAGGATACCATAAACCATGGTATAACCTAAAGCAATCAATGCATATATTCCCCCTAATGTTAGTCCGTTCATTAGATGTTGAAAAAACTCACCAATTGTCAACTAAAACCTCCTAAAAACATACAACCTCCACAACTCAAATTTGAGTTATGAAGGCCATTCGAGAATTATTAAAGACGAAGAACCATTTAGTTCTTAATATCTTTTACTAATCCATTTTAGCTAATTCACCATTAACAACTGTATAAGTTCCAAGATATTCAGGTTTTATACCGTTTACCTTATAAAGGCCCTGGAAAGAAACCAAATCACCAATTTCGTCAAAAGCAATTGTTCCAGTTACACCCTCGAAACCTTCAGTAGAAGCAAAAGTATCTCTAATAACTTTTCTATCATATTTTCCAGTCTTTTCATAAACTTCGGTAATTACCTGCATTAAAAGACTAGCAGCATCATAACTTGCAGTTGCAAAAGAAGAAGGATCTCTTCCAAAAGCTTTATTATACTCACTTACAAAATCACTGTAGGCTGAGCTTAACTTTACCTGTGGAGGTCCAACATAAATAACACCATCACAGAATTTAGGAGCAAGGTTGTAAATCTCAGGATTTGAGAATCCATCACTACTTAAGAATGGAACATTAATTCCAATCTGAGAAGCCTGTTCAAGAATTTGAGCCATTTCAGCTGTATAATTTGGGATATAAATAGCTTCAACATCACTAGATTTTAATTTTGTAAGCTGAGTTTTAAAGTCCTTGTCACCAACTTGACAAGTTTCAACACTACTCATATCTCCGCCAAGAGCTTCAAATACTGCTTTTGTACCTTCATAAAGTCCTTGTGAATAATCATTCTTTGCATATAAACAACCAAGTTTTTTATAACCAAGTTCTTGATAGAAATAAGTACCAGCAACCTCACTCTGAAGTCCATCAGAAGGGATTGTTCTAAATACATAATCACCAATTGAAGTAATTGATTTCTCTGTACCACTTGGAGTACACATCAAAAGTCCTTCATCTTGACATCTTGGTCCAACAGCATTACAAACACCTGAGAATACAGGTCCAATTAGAGCTACAACATGGTCAGAACCGGAAAGTTTTTCGATTGCAGAAAGGCCTTTGTCCGGTGCCCCTTCTGAATCCTCAATAATAAGTTCAACGGGAGTTCCATCAATACCACCTGCGGCATTGAATTTATCAACTGCTAGCTTTGCTCCATTTCCAATGTATACACCATAATTTGCGTAATCACCGGTCATTGGACCAATATAACCAACTTTAACACTTTTGGCTTCTTCTTCACCACCTGCGAATGCGAAGGTACATGCCATCGCAACCATTAATAATACAACTAAAGTTTTTTTCATTTGTTATTCCTCCCGTAGCAATAACTAAAATTTATTTCAATTTTCACCAATATACAAAATTAAGTATATTTATGCAACTAGTTATCAAAAGAAAATCAAGATTTTTTGCTAATTTGTTTTCAAGAATATATTTTACCTCATAGTTATTGACATCAATTTAAGTTTCACTTACAAATAATGAACAAGAAAAATGACAAAGGAAAAAGAAAATTGTTTACAATAATTTTATATATAGTGGCAGGAAGTTGTTTGATTATTTCCTCCATAAAGGACCATTCAAAAACCAAAAAAGCTTTAAATAAAGCTCTTAAATCTTTTGAAAATATTCTTCCACAATTTTTGACAATTGTTGTAATTATAGGCATGGTACTAAGTGTCTTGGATGAAGCAACAATAAGTAAATACATAGGAGCAAATACCGGAATTCTTGGTATTATTATTTCTATTGTAATTGGTTCAATAACTTTGATACCAGGTTTTGTAGCTTTTCCTTTGGCAGCCGCTTTGTTGAATAATGGTGCAGGACCTGCTCAAATTGCTGCATTCGTATCCTCTTTGATGATGGTTGGACTGGTAACACTTCCAATGGAAATTAGTCTATTTGGAAAGAAAACTGCTATTCTCCGAAATTCTAGTGCAGTAATTTTTTCTATTGTCGTCGCTTTTGTTATGGGAGCTTTACTTTAATGATAAAAATAATAAAAAGATATAAATGGTTTTTACTTTTACTAATTATAAATGTAGTAATAGGTGTTATTTTCCCAAACATTGGAAAAATTTCATTTCAAATTACAAAATCAAATTTTCTTCAAATCCTTTCAGTTGTTCCACCAATATTCATATTACTTGGCCTTTTAGACGTTTGGATTGATAGATCAACAATGATAAAATATGTTGGAAAAGGAAGTGGCACAAAAGGAGCTTTGATAGCTCTTCTTCTAGGAAGTGTAGCTGCTGGACCTCTTTATGCAGCCTTTCCAATTTCCATGGTTATGTTAAAAAAGAGAACAAGTATTTTTAATGTATTTATTTTTATCGGAGCTTGGTCAACAACAAAAATTCCTATGGAAACTTTTGAAATTGCAAGTTTAGGATATAAATTTGCATTAATTAGACTTGCTTTAAGTTTAATCGGAATTTTCATTATTGCATTTATTTTAGACAAAGCAATTAACGAAGATGAAAAACAAAAGCTCTACGCAAAAGCAGATTTATCAATCTAGGCTTACTGAGAAAAACTATGCTCCAAATTAAATACAACTGTATAATTATTTAAAGTATCCCTCATGAGTTTAACTTTTGCATTTAGACCCTGGATAATTGGATAGGATAAGCCTAAAGCAGTATAGGAACCTACTTTTGCTAAAAATACTTCACAACTTAAACCAAGTTTTTCCCCAATTTGATAGCCACCAGTCAAAATAAGAGATATTAAATCATTTTCATAATTACCCTCAGCCATGAAATTAAATTTGCCAAAATATTTTAAAACATAACCAGAAAATTCAACATCCTCAAAGCTAAAAAGACTAAAATTAGTGTAAAGTCCATAATCAAAATAGAGATTCCCATTTAAACCTCCGTAAAAAGTAAAATCACCAGTTTCACCTAACACTCCTCCTATTTCAAAACTATCAACTAATACTTTTCCAAATTCAAAAATCATTCTTCCTCCACCTGTAAAAGTTTCGCTCTTTAACAAAGGAGGAGTAACAAAGGACTCAAAATAGATTAAATGACCATTATCAAAATTTAAACTAAGAGGTATATAAGCGCTTAAGATTGTAAGATATTTATTAAAGTAAGGATTCCCTGCATTAAAAGCGAAACCTCCTCCCCAACTTAGATTTGTTTTTCCTGCATTGAAAGTAATGTAGTTTTCTCCAAAAGGTAAACGAAATTTAATATAAGCTTTACTCAAATTATCTTCGTATTCTTTCTCGCTTATAGATAAATCATACTGAAAATAGGACTTTACACCTGCTGTGTTATAATCAAGATTAAAGGTTAAATTAGCATCACTGGTAGTAGACCAATTCCCATTATAATAAATTTCACTTAGACTCAAACCTTCTTTCCCTGATAAATTCATTGAACAAAATCCACCTCCAATTGAAATAAGTAATAAAACAATAATAAATATAAGTTTTCTCTCTCTTACCATGACAAATTTTCCTTTGTAAACAGACTAGGAGATAAAAACGGATTTACTTCAACTTCTTCCAATTCAAACACTGTATTTCCTTCCTTTTTTAGAAGATCTGTCATTACAGTTTTCATTGCAAAATAATAACCATTTATTTCTTTAATATCGGAAGATTCCATAGAGCGAAGAGCTCTTCCATTAGTACCCATTAAAATTGCCTTTGTACAAACAAAAGTCTTTTTATCAATTATTAGTTCTTCTTTTTGATAAGCAATTTGCCTTGTCTTTGCTGTTAAAGATAACACATAAGAACTGTCTAATTCTTCTTTTAACTCAATATCATAGGAACCTCTTATCGTATCATCCCCGGAAAGATCTTCATAAGAAAAATCAGATCCCATAAAAGAATCCTTAAGAGCAGTTCCTTGAAGTCTAATTACTTGATCGGCATCTGGATAATAAAGATAGATTGATTCATCCCTTCTTAGTACTTTCTGTCCCCTATCCGGCCCACTGGTAATTTCTATTAAAGTATCCCCAACTTTGTTTTTTGATACCAAAACGTTTTGAATGGAAACTCCAAGCCTATCGGTAATTTCTATCTTAGCCTCAGTAACCAAACTTTCAAATTTTTGGTTTGCTTCATATTTATCCACTATCTCATCCACGCTAAGTGAAGCAAAAATGGAGAAGGAAACAACCAAAGTAATTATTATCGTAAATATCTTTTTTTTCATTTATTTTTTCCTTTTTTTAAATATCATCATGTAAAGCCTCGGCAGGCTCTAAGCGTAGAATTTTCTTGGTTGGAAAAAGGCAAGTCCCAACTGAAACTGCTATCCCAAGAACAATTATCAAAAGACAGGAAGCTAAATCTATACTTGGATAAATCCATTGACTTAAGGACATTCCCGAAATAGCGCCACCACCTAAAGCATTCATATCCACTCCAATAACTCCAAAAATTCTCACCAAGACAACACCTAAAAGTGTTCCTAATGTTGAGAAA
>JBAYZQ010000074.1:0-10828 GCA_041672385.1 Sphaerochaetaceae bacterium | reverse complement strand
ACCCGAATATCAAAGGATTATACTTTTATTTGATTATTTTTTCAAGATGGATTTATTGTATGAATGAATTCTAGCATTGAGAAAAATACTAAATTATGCTTAAATATAAAAGAAAGAATTATGTTTAAGGGGTAATTATGAAAAAAACACTGTTTGTTCTTCTAGCTCTTGTAGCTTTAACACTCGTTTCCTGTTCATCGGCAAAAGAGATTACAAGAATTGATCCTGATAGCACATCTGATTTATCAGAAGGTTGGAATGATACTGATTTTAAAATTGCTTCTCAAGCACTTGTAGATTCCTGTATGGATGGTGGTTGGTTAACAAAATACTACGTAAACAACCAAGGAAAAACTCCTCTAGTAATAGTTGGAAACATTAAAAATCTTACCAGTGACCATATAGAAACTTCTATTCTAAGCAAAAAGATTGAAGTTGCACTATTAAATAGTGGAGAAGTTGAAACTGTTGCAGACTTTAACTTCAAAGAAGACGTAAGAGCCGAGCAATTAGACCAACAATACCACGCCAGCAGCGAAACTGCAGTGGAATTAGGTAATGAATCCGGAGCTGATTTCATGCTTCAAGGTAGTATAAAGCTGAACTTAGATCGAAATGACAATAAATCCATTAGAACTTATTATATTGATGTTGAATTAATAGACCTAGAAAGTGCAAAAAAAGTATGGGTTGGTTATTATGAAATAAAAAAACAAATCAAAAGGACTAAATTCTCATGGTAAAAAAATCTTATTTAGTAGGAATAATTTTTCTTTTAATTTTAACTGTAAGTTGCAGTTCAATTCTTAATTTAACTAATGATGTTAATTTTCGTTACCCAAAAAGTAAGTACATCACTGCTGTAGGAATAGGAAGTACTCAAGAAAAAGCAAAAAATAATGCTTTGGCTCAGATTTCTGAATTTTTTGATGTTTCTGTTAAATCAGTATCACTCTTTAAAGATTCTGAAACGAGGGAAAATCAAGAAAGCATCTATTCAAGTTCTTCTGCCCAGGATTTTACGAACTCCTACAGTTCCTTTAATAATCTTTCAGCAGTTAAAATTGAAAACATGAAACAAGATGAAGAAGGAACTTTTACTTGTTTGGCGGTTCTAAACAAAGCTGATCAAATTCATATTTTTAATACAGAGCTTTTGGAAATTGAAAATCAAATAAGTATGAACTTAAAACAAGCGTCAAGTTCTTTAGGTATTTTTCAAGAACTAAATCATTTAGAAAAAGCAAGAACAGCTGCTTTACTGGAAAGGCAACTTAAAACTTACATCTTTATATTAAATGGCAAAAAGCAAAAAGATTCTCTTGTTATGATTGAAACAAAAATAATGAAAGCTATCAAAAATCAAACAGTTAATATTAAAATTAACATGGAAGCCAATAGTTCAACTCTTTATAACAATCTATCAACTCATTTAATTGAAAAAGGTTTTACAATTGATGAAAACTCTCCAATTACAATTACTATTGATTTAACCTATGATTTATCAAAAGACCCAACAAATCAATTTTATTTGGCCACTTATCAAAGTAATATTAAGGTAACTGAAAAAGACTCAATTACTTTTAATAAAACAAATGATGGGAAAGGTGCTGGAATTACTCAGGAAAAAGCAATTGAAAAAGCTATTGAAAAAGCCTCAATTTGGATTATTGAAAACATAGGAAATTAAATGAAAAGAAAATTCCTTATATTGGTATTTCCAGTTTTACTACTCCTATTTTCTAGTTGCGTTTCTTCTGTAAATTTAGACGAAGCTTTTTATCTTTATGGTCGAAATGATTTTGAAGGAACAAAAGTTTTTTTGGAAAAAAATCAAAAAGTTTTAATTTCAAGACAGGGTGAACTGATAAAAGACTTGGATTTTGGACTTGTAAACCACGCAAGTGGAGATTTCAACGAATCAAACAAATACTTAGAAGAAGCTGAAGAAGAATTTGACAGACTTTATACTCAAAGTGTAACAAGAAACATTGCTTCTTTTATTGTCAATGACAACACTCAGGAATACCAAGGACAAGATTGGGAAAGCATTTATTCAAATGTTTTTAAATCTCTTAATTATTATTTTCTTGATTCCCTGGAAGATGCCATGGTTGAAGTAAGAAAATCAATTGAAAAACAAACAAACCTTGTTTCTAGCTACCCAAAAATGGAACAAGCTCTTAACGAGAGTTATAGTTCCAACAATGTTTCTCCTCCCCAAAATATAAAACAAAATTTTTGTATATCGGCGCTTTCTCAATATCTTTCAATGTTATTCTCATATGAGTACAAAGATGAAAATACTTTCCGTTATTCCTCTCAGAAATTAGAAGAAGCCTATAATCTTCAAAGTGATCTTTATCCATTTACTCCCCCACAAAGCATTGAAATTTTGAGAAATGCAGATAATAAAACAATACTAGCTAATTTTTTAATTTTTACAGGAAATGCTCCTATAAAAATAGAAGAAAATGAAATTTATAGATACTCCGATTCAAACGGAAATGATAGACTAATTCACTATTCTTTTCCAACAGCTGATGTTCGACTTAGTTTAATAAAAAAAATAGAAATAAATCTTGAAGGTATAAACAATTATCATTTCTTTTTAGAACCAATAGAAAGATTAGACTTAATTGCTCTTGATACCATGAAAACTGAAATAGCCTATGATAAACTTAAAGCTATTTCTAGAGTTATTGGAAAAAATTTGCTTTCTAATGGCCTTAGAGTATCAGCTAGCAATTCAGGAAACAGTTCTTCTTCAGATAGTTTAGAATTAATAGCAGATTTATTTGATATCTTCAATTTTGTAAGTGAGAGAGCTGATGTAAGAGGATCTCACTTTTTCCCTTCCACAGCTTGGATAGGACTTGAAGCAGTAGAAAAGGGATACTATAAAGCAACAATAAAATATTATGATATTAACAACAAAGTTATTACGACTCAAATTAAAGATAATTATAATCCAGTTGCAGGAAAAGCAAATCTTTTAGAAGCTTTCTTACCAAAATAACAACTATTCATCTTCAAGAAAACGAAGCATTTCTTCCACATTTACTTTTTCTGATTGACTCTCAAGCCTTTCAGCTTCCAACTTGTAGGCTTCTTTAAGATTCTTTTTATCATACTGACTTAAAATCCAAACAGTTCCGTCAACTGCAGTATAAATTTCTTTAACTTCTACTCCCCTTAAAGTAGCATTTGCAACTTGGGTGGAAAAATTCTCAAAAGAATCAAATTCATATTGATTTTCTGATATATAATTAATTATTGAATTTTCTACGGCAGTAGAAACTTGTCTTGCAATTTCATCTTTGGCCATAGCTTCAGCTCTTGCTTTACTATTTTGTTTTGATTTAAGGTTTCCTGAACCAACACCATAATAGTATTTTCGAGATACTGGGGTAAAAGTCGTCCAATAAGGGGACCCATCCGGATTATATTTAGGCTGAGTAGAAATACAAGAAACCAACAAAAGAGAAACTACCAAAAATATTAGAAACAACGTTCGTCTTCTCATCAATTTTTTCCTTTAATTATCTTCGTATAAAACTCTTTGTAATAATTCCTGCAAGGTCTTATTAGCTTCTTCAGCATCTTGGGACGAAGCATTGGCTTTTTCAACTTTATCAGCAAAGGCCTGTTCTATATTAGCTTTTGGAATTGATGATAATACATAGATACCTCCATCAGGATCGGTCCAAAAATCTTCTCTTGAAGAACCAGAAAGAGTTGCTTGAGATACTTGAAGACTTAAACTTTTATAGGAATCAACAGCTGTACGTTCTTCACCTTCACTATAATCATGAACATAAGTGGCGACTACTTCAGTTACTGAAGTTGAAATCCATTCAGCCATATAAATTCGGGCAGAAGCTTCAGCTTTCTTCAAAGTAACTGATTTTAAAACCATAGAATCAGAAAATCCTACTTCATAATGCTTATCGGAAGAAGTTTTGCCACTGAAAACCCAATCAGGACGAAGCACCCCATCTGCACCCATCACAGGAGCAATTTGTTCTTGAGCAGTTTTTGTTGCACAACCAAGAAAACCAAAAAGCAAGATGACTGTAATTACAACCATTAGAAATTTCTTCATATTCTTCTCCCAAAGCAAAATAACTTATTTAATACTAGCATGAAAAAAAATGAATTGCAAACCAAAGATATATGTTAAACGTTTCAAGAACTTTAATAGATAACAGGTGGTTTATATAGAGAAAAGTTTTAGTTGTTATTTGGCAACTAACTACTTGCTAAATAACAACTAAATTATATTAACAATTTTCAATGTTTTTTTCAAAAAATTCATTTTATTCAATATTTTTTTACTGATTGAAGTTGACTAACATTTTAAATATTACTATATTTCCTTTGTAAGTTAAACCAATAACATATATCGATATTTATATTCATAGGAGAAGAAAATGAAGAAAAAAATACAAGTTATTTTGATAGTAATGATATTTGCCCTCATAATCACATCATGTGCTTCACAGGCAAGTTACAAAGATGGAAAATATTCAGCACAAATGTCACAAGCTTTCACAGATGAAAACGGCCATGGATGGCAAAGTTTTATGACAGCAACAGTTAAAGATGGTGTTGTTATGGATATTAATTATGATAGTAAAAGTGGTGATCAGCTAAAGAGCGAAACAACTGCTGAAACTTACCCTATGACTCCACATCCAACAGAATGGATTCCACAGCTTAATGACAATCTTAACAAAGCAAAAACAGCAAAAGATGTAGAAGCAATTTCAGGTGCTACACATGCTTCAGATGAAGCAAAAGCTCTTTATGCAGCTATTTTAAAAGCAGCAGCAAAAGGCGATACAACAACAGTTGTTTTGGATGATACAACTCTATAGTTAATTGATTATCTATACAGGAGTCTGTTACAAAAGTAACAGACTCTTTTTTTTAATAGTTAATTAGATTAAAAGCTTCCATTATTGAACTTACAAAAATTAATATAATACATATTGGTGCAATATATTTTATTGTTAGCCTATAAAAGTTCTTTTCTTTGAATTTCTTAGTTAGTTCAACTTCTTCAACTATAAACTTAACAGTCGTAACCTTGCAAACAAACAAACACATTAGAAATGCCGAAACAGGCATAAATATTGAATTTGTAATAAAATCAAAGAAATCAAGAAGTTCAAAGCCAAAGGGAGTAAACCCACTCCAAATTCCATATCCAAAGGATATACAAGAACCAACCACAAAAGTAAAAGCTCCAGCAATTAAACAACTTTTTATCCTAGACCATTTAAATTTTTCTTGCATTCCAGAAACAATGGCTTCAAGCAACGAAATCGCGGAAGTAAGAGCAGCAAAAAATACAAGAATAAAAAATAAAACACCAAAAAATCCTCCCATTCTCATACTAAAGAAAACTTTGGGAAGTGTTATAAACATAAGTCCTGCACCTGCCTTTAAAGCAGCGGGATCTCCTCCAGAAAAAGCAAATACAGCAGGAATAATCATCAAAGCTGCCATACAAGCAATACCGGTATCAAAGATTTGAATTTGCTTTACTGATGAGACCATATCAATATCCTTTTTCATATAGGATCCATAAGTAATCAAAATACCCATAGCAATTGAATTGGAATAGAACATTTGACCTAAAGCTGATAAAACCGTAGAGAAAGAAAATTCAGAAAAATCCGGCAAAAGGAAGTACTTAACCCCTGCCATAGCTCCAGGGAGGGACATACTGTAAATTGCTATAATTAAAGAAAGGAATACCAAAATCGGCATCATTATTTTACTAGCCTTTTCTATTCCCTTTTGAACCCCTTGAATTACAATAAACATTGTGCAAGCCACAAAAATAGCAAACCAGAGAATCGGGGACCAAGTATTAGAAATAAAACTTGGGAAGAAACTACTAGCCGCAGCAGCTTCCATGTGCCCTGAAATAAAGGTGAAAAAATATTTTATCACCCACCCTCCAATTAAACTGTAATATGGAACAATGAACATTGGAATAAAAACTTCAAAATAGCCAAGAAAAGTCCACCTCGAGGACAAACTTCCATAGGCCGTTAAAGCACTTTTCCCAGTTTTTCTTCCTATTGCGGTTTCAGTTATTACCAAACAAAAACCAAAAGTAAAAACTAAGATTAGATAAACAAAAAGAAAAATTCCACCACCTTGCTTTGCTGCTAAATAAGGAAATCTCCAAATATTACCAAGACCAACTGCAGAACCAGCAGTTGCCAAAACAAAACCAAGCTTTCCAGAAAAGCCGTTTTCACCTTTAACATTGCTTCTATTTTCTATCATATATTTAGTCTATTATACTAAGTATTAAGACACAAGAAAAATTCCTAATATTTTATTTAATAACAATTTATAATAATATTTAGAACAGGCAACAAAAAAACTTCATTGACAGATGAATGTTTTTATTACTACAATTAGAGAGTAATAAAAACAAAAAAGGAGTTACAAAATGGAGTTAATGAAGACCATAAAATGGCGTTATTCAACAAAGAAATTTGACCCTACAAAGAAAGTCAGCAGTGAAGATCTTAAAAAAATCGAAGCACTTCTTTGTATGAGTCCTTCAAGTACTAATGTTCAACCTTGGCATTTTGTAATTGCTAATACAGAAGAGGGAAAAAAGAAAATTAGTAAAAGTACACAAGGCTTTTATATTTTTAATGAAGCCAAAATACTTGATTCTTCATTAACAATAGTTTTTTGTTCAAAAACTAATATTGATGAAAAATTTCTTCTTCAGCTTTTAGATTCAGAAGAAGAAGCTGGTCGTTTCTCAAATTCTGAACAAAAAACAAATCAAAATAAGGGACGGGCAATGTTCATCGATATGCATAGAAACCTTGGTAAAGACCTTAACCACTGGATGCAAAAACAAGTTTATTTGAATCTTGGGAGTTTTCTCCTTGGAGTTGCTCAACTTGGCCTTGATGCAGTTCCTATGGAAGGTTTTGACCCTATTACTTTGGATGAAGAACTAAAATTAAAAGAAAAAGGTTACACCCCCATTGCTTTAGTTTCAATTGGATATCGTCATAAAGACGATATAAACGCTAGCTTACCAAAAGCACGTCTTAATCCAAAAGAAACAATAACAAGGATATAAATCTTAACCTTTGTCTAGTATTGTTACAGTCTCAAGATGATAAGTTTGCGGATAAAGGTCAAAAAGTTTAACAGACTTAACTGAATAATTAAGACTTTGAAGTGTACTCAAATCTCTTGAAAGTGTTACTACATCACAAGATACATAAATAATTCTTTTTGGATTAACTCTTTTTATAAGTAATGGGACCTTTTTATCTAAACCTATTCTTGGAGGATCGACAATAATGGTATCAAACTTTCCATTGAAGTTATAATCCTCTACTTTAGCTGTATAAAAATTAGTATTTTTTAGATGTTTTCTTGCTAGTTGAAGACAAAAAGTATTCTGTTCTATTGCTGTAACTTCAAAATCATCTTCCAAAAAGGCTGAAAAGGTTCCTATTCCGCAGTAAAGGTCCATAACCTTAGGACCAATTACCCTACTTTTTACATAGCTAATCATCTGTCCTAAAAGAGAAAGGTTAGATTGGAAAAATACACTATTTGAAACAAAAAGGATCTTATCAAGAACCGTAACAGGATGAAAATTATCATCATAAACAGGTCCATCATCAGAAAGAAATGCTGAAACAAAGCCTTTATTCTCATATTTTTTTAATTTTGGATTAAAATCATTAAGGCTTTTATCAAGCACTGGACAATTCGAAATACTTACAAAATCACGACTATCTGCCTTTGAAAATCCCAACTCAGATTTCCCACATTTAAAGCGAACTCGAGTTCTATAACCAAAAGGCGAAGATTCAACACTTTCTTCAATATCTTCAACGTCAATCTTAAAATGATTAAAAGTATCTTGAATAATATCTTTCTTGTAAGCAACCTGTGCTTTATAATCTAAATGCATTAAATTACACCCACCACAAATCCCATAATAAGGGCAGATAGGTGTAATCCTTGAGGGAGAAGGAACAATTATCCTTGTACAGACAGCATTGTCATAGTCTTTTTTTTCTTTTGTTATCTTAATATCAACAATTTCTCCAGGAAGAACTTTATCAATAAAAACAACTTTGCCGTCTGGTTTTCTAGCAAGTCCTAATCCATTTTGAACAATTGATTCAACTTTTATTTCCATTATTTAACCTTATTCACTAGAGATTCAAAAAGAGTTATATATTCACCAATCATGTCCATACCACCCTGCCAGAATTCTGAGTTTGTTATATCACATCCAACAGTTGAAGCAATTGTAATTGCATCCTGTTTACCAGTTAAGCTAAGCATTTTATTGAATTTATCGCAGAAAGGAGTTTTAGAGGTATCTTCCTGGCTTTTTTTATAAATACCAAGTCCAAAAAGTTGTCCAAAAGCATAGGGATAATTGTAAAAAGAAAATCCTTCACTATAATAATGGCCTTTAACAGCCCACATATATTTATGAAGATAATTTTCATCTAACCCAGATCCATAGGTCTTTTTTTGACACTCTAACATCAATTCACTCATCTCATCGGCCATCAACTCACCGTTCTGTCTTCTTTTGAAAACTTCTCTTTCAAAGTAGAAACGACAAAGAATATCAACACAGACTTGACTTGCTCCTTGAAGAAAACTCTCTACAAGACTCATTTTTTCCATAGAATCAGCTTCTTTAACAGCACCCTGGAAAACTACAAATTCTCCAAATATTGATGCTGTTTCAGCCAAGGTCATAGGATATTCCCTTGTCAAAGCCTCTTCGTTGCTTACAACTCTATCATGCCAAGCATGACCAAGTTCATGTGCTAATGTTGAAACACTGTCATAAGTGTAGTCATAATTTGCAAAAACCCTAGATTGTTTTACTTTTGGAAAGTAGATATCATAGGCACCACCTGTTTTGTTAGCCCTTGGTTCTGGGTCAATCCAATTACTCTCAAAAGCTTTTTTTGCAAATTCTCCCTGAGCAGGATTGAATAAACTGTACTGCTTTACAATAAAATCTTTAGTTTGTTCATATTCCCATCTTTTCGTATTTTTTCCAACTGGAGCAAACAAATCAAAGAAAGCCAATTTCTTTAATCCAAGAGCCTTTGCCTTTGCATCAAAATAACGGGTGAAAAGTGGAAGGTTTTTCTCAAGAGTTGAAATTAAAGCATCAATAACCTTCATATTTATTCTAGCATCAAAGGCAGAATGTTCTAAAGGTGATTTCCATTTCCTCATTTTTTCCAAAGTTAAACAGGCCCCTTTTACCCCATTAAGGCTGTATGAAAAAGCAGTCTTATGAAGGTCCCATATCTCAAGTTCTTTTTCATAGGCTTCCTTTCGAAGAGATCTATCTGAACTTGTTGCTAAGGCTCTTAGTTCAATTACTGTCTTTTTCTCTCCTCTAAAATCAATTGAGGCATTACTTGAAAGGCTGGCTTGCAATCTTGACCAACTTTGAGCTCCACTTAAGTTCATTTGGTAGGCCAAGTCTTCCATTTCATCACTCATCTTGTAATTACAGCTTTCAATTCTTTCATCAAATACAAATTTATAATCTAAAAATTCTTTCTCTTTAACAACTTCTTTTACTAAATCTTGGTTGGAAGATAGGAATTTTGAAAAAGCTAAATCAACTTTATTAACCCAAACTCCTTGATTTTCGACTTTATTTAAAGCATTTACGCTATCTTTATCTGAAGTGTTTACTGAAACTTTGCAGTAACAGTAACAAGAAAGAGTTTGAAATTCATCAATTACTTTGTTGATTTCCTTTATTATTCCTCTAAGAAAAACTTTAAAAGCTTCATTTTCAATTACTTTAAATCCATTTAATTCTGAAACAATATTTTTACTAGTTTTTTCAACGTCTTTTAGAGCATCAGAAAATTCTTTCGAAAGTACAGAAGGATAAATTCCTTCTAAATCCCAATTTGGCAATTTTTTCATTATTATTCTCCTCAATTTATAAATCTAAATTATATTCTGCAATTTTATTTATCAGCGTCCTACGTGCTATTCCCAGTTCTTCACTAGCCCGAGTTCGATTTCCTTCCCACCGATGAAGAGCTTTAATGATAGACTCTTTTTCAATTTCATCCAAAGTCTTACCAACTGAATTAGAATAATTTTCTACTTCCTTATAATTTTTAGGCTTTTTTGACGTTCTCAGTTCAAGACAATCTGGAGTTATTACAGGAGAATCAGCGAAGATGATAGCTCTTTCAAGCACATTCTCTAACTCTCTTACATTTCCATAGAAACTATAGTTCTTGATTAGTTCTAATGCCTCTACGGTAAAGCCTGTAATATGACGTCCCATTTCTTGGTTAAGTCTGTTGAGAATATTTTGGGCTAAAAGGACAATGTCTTCTCTTCTCTCACGCAAAGGCGGTATCTTAATTCTAACTACATTAAGGCGATAGAAAAGGTCTTCTCTAAATCGGTCATCCTCAACTGCTTTTTCAAGGTCTTTATTAGTTGCACTTATTATTCTTACATCAATGGGAATTAGGTTTGTTCCTCCAAGTCTCGTAATTTTTCGTTCTTGAAGAACCCTAAGCATTTTAACTTGAAGGGAAAAAGGCATATCTCCGATTTCATCTAAAAATAAAGTACCTCCACTAGCCAATTCAAACATCCCAATTTTTCTGGATACTGCCCCTGTAAAAGCTCCTTTTTCATAACCGAAAAGCTCACTTTCAAGGAGGTTTTCTTGAATTCCTCCAATATTAATTGCAACAAAAGGACCATTAGAGACAGGAGAACTTTTATGAATGTCTTTTGC
>JBAYZQ010000073.1:0-10995 GCA_041672385.1 Sphaerochaetaceae bacterium | reverse complement strand
AATATCGGTAAAAGCCATAATAATTTTACCAAGGTATCCACCAAAATATCCGGCAATTAAACCAAGAGTGATTCCAACTACGGCTGAAAAACATCCTGCGAGCAAACTTACAGCAAGTGAAACTCTTCCACCATAAACGATTCTAACAAATACATCCCTTCCCAAATAGTCAGTTCCAAAAATATGTTCAGCAGATGGCAACAAAAGTTTATTCGTTAACTCCTGTTTATTAGGATCAATAGTCAAAACTAAAGGAAGCAATAATGATAAAATTATGAAAAGAATCAATACAGCAAAACACAACTTTACAATAATTCCACGACCAAAAAAAATCTTTAGTGTCTGTTTACGATTTCTTCGTTTTACTTCTTTTTGCATTCTTTGAAGATCTATTTTATTTTCCATTATCATTACCTCATTGATTTTCTGACCCGTGGGTCTATGAAGCCATATGCAATATCAACAAACAAGTTGCAAAATACAGTCATCATTGATAACACAACAACACAAGCTTGTACTATAAAATAATCACGTTGTTGAATCCCATTTAAAAGTAGTTGACCAATTCCAGGAATATTAAAAACATTCTCAATAATTACTGAACCTGCTACAATATTTCTCATCTGAAGTCCAATAATGGTTATTACAGGAATCAGTGCATTCTTGAATGTATATTTAAAAATGATTTTGCCCTCTGACAATCCATAGGCTCTTGCAGTTCTTACGTAATCTTGGCTAGTGACTTCCAGCATATTTGATCGGGTTTGTCTTGCAATAATTGCAACAGTGTAAATTGCATTAACAACAATCGGCCAAAATGCTTTTCTTGAATAATCACCAAAATCTACCCACGGCGCAGTAAATCCCTGTAACGGTATTAATTTGAGTTGCAATCCCAAAATAATTACACCAAAAATAGCAATCAAAAACCTTGGACTAGCTAAAAAGAAATTAACAATAAAAGTCAAGACCTGATCCACCCAGCTGCCTCGCTTGACAGCTGAGAAAATACCAATCAAAAGTCCTATAATAACTCCAAATACCAAACCCGGTAATCCTATCGAAATAGAATTCGGAAGCCTAGTGTTAATATATGCTGTAACATCTCTAGCATTTAAAACAGACTTGCCAAAATCTCCATGAAAGAGTATTCCAGTTATCCAGTGCCAATACTGCACCAAGACTGGATCATTTAATCCAAAACTATCTCTATACTCTTGTATTTTTTCTGCAGTGGCAGCTTGTCCAAGCGAAATTGCCGCGGGATCTCCCGGAAGAAGTTGCATTAACAAAAAAGTAAAAAGGGAAATAAGAAAAACAAGACTGAAAGCTATCAGAACTTTCTTTATTATATATCTACTCATATCATTCTCTAATTCGTAATTCTTGATTACTCAAAAATTAAATATATAGATGCCCTGTTTTACACAGGACATCTAAATTAACAAAATTTAAAAATACTTATTTGTCAAGCCAAGCGTTTGCAAGATCAGCAACGGAATAGAAAGTATCTCCAATTCCTGAATCTTTAACATAACTATTTACTGCAAAAAGTTTTGCTACTTCTGCAAAATTAGTTACTATGGCATATTCATCAGTCAACAAACGGTTTGCTTCGCCAATAGCTTCGACTGCTTCTTCATCAGATGCAGCTGATACAGAAAGAGCTATAGCAGCTTCAACATCATCTGGACGGAGAAGGTTTGTTAGGCCAAGAACATGTCCAGTAAGATTTTGTCTAAACATAGAAGCCATTTGCATAGGTGCACTTACATATACTGACGAACCATGGACCCAAAGGCCCTCGCCCCATCCAGCTTCTGCAGCGTTTCCATCTGCACCAGAAAGAATTGAAAGATTAGCTTTTATACCAACTTCAGATAAGAATTGCTGAATAATTGTAGCACTGTCTATAAGACTAGAAGCATCTTCAGTCTTCAAGTCAATTGTAAATCCGTTTGGATATCCAGCTTCTGCAAGAAGAGCTTTTGCTTTTTCTGGGTTGTAATCATAACCAACAACGCTATCACTGTAGAAATGCTGTCCAACACCAAATTGATTCCTTTCTTGTGCAAAATCACCCCAAACAGCTTCAACTAATGCATCAAAATCAATTGCATAACTAATTGCTTTTCTTACTCTTACATCGCCTGTAGGATCGTTTCCAGAAAGATTCAATGAGTTAAAGCAAAGCATATAAGTATGAGATTTTACAGTCCCTGTCTTTATTTCTATTCCAGCGGCCTTTAAAGAATTTGCTGTCCCTGCATCAGGACCAAGGTAAGCATCTATATCACCATTTTGCATAGCAGCTTGAGCTACAAGAGGATCAGTATAAATAACATACTTGACTGTATCAATTTTTGCTGGGCCATCCCAATAATCACTTCTAGCTTCAAATGTCTTTGAAACATCATAATTCCATTCAGTCATAACATATGGACCTGTTCCACATGGGTTCTCATCACAATATTCCTTGCCATGCTCTTGATAAAAAGTTGGAGAATACATATATCCACATTCACGAGAATATGCATATGGAAGAATAGAACTCCAAGTCTTAAGATGCAACACAACAGTGTCTTCGTCTACTAATTCCACAGTATCAATGGATGAAAGTAATGCAGCAACTTTTGCTCCAACTTCAAGATAATGATCCAAGTTCCACTTTAAGGCAGCACCATCAAACACGGTACCGTCAGAGAAAGTAATTCCTTTTCTTACATTAAATGTATAGGTTAGATTCTCTTTATCCATTTCATAACTTTCTAGAAGCCAAGGATCTACTGAACCTTCAGCATTTGGCTTAAACAATGACTCATAAACAGGCCATGAATAAAAATAATCAACACTATCGCCTGTAAGTGAGAATGAAAGCATCGTATGAACACACTCTGACTGAATACCAATATTCAACGTTTGACTTTCATCATTTGTACTAGTCTCATCAGCTCCGCCAGCAAACACAAAGAAAACTGAACACAAAAGCATTAGTAATACAATAACTCTTTTTTTCATATAAAACTCCTTTTCCCTCATTTTGAGGTTTTTTTATCTTTTAACTGGTTTTCCGTCCCATACCAGTTTATCGCTCTCACCACAAAATCCCTTAAGCTTTCTAGCTGCAAATGCATCATCAGGATTATCAACGTACCTTTGTTCTTGTTCTACCCAAGGTGTTCCATTAAGGAAACAAGCCATTGGTGAATAATGGAAATGGTATCCAGTATAATCATAGTGTTCCATGACATAGTCATTTGTCTTACTTTCAAAAACATGTCTTCCAGTATCAAGCATTGCATACATCGCAGCTCTGAAAGAATAGTGAATTCCAGTAAACAAAAATCCTGCTTTTAAAAGTTCAGGGGCATCTTCTGCTTTATCACCCGGATCCAAATCAGGATACCAATAGGCAGCCTTTACCGCTTCTCCAATCTTCTTTGCAGCTCCAAATTTTCCACCATACTTTGTGCTATTGCAAATTCCAAGAGGAAGAATCATATCAGCACCAGCCTCAAGATAACTATTCAATCTTTCGGTATAAGCATCAAAATCTTCATCTACATTTGCTTTGCAACTAGCAAGAAGAAGACAGTCAGTTCCTTCCATTCCATCTTTTGCAGCCTTTAGCCTATAACAAGTATCCTTAATTGAAGCTAGCCCAGGTTGAGATAATTCATTACCATCAGTAATAAGAATACAATCAGCACCAGCGTGCGCCATTCTTTTACAACCAAGGTATGTCTGTAGAGGTCTTCCAAAACCTTCATCTGCATCAATAAAGAGCGGCATATCAGACATATTTTTAATTCTTTCAATCATGAAACAATACTCATCGATTGTAATCAAGTTTAAATCAGGGATTCCTGTCAGAGAACAAGCAAAGTCACTACTTGAAATCATCGTCATCTCAAACCCGTTCATTTCAGCAGCTCTCGTTGAAATGCAATCATAAATTTCAGGAACATAATAAAACTTATCTCCTGTCATGTACTCTCTTAATGTTTTCTTTCCCATTTTCATCTCCTTATGAAACAAAACTCATTTCATCAAATATTAGTAATTTCCTATTTTTTTTGGATTTATCTTCTATTTTATTATTTAATATTCTCTTTATATTCTGGATTTAATAGATCGCTTTTTAATAATTCTCTACCATTATAAAAATCATCCATTATATCAATTGCTTTTTTATATGTAGCCCAAAGTGCTTCATAAGTTTGGCTAGCAACATGTGGAGTTAAAATCACATTGTCTAAAGTTGTTAGGGGTGAAGAAGCGGGAAGAGGTTCTTCAGAATAAACATCTAAACCTGCACCACCAATTTTCTTTTCTTTTAAAACTTTATACAAAGCCTCTTCATCAACAATGTTACCTCTAGCAGTACAAACAATTACAGCATTTGACTTCATCATTCTTAATCTATCTTCATTGGCAAGCATATGTGTTTCTGGACAATAAGGAACATGAATACTAATAGCATCACATTGAGCAAAAATTTCATCTATTTCAGCTAATTTTGCATTATATTTTTCAATGAGTTTTTTATTTGGATATGGATCATAAACTAAAATATTACAATCAAAACCTGTTAATAATTTTGCTAATCTTTGTCCTGTAGCTCCAAATCCAATAATTCCTATTGTTTTACCATAAGTTTCATTACCAATGTTTTTAGTCCATACTCCAGAATTTACTGTTGCTCGATTAACTACATGTTGTCTTCTTAATGCAACTATCATTGAAAGTGCCATTTCTGCAACACTCATTGAGTTAGCCCCAGTTGTCCTTGTAATACATAAACCATATTTAGTGGCAGCATTAAGATCTACTTTGTCAAATCCTACTCCAAAACGAATAAGTAATTTACATCTATCTCCAAGTTGTTTAAAAATATCTTCACCATAGGGTTCGATATCAATTAAACCTGCCTCAGAATTCTGCAGATCCTTTACTACTTCTTCTTGGTTAAAATCTTCTTGAGAATGCCACATATATTCAATATCTTTAGACAACGCATATTTTCTTGTTCGCTCGTTTAATTCCTCAAAAACTTCGGAATGCTCTCCAAAAAAAGAAACAATTCTTTTCATTTCTATCCTCTAATTAACTCTTCAATCATTTTTTCAATACATTAGCTTTTCTTACCAATGTCCTACACCTTTCCTTAAAAAAAATACTTCAAATTTATAATTCTTTTTAAAGCATCCCAAAATCTATATACACAATAAATTGCCGTTTGGTTCATGTTGTATCCAACACCAATGTAATTAGTATACATCGGTTTTTATCAGAACACAAGTTTTTTATTATTATTTTTATTTTCTTTCTGTATATATATTTAAAAATATTTTATTTATTTTCTTTAAATTTTTCCTTTTGGTTTACAAAAAACTATCAGCTATTTTTTTTAATGTTTGGGATATATTATCTGATATAAGTATTAATTAATATATAAAAAAAGAATTGCAATAAAACAACTCTTCAATATTTTTAGTAGATAACTAGAATTTTTTCAGTTTTACATTTGATAAAAATAATCTAATGCAGCTCTTTTACAAGCTTCAATATGAGAATGCATTTTCTCTTGTGCTATTTCAAATTTTTCCTCCAATAGTAAATCTAGAATCTCTAGATGTTCACTTTGAGCGTCATGAATTTTTGTTTTATTCTGCCCAGAAGAAATAATAATTCTAGTATTTTCATCAAAAACTTTCTTCATCATTTTGATAATATAACTATTCCCACAATTTTCAATAAAAAATAAATGCATTTCAGTGTCAAAACTAAAATCAACTGGCTCCCTTTTACCTAAAAATCCATCTTTGAAATACTGGAGTTTATCTTTTGGTAAGAAAGGTGCTGCCATCTTAAGGGTTAGCGGTTCCATTAATATTCTAGTTTGAAAAACTTGTCTAACCATAGCCAATGTTACCGGTTTAACATAAATGCCTTTTTTGGGAAGTGTTTCAATAAATCCTTCTTGTTCAATTCCATTTAAGGCCTGTCTTATTGGAGTTCTACTAAAATCTAATTCTTTTGCTAATTGTGTCTCATTTATAAGGGATCCAGGTTTATATTCACAATTTATTATTTTTTTCTTGATAAGATCATAAGCAATATTTTTTAAATCTCTATTTACCATTCTTTTTGCTCCTAGAAATTTTCCTCTTGTATCGTTGAAGTATACAACAGTTATTTCGATATTTCAAGAAAAAAAAACAAAGGTTCTTTGCCTGCGACCATTATAAAAAACTGTCAACAATAAAGAATAAACAAAGTCCTACAAAAACCAGTTTCATTTCAAAGGATAAGAAGGCTCAAATACTATCAATCAAAAGAGTACAATGCAGACTGATTCAGCTTTAAAAGCTACCGCTAAAGAAAAGAATTTTAAAATAATGATAATCTCATCATTAAAACCCTTATGCAATTATTCAATACTTCAACAAGCAAAAAGGCTTAATTACTTGGACATGTAATAAGTAAATAGGAGTTACGCATCAAACACTTGAAAACGAAGAGCAAATAGTTAAACAGCAAGCAATAAAGCAAGTTAGAAAAGTTGAAACAAACCTTATTTTGGGGAAGGAAATACTTTTTCTCTTGCTTTTCTTTTAACAGTGTATTAAACTTAACTTAATACAGGAGATGCCATGCAAAAATTGCCAGATTGGGTCCTTAAGTACAAAACTAAGGGTATTTATGTGAAGAAGACCAAGACAGGATATGCCCTTTACAGAGGGCACTCCGAGAGGGTTACCGGTAAAAGCTACCCTGTATTCCGCTGTGATGAATACTTGGGCATAGCAACCGAAAAGGATGGTCTTGTGCCTTCGAAGCCACCTGTTAAGGCGGGAATAAAGGTTTTCCGTTATGGGTTTTGTTGTATCTCCGAGACCTTGTGCAATGTATTGCGACTTAATCCTAAAAGGCTCGGCATGAATGCAGATATCCTTTTTGTCAAGGCCGTGCTTGGTTATGAAGGCAGGGAAAGCCAAGTAGGATATGAAGGCAGCTGGCTGTCCATCCTGTTTCCGGGACTTAACTTAGATGAAAAATTAAGTAATCAAGAAAATCAGTTTCTTCCGACTTTAAGGCGACAAGTAGAGTCGAAGCTAAATGATAAGCTTGGCTCTGAGAAAGACGAACTGCTTGCACTTTCCTCAAACCTGTATGCGGTATATGTAAACGGTGGATGGCATCTTTCTGAGTTGTCCGAGAGACTAAAGGTCCTTGCCTTGAAACATTCAGTTTCACTTGAACTAGGAGGTAAACATTATGGAATTTGATACACTAAGGATGCAAATAGATGATTTTCAGTCTTCCAGCACTATAAGTATCAAGAATGCAGGTAATGAAACAAGAGTTCGCATTCTTAAGAAAATTCTGAAAATATTCAACTCTGTTTCCGACATCAGGGTGCAGGGACGTGTTACTTACCGTATGAATGAGATCATCCTTATGCTCTTTCTTGCTACACTAGCAGGGTCGGAGAGTTGCCTTTCCACAGAAGATTTCTGGAAATCCAATAACAAGCTTTATAAACGTCTTTTCAACAAGGATGAAATTCCAAGTCACGATACGTTTCGGAGAATTCTTGGGCTCATAAAGTCAGATGAATTTAATTCGTTGTTGGTAAGGGTATTGGGCAATTCAGATACGGCAATTAGGAAAGCTTTGAAGCTTCCGGTTCCGAAAAAAAAGATCATATCAGTAGATGGCAAGCAACTGAGGGGAACAGGGCGTAAAGCCGACACTGCCGAGGAGATCAAAGATCTACAGATTCTCAATGTATATGACCAGGATTCCCAGACATGCCTCTTCTCCGAAGCGATTGAATCAAAGACAAATGAGATTCCCCACGCCCAGAAGATACTTTCGAGGATGAACCTAAAGAACACTGTGGTTACCTTCGATGCAATGCATATGCAGACTAAAACCATCAGTATTATTACCGAAGCTAAGGGAGACTATGTTGGTGGATTGAAGGGAAATCAAGGGAAAATCTCTGATTTTGCCAAGGAGTTATTCACTCAAGAAAATCTTGAGAAACTTAAGAATGTTGACCTCTGCTACCATATGACGAGCGAGATTAGTCACAATCAGCTTGAAGTAAGGGAATTCTTTCTGTACCCACTGACAGCAAGCGAAAAGAAAGGTCGATTTTCCAACTGGAAGAAGGTGCATGCCTTGATATGCATGAACAAGACTATGATTCACAATGTCACTGGCAAAAAGACGAACGAAATGCGCTATTATCTTACAAGCCTTAAAGACATCGGCGATGCGTCGTACTGTATAAGATCACACTGGAATATTGAAAATAGCCTTCACTGGAACCTTGATACAGTCTTTCACGAGGATTCCATGACTCTAAGTGACAGGAACGCAGCTCTCAATCAGGACTTGTTGAACAAAGCATGCCTTTCTCTCTATAAGAGATTGAGCGATCTCATGGGGGGAAAGGAAAAGATTAGCAAAAGGAGACTAAGAAAAATATTCGGATGGAATTTCAACGATGCCATGTCCAAAACGTTGACGATCATGGACCCAAGCACCTTTGCAAAATCTGTGGAGATTACACCAAAAAAATCTAAATAGCCGAAAAAAAAGACAAGAATATAAGTAAATTGGAATTCATCTAGGGGGTGGATTCCTTTGTATGTTCTAAATTATCCTCATAACCAAGAAAACTTCAAAAAACAAACTAATAGTAAGAAACAAGTCTGTAAGGGTCTGAAAAAGGCAACGAGTCAAGATTAGCATTGGTCAAAAAATATTTGGTGCGTAAGTCCTATTAATTATATTTATATTAGCTATAATTATTGACAGGAAACCTTAATAAATGTATGCTACAGATAGATTTTCTTAAAAGGTTAAGGATCGATGATTTCGGTCCTTTTTTTGTGGGTTATGATTGAGAATGAAATAAAAAATAATAAGTTGTTTCTAGAATTTACACCTCTTCTAAAAGAGATTGGTATTCTTATTGTTGATGTTAAGAAAAACGTTAGTAATAATTATGTTAATTTCATTTTTACAATAGGACTTATAGATGGTGAAATAACAGTTGATGAATGTGCTAAGGTTTATGATTTGCTTTATCCAAGGCTTACTGTAGTTGAAGGAACGAGAAATATAAATCTTGAGGTTACAACTCCTGGAATTCAAAGGGTTTTCCGTGATTTCTATGAGTTTTCATTATTTAAAGGAAAACGAGTTAGATTGTATGATAGTGAATTAAAAAACACTCTTACAGGTATAATTTCTGAAGTATTTGATAATTCAGTTGAGTTTACAGATTTATACAATGAAGATAAAGATGAAAAGATTTCAAAAATTACAATAGCATTTGATAATATATTAAAAGCGAAATTAGATTTTAAATGGGAGGATATCAAATAATGTCCAATTTAAGTGATGCAATTAATGAAATGGTTAATGAAAAAAATATTGCTTTAGAACAAGTGTTGAAGACCATAGAACAAACATTGTTGGCTAGTTATAAGAAAAAATACGGCCGAGATGATAATGCTAGTGTTCGTTTTGACCCAAATTATGAAGAGGTTCATTTAATAGCTACAAAGACAGTTGTTGACGAACCTGAAGATGCTCTAGATAAAGTTATTGAAATTTCTTTAAATAAGGCCCTGGAAATTAACGAGAATGCAGAAGAAGGTGACGTGATAGAAATTGTTGTCAACTTTGATGAATTCGATAGAGGTAGTATTCAGAGTGGTAAACAAAAAGCACAACAGTCAATTAGAGATTTTCAGAAAAATGAACTAATGACTGAATTAAAAGAAAAAGAAGGAAAACTCATTGTTGGAATTGTTCAAAATGAACGCAATGGTGATCTTTTTGTAGAAATTGGAAAAACACAAGCTATCCTTCCACGAAGGAATCAAAGTCCACGGGACAATTTCATTAAGGGAGATAAAATAAAATGTCTTCTGGAAAGTGTTGCCCAAGATGAACGAAACCCGAGAAATTTAAGAATAGTTTTAACTAGAACAAGTGATGAGTTTATTGAAGAAATTTTTAAACAATATATTCCAGAATTACAGGAACCTTCTGCTGCAATTGGTATTGAAAAAATAGTAAGAGAACCTGGGTATAGAACCAAAATCAGTGTTTACCCTAAAAGAGAAAATGTTGATCCTGTAGGTACTTGTGTAGGTTTAGGTGGACAGAGAATTAAGTCAATAATTGTTGAACTTAATGGAGAATTAATTGATGTTCTAAGATATGATGAAGATCCTGCTACTTACATACAGAATGCTTTATCTCCTGCAAAAGTTCTTCAGGTATTCTTAATGGATCCTCAAAAGAGAACTTCTATTGCTGTTGTTGATGAATCTCAATTGTCCTTAGCTATAGGTAAAATGGGAATTAATGTTCGTCTTGTAAATAGACTCTGCGACTGGTTAGTAGATGTAAGAACACCAGAACAGTGTGAAGATATTGATTTTTCCTCTAAAACTCGTGAGGTTGCTGAATCTCTTTTCCAAGATGAAAATGAATTACCAGAAGAAGGTCTTGTTTATGAAGATGGTGAAGAAGATCAGAAACAGGAAGGTTCTGAAAAAATTGTAGAAACAGAAATTGAAGAAGAAGAAGAAGGGCTTGAAGGCCTTGATTTGAATGATTTACCTATTGAAAAAGGAATTATTGAGAAATTAAATTTCTATGATATATATCTTGTTGAAGAATATATTGAATTAGGTGAAGATGATTTTAAAGCTATGGACAAGTTAACTCCTGAAGATATAGTTGAAGTAAACAAGATTATTAATGAAAATGTTGAACTTGTTGAAACTGAAGTGGAAAATGAAGAAGAAGAAGAATTTGTTTGCCCTAGTTGTGGTTGTAAAATTACTAGCGATATGACAGAATGTCCTAACTGCCACATTGGTTTAAGTTTTGAATAGAAAAAGATGAAATTAATTGAGAATTATTTATAGGAGAAAAATTTAATACATGTCAAATGAT
>JBAYZQ010000072.1:0-11005 GCA_041672385.1 Sphaerochaetaceae bacterium | reverse complement strand
TTGCCCAGAATCCTCCTAAAAAAGAGATGGGAGATCTTGCCTTTGCAATTTTTGCTTATGCTAAACTTCTCCATAAAGCTCCTGCTGTTATAGCTAGTAACTTAAAAGTTGAGCTAGAAAAAAAACCTAATTTAAAAGGTGAAATTATATTAGCAGGACCTTATTTGAATATTCGTTATGATATTTCTGATTTAGCTAGAGGAATATATAAAGAAATTAAAGAAAATGGAAGTAATTTTGGAAAAAGTAAAGTTTATGACAAGAAGAAAATGATGGTTGAGTTTAGTTGTCCAAACACCAACAAACCACTTCATCTTGGTCATATGAGAAATGACAGTATAGGACAAAGTATTAGTGAAATATTGCGCTTTGCTAGTGCTGATGTAGAGAAAGTAAACCTTATCAACAATAGAGGAGTCCATATTTGTAAGTCTATGTTGGCTTATCAAAAGTTTGGTAATGGAGAAACTCCAGAATCAACAGGAATAAAGCCAGACCATTTTGTGGGAAATTACTATGTAAAATTTAACCAATGGGAAAAAGAAGATAAAAGTGCAGGTGATCAAGCTCAACAGATGTTACAAAAATGGGAAGAGGGCGATCCTAATGTATTAGAACTTTGGAACAAAATGAATAATTGGACTTTGACCGGATTAGCAGAGTCTTATAAAAATATGGGTATTTCTTTTGACAAATATTACTATGAATCAAACACTTATAAGTTAGGAAAAGAACGAATATTAAAGGGTCTTGAAGATGGTGTTTTTTATAAAGAAGAAGATGGTTCAATTTGGATAGACCTTGAGGAAATAAAACTGGATAAGAAAGTTCTTTTAAGAAAAGATGGAACTGCTTTATATATTACACAAGATATTGGAACTGCTATTGAGCGACATAATGATTGGCCTTTTGATAGTCTAATTTATGTTGTAGCCAGTGAACAACAGTATCATTTTAAAGTCTTATTTTATGTTCTTGAAAAACTTGGTTATACTTGGGCTAAAGATTTACATCACCTTTCTTATGGGATGGTTTTTCTTCCAAATGGAAAAATGAAAAGTAGAGAAGGTACTGTTGTTGATGCTGATGATCTTGTTGAAAATTTAAGCAATTTGGCCAAAGAAGAAATTATTTCTAAAAATAGAGAGAATGCAGTTAATGATTTAGATAAAACCAGCTCTAGTATTGCTTTGTCTGCTATTAACTACTATCTTCTACAAGTTGATCCAAATCGAGATATGGTATTCAATCCAGAGGAATCAATTTCTTTTAATGGAAATACTGGACCCTATCTCCAATACATGGGAGCAAGAATTTCAAGCATGCTAAGTAAATTTGAAGAAGTTGAAGCAGATTATGAGGGTATTGAGTTTGATCCTTCTCTGTTAGATAGTGAGATTGAGCGAGAGGTAATAAAAAATCTTGGAGAATTTAGTATCGCTGTAGAAAAAAGTGCTTTGGACTATAATCCAAGTGTTATATGTAATTATTTATATGATCTTTCAAGAAACTTTAGCCGCTTTTATCATGATAATCAAATTTTAAAGGCTGAAACAAAGAGTTTAGTTAAATCTAGGGTAATTTTAAGTAAAATGGTACTTCAAGTTTTGAAAAATTCTTTTAAATTAATAGGAATTCCTTTCTTGGAGAAAATGTAATATTAATTAGAAAATAAATCTACAAATTTTTCTACAAAGCTTTGAATTTCCCAATCAATTTTTTTGGAATTTTCAAAGCTTTCTTTTTGTATAAATAAGTTTTCCAATAAGAGAAGAAGAGATGAAGAGAAAAGTTCTGCTGCAAATTCTGAGTTTTTAATTTTCAATTGGCCTGTTTGAACGAAGAAATCAACATAGACTTCACTTCGGCTGGTAAGCATGTATTTTAATTTTTTTTCATTAGTTTGAGATTGAAGATTAAAGAGTTTACTGGACTGTAGTATTCTAAAATATTCTTTCATTTCTTTTTCTTGAAAAAGGTCAAAAAACCAAAAAGCAAGGCTAGAAAGCTCTTCCTTCGGGTCTTTTTGTGAAAGTGTAATTTTCTTGCTTTCTTTTTTAATTTTTGCTTGGCAATAATCAAACATTTGATTAACTAAATCTTCTCGATTAGAAAAATGAGAATAAATTGAGGCTTTTTTAATATTTACAAGGTCTGCAGTTTTTTGTAGGCTGGCATTATTTAAGCCTTCTTTGCTAGCCTGGGAAAGGAAAGCTAGAATAATTTTATCTTTTGTACAAGTTTCCATAATTTTAGTTTACCTACCAAACGGTAGGTAGTCAATAAAGATTTTTGTAAGTTTTCTAATAAATTGACTTGAAAGGTTTTATTCATTCTGATAATCCTTAATAGAAATAAAAATAAGGGAAGTAAATGTTATGTATGCATTAGTTGAAATTCTCGGAAAACAATACAAGGCGGAAGTTGGTAAGACTTTACAGGTTGATAGAATTAACCTAGAAGTCGGTTCTACTTTAGAATACCCTACAGTTCTTGCAGTTGTTGATGGAGAAAAAGTAAAATTTGGTGCACCATATGTTGATGGTGCTAAGGTTATAGCTTCCTTGGAATCTGAGATTAAAGGTGACAAGGTTAAAGTCTATAAGTTTCATAAAAGAAAGGGTTACCGCAGGACTCAAGGACACCGCGAAAAATTTTCTATGATTAAAGTTAATGAAATTAACGCTTAAGGAGAAAAGATATGGCACATAAGAAAGGTGGCGGAAGTTCTAAAAACGGTCGAGATTCGAATGCTCAGAGACTGGGTGTTAAGCGTTTTGGTGGCCAGAATGTTAAGGCCGGTGAAATTATTGTAAGACAAGTTGGTACTAAATTCCACCCAGGTGAAAATGCAGGATTGGGTTCAGATTATACCCTTTTTGCAAAAGCAGCTGGAACGGTTGTTTTTTATGTAAGAAACAAGCGGAATTATATCAGAATAGATGCAGAGTAGAAGATGTTTGGATTTTCTGATGAAACATATATAGACGTTGCCTCCGGAAAGGGAGGCAATGGTTGCGTCTCTTTTAGACGTGAAAAATTTATTGCAAAGGGTGGCCCTGACGGCGGTGACGGTGGAAAAGGTGGCGACTTGGTATTTGTTGTAAGAAATAATTTAAAGACATTATCGAGCCTTAAAGCAATAAGAACTTTCCGAGCAGAGAACGGACATGGTGGACAAGGTGCCCGTTGTTACGGCAGGGCTGGTAAGGATATGGAAATTGCAGTACCCCCTGGAACCGTGTTAAAAAACTCAGAAACTGGTGAAATAATTCAAGATTTGACAGGAATGACAAGCTTTGTTTTGTTTAAAGGTGGAAGAGGTGGTTTAGGCAATTATCATTTCAGAACAGCTACTAGGCAGGCGCCAAGATTTGCGCAACCTGGTGAACCTGGGCAAGAAATGAGAATTGGTGTTGAACTATTGGTTATTGCCGATATTGGTTTTGTTGGTTTACCAAATGCAGGAAAGAGTTCTTTGTTGAACTTGCTTACAAATGCTAGATCAAAAGTAGCTGATTATCCTTTTACTACCAAAATTCCACAATTGGGTATGTTAAGGTACAAAGGAATTGATGTTGTCCTTGCTGATATACCTGGAATTATTGAAGGTGCAAGCCAAGGACTTGGAATGGGTTTTAAGTTTTTGAGACATATTTCAAGAACAAAAGGACTTGCCTATTTGATTGATTTAAGTGACGATAACTATCTTGAAGTTTATGATATTCTTCAAAAAGAACTTGAGTCTTATTCAAAAGAATTAACTGATAAAAATGAATGTATTATTGGGACAAAACTTGATGAAGAGGGAACCCAAGAGCGTTTAAAAGAATTAAAAGCTAAGTATCCAGATAAGAAAGTAATTGGACTTTCAATTTATTCTGAAGAAGGTCTTGAAGAAGTTGAAAAGACTTTTTTGGATTTTTCTTATGAAGATAGAAAATATGGAGATGGGTTTATTAGTAGTATAGATAATGAGGCTTTTTATAGTGATAAACCATGGACAGATGAAGAATAAGATAGCAATTGTCGGCGGTAGTTTTGATCCTGTCCATTTAGGTCATTTATTTCTTATAAATAGTGTATTTGAAAAAACAGAATATAATAAGATTTTTCTAGTCCCGGTTTATATTAATAATTTTAAACGGCAAGGAGCTTTTATAAATAGTGAAGATCGTTTAGAGATGCTTCGACTTGCTAAAAAAGATTTTTATGATCTTTATCCCCAACATAGTGATAAACAAATTATTATTGATGATAGAGAAATTAAAAGAGAAGGTGTTTCCTACACTTATGATAGTGTTATGGAAATAAAAAAAGAAGAGAATTTAAAGGGTCTTGTTGGTTTAATTATGGGAGATGATTTAGTTCCCGGATTAAACCGATGGTACAAGATAGATGAATTAAAAAAAGAAGTTGAATTTGTAATATTCAATAGAAATGATAACAAAGAAAGAATTGAAGTTCCACCAGGATTTAATTATCGACTTATTGATAATGAGATTTATAAATCTTCATCAACACAAGTTCGTGAAGATGGGAATAAAAAACTTCTTTCTAGAAGAGTTGCAGAATATGTCAGAAAAAAAGCTTTGTACGATTGAAGCAATAAAGAAAGAGCTAAAAAATACTCTTTCTGATGAAAGATATAAACACTGTCTAGGAGTTACAAAAGAGCTTGAGTATCTTTTTGAAAGATATGGAACAAACAATGAAATAATCAAGACGGAGAATTATGATGCTGCGTCTTTCATTGGACTTGTTCATGATTGGGCAAGAGAATATACTCAAGATCAGTTATATGCCTTTTGTAAGAAGGAAAATCTTAAACTTGATGAAGATGAGAAAAGAGTAATAGTTCTATCTCATGGACTTGTTGCTTCTTCAATAGCTAGAAAAAGATGCCTTAAAGTACCTAAAACTTGGTTGAAAGCTATTGATGAACATACCTGTGGAAGTGTTGATATGGGGTATTTAGGACTTGCACTGTTTGTGGCGGATTTTACTGAAGAAAATAGAAGCTTCCTTACTAAGGAAGACAGAGAGAAATTTCATTCATATAATAGTTTAGACGAAGTTGGGAAAAATGTGTTATGCTCAATGATGAATCATTGGCAATCAAAAGGAATTGTTCCTTCTCTTAAATCAAGGGAATTGAAAAAATATTGGGAAGATGGGAAATTAATAAAATAATCTGGAGGAAAAAATGACCGATTTAAAAGATAGAAAAGAAATAGCAACTAAAGTTTGTGATTTTGTAACTGAACAAAAAGGAATGGACACAGTATTACTAGATGTTTCAGGAAACTGTAGTTTTGCTGATTTCTTTGTAATTAGTACTGTTAGCAGTATGGGACATTTAAGAGGTGTTGTACATGAATTATGGGGTTTTTTAGCTGATCAGGGATTAGAAGTCGCAGATAGACACAAATCCCCTGATGCTGATGGATGGCTCTTAATTGATTGTGGTGATATTATTATTCACCTTATGAGTCAAGAAATGAGAGACTTCTACAATCTTGAGAAATTATGGTCTCAATCTGATAGACAAATTGAAAGCTTTGAAGCTCCTGAAATTTCAGATGAAGAATAAACTATAAAGTCCTTTAATTAAAACAATTAAATGATAAGATTCCTCTTAGATATTAGTTTAAGAGGATTTTTTTAACTCCAAATATACAAAAAATCTATCCGTAATTTTTTTACGATATTTCTTGTATTGTTTTCAGAACAATTGTATATTTATTATAAAGAGGTTAGGAATATGTTAAAAAGATTTGAAGTCCAAGGGTTTAAAAATTTCAAGGATAAAGTGATTTTAGATTTTTCTGATTCATCTGAATATAAATTTAATACTCAATGTATTTCAAATAAATTAATCAGAGAGATGATTATTTATGGAAAAAATGGTGTTGGAAAAACTAATTTTGGTTTAGCATTATTCGATATTGTTGGCACTTTAACTGATAAAAATGTTGGAGATGATTTATATTCTCGTTATCTAAATGCTGATAGTCTCGATAGATATGCTTCCTTTAAATATGTTTTTGAATTTGATAAAAACATTATTGAATATTTTTATGTAAAAAGTTCAAAAGATGAATTTATAGAAGAAACTTTAACTTTAAATTATAAGATTCTAATAAATCGGAATATAAATCTAACAAAACCAGATTTAACCGGTATTTCTGAAATTACGCCAACTTTAAACTGGAAGTACAAAGACGAAAGATCTTTAGTAGCTTATGCTATTCATAACTCATCTTTAGAGCCTGATCATCCACTATATAAGCTTATGGATTATGTATCCCATATGTTATGGGTAAGAAATCTTAATTATAATAGATATGTTGGATATAAAACAAACACATTAGATTATTATTCATTTATCTTTGAGAAAAAATATCTTAAAGAATTTGAAAATTTTTTAAATGAAAATGATATTGATGAACATTTGGTAGCTAGAGAAAATGAAGAAGGGAAAAAAGAACTTTGTTTTGATAAAACAGTTCCATTGAATTTTTTTAAAACAGCATCTAGTGGGACTATTTCACTCTATACAAGTTTTTACTGGATGAAAACTTGTCCTGATATTTCTCTTTTCTTTTTGGATGAATTTGATTCCTTTTACCATTTTGAACTTTCGGAGGCTATTGTTAAACTTTTAGGGAAAATGACTAAGACTCAAGTTATTTTTACTTCACATAACACAAATTTACTATCAAATAGCATAATGAGGCCTGATTGTTTCTTTATTTTAACCAAAGGAGGTTTAAAATCTTTTGCAAATTCTACAAAACGAGAATTAAGAGAAGGCCATAATTTAGAAAAGTTATATCAAAGTGGAGAATTCAATGAATAATAAGAGTAAAATTTTATTATGTGTTGAAGGTGAAAAAACAGACTATAAGCTTATGAAATATTTGTTTGAAATTCTTCAATTTAATATTTCTTATGAAATTGTTTCATACAACACAAATATTTGGGTATTATATGATGATATGTTTTCTAATGGACACCCAGAAGATTATGATTTATTAGGGGTATTAAGAGAAAGAGAAAATAATCCTGAAAAGAAAAAACGTTTATTAGAAAAATTTTCAGATGTTCTGCTTGTTTTTGATATGGATCCTCAAGATAATAGATATTCAGCTCAAAAATTACAAGAGATGTGTTCTTTCTTTTCAGAATCTACGGATGAAGGAAAACTATATATAAATTACCCAATGGTTGAATCCTTTTTTCATGTTAAAACTCTTCCAGATCCTGAATTTTTGACAAGATTTGTATCTCAAGATGTTGTAAAGAATCGTAAATATAAAGAGTTAGTTAATAAAGGATGCTTATTCCGAGATTACAAAAAAATTATTAAAACAAAAAATAATTGTTGCATTATTATCCTTCAAAATCATAAGAAAGGTACTCTTTTAATCGATAAAGACCAACCGGTTCTTAATCAAAAGGAGATTCTAGAAGTTGAGAACAAGGAATGGAAATTAAAGAAAAGGATTTCTGTTTTAAATACTTGTTGCCTGTTTTTTTATGAATACAACCCTTCAAAGATTTGCTGAATTTTTCTAATCTAAATTTAAAATACTTAATTCATTGTAATAAGTGTATTCTATTACAAAAATTCACGGTAAAAAGTGTAGTAATACCACAAAAATTGCGTGCAATTTTTGTGTAGGCATGTTATATTCATATTAAAGGACGGTTAATATGTTTAGATATGCTATAAATGATTTATACAAATGGAAAGAAAGTAAATATAGAAAACCTCTTATTATAAAAGGTGCCCGGCAAGTAGGGAAAACTTGGTTAATGAAATATTTTGGAAAAGAGGCCTATGAAAATACTGTATATATAAACTTTGATAATAATCAAACTATTAAAGATTTATTTAGCCATGGCTTTGATATACCCAATATTATTAATGGATTAGAAATATATAGCAATCAAAAAATAATTGCAAATACTACATTATTAATATTTGATGAAGTCCAAGAAAATCCTAATGCTTTATCAAGTTTAAAGTATTTTTATGAAGATGCTCCTGAATACAACATTATTTGTGCCGGATCACTTTTAGGAATTGCGCTTCATGAAGGAACATCTTTCCCAGTAGGTAAAGTTGATTTTTTAAATCTTTATCCCATGTCATTTCCGGAATTTCTAATTGCCAATGGCCAAGAACGTTATGTTGATTTAATAAATGAAAGTAATTTTGAAATGACTACTACTTTTAAAGATACCTATATGAACTATTTAAGACTTTACTATTATGTTGGTGGAATGCCAGAAGTTGTTTTAAGATTTATAGAAAATAAAGATTATTTGGAAGTTAAAGAAAATCAAAAACGTATTTTGGAGGCCTATGAATTAGATTTTTCTAAACATGCTCCAAATAGTATTGTTCCAAGAATAAAAATGGTATATGAAAGTATACCTTCCCAGTTAGCAAAAGAAAATAAAAAATTTGTTTATGGATTACTTCGTGATGGAGCAAGAGCAAAAGATTATGAAATGGCAATAATGTGGCTTGATGATTGTAATTTAATTCATAAAATCCATCGTATTAATAAACCTAATTTACCCATCACTGCATATAAAGATTTAAAAGCCTTTAAACTTTTTATTTCAGATGTGGGGCTTTTATCATGTTTATCAGGGCTCAATTCAAAAAGCTTGATTTCTGGAAATAAGTTATTTACTGAATTTAAAGGATCTTTAACAGAACAATATGTACTCCAACAACTTGTTACAATGAAAAACACCAATACCTATTATTACACTAATGAAAGAAATAATGCTGAAATTGATTTTGTGGTAGATAATGGAGAACAAATTATTCCAATAGAAGTCAAAGCAGAAACAAACTTAATGGCTAAGAGTTTAAAAGCTTATCGAGATAAGTTTTCACCAATTATAAGCATTCGTATCTCTATGGCAGATTACAAAAAAGACGAAGGATTGATTAATCTCCCTTTGTATGCTTTGTGGAGTTTGGAAAAAGATATTAGTTTATCTGTATAATTTAGTTAAATTTCAGCACTTATTCATAGTCATATTATGCCTCAAGTTCGGTAATGGTTGCATCGTATCGGCTTACCATGTACTTAACAGTATGCGTAAGATGTGAACGGAGGATGGCATCTTTCTGAGTTGTCCATAAAGGTTTTTGCCTTGAAATATTCAGTCTCACTTGAACTAGGAGGTAAACATTATGGAGTTTGACAAACTAAGTAACAAATAGAGGATTTTCAGTTTTCTAGTACCATAAGTATCAGGAATGCAGGTAATGAAATAAGAGTTTGCATTTTAAAGAAGATTCTGAAAATATTCAGGGATGTTTCTGACATCAGGGTGAGGGTGGAGAGTAGCCTTTTCACAGAAGATTTTTGGAAATCCAATAACAAGCTCTACAAACGTCTTTTCAACAAGGATGAGATTCAAAATCATGATACGTTTCGAAGAATTCTTGGGCTAAAAAGATTAGATGAATTTAATTCGTTGTTGGTAAGGATATTGGGAAATTAGGAAAGGCTTGAAGCTAGTTCGCACAGGAAAATCTCAAGAACGTTCACCGTTGCTACTTAGTCACAACCAACTTGAAGTACGGGAATTTTTTCTGTACCTGCTGACAGCAAACGAAAAGAAAGGTCGATTCTCTAGCTGGAAGAAGGTGCATGCTTTGATAGGCATGAACAGGGCCATGATTTATAATGTTATTAGTAAAAAGATTAACCAAATATGCTATTATCTTACAAACCTTAAAGACATCAGTGAATGCCATGTATGGGACCCAACTACACTTGCAAAATCTGTGCAGATTGTACCAAAAAAATCTAGGTAGATGAAAAAATTGGTAAAGAATATAAATAAATTGGAATTCATCTAGGGGTGGATTCCTTTATATTTCCAACATTATCCTCGTATTAAAGAATACTTCAAAAAAACAAACTAATAGTAAAAATAAGCCTTTAAGGTCTTTAAAAAGGTTTTTTGTTGAAAATATTTATTGTATTTGAATATGTTTAGTGATAGCATAACGGAAGTTATAAAAATTTTAATTCTATTAATTAGTAATAATAAACGTTCTCAGTTCATCAACGTTCATGGAAATGAATATTTAGTATTAGTTAGAAAATATGAAGAAATTAAAGTAACTTTTACTATAAGAATCTACAAAAAAAAAGGAAAATTGATGAAGAAAAAAGGTTTTAAAATTTTACTAGGGTGTGTAGTTGCCATTTATCTAATGATTAGCCTGTTGGGATGTCCAATGCAATTGGAAATATATTTAGTTTCTTTTGAAACTAATGGTGGTAACAGTATTGAAGCAGAATCCGTGTTGGAGAATGAAAAAGCCGTGAAGCCTATTTCTAATCCAACAAAAGATGGTTATGAATTTGATAATTGGTATACAGACAATACTTTCGCAACTGAATGGGAGTTTACAAATCCAATAACAAAAAATACAATTCTTTATGCAAAGTGGACAGCAAATAATATTCTGAGTTTTAATGCAAATGACGGCAGTGGAACTATGGAATCAGAAACACGCAAAACTGGTGAAGCTAATAATTTGCCTGTAAATATTTTCACCCGAACTGGGTATAGTTTTGCTGGTTGGGCAACAAGTAGCGATGGTAGCGTAATTTATGCTGATCAAGCTAGTTACACTATGAAAGCTTCTAATGAAATTCTTTATGCAAAGTGGACAGCAGATGAACATACTTTGAGTTTTAATGCAAATAATGGTACTGGAACTATAGATTCACTAACACTAGTCACTGATCAAAATACTACATTAAGTAAAAATTCCTTCACTCGTGAGGGCTATACATTTGCTGGTTGGGCAACAAGTAACGATGGAACCATTGCCTATGAAGATGAAGAAAACTATAAGATGGGATTTACCAATACTGTTCTCTATGCAAAGTGGACAGCAGATTCACATACTTTAAGTTTTAATGCAAATAATGGTATTGGAACTATAGATTCA
>JBAYZQ010000071.1:0-11020 GCA_041672385.1 Sphaerochaetaceae bacterium | reverse complement strand
GCGCTGCAATAATTGCTTGTGATATTTCTGATTTTGGTTTTGAAATTCTTCCAGTAAAAGTAAAATTCCCAGAAGCTACTGAGTTTGGAACTGAAATTACTGTACCTTACTATTTTCAATCAAGTGCTAGTTGTGACCTAGATTTCATAAGAAAAACTTTGGGAGAAAATTTTTCTGAAAACCAGATTATTGAATCACTAAAAAGAATGGGAATTTATGGCCTTTGCAGTGATAATAAGGTTTATATTACTGTACCAGAGTATAGAAATGACTTTATGCATGGTGTTGATATTGTTGAAGATGTAATGATTGGTTATGGACTTAATAATTTTGAACCAATTATGCCTGGAGATTTTACCATAGGAAGACTTACCTCTGCAGAAGAACTTGCAAGAAAAGTCAAAGATATTATGGTTGGTTTAGGTTTCCAAGAAATGATTTATAATTATCTTGGTTCAAAAAAACAATACATTGAAAATATGAATATTGAAGATAATAAAGCAATCCATATCATGAATCCTATGAGTGAAAACTATGAAATTGTACGTCCTTCAATAATTCCAAACCTTTTAGAAAGTGAAAGTATTTCAGGCCATGCAGTATATCCTCATAAAATTTTCGAGGTTGGAAAAATAGCCTTCTTAGAACCTGAGGATAACAGTGGAACAATAACTGAAAACAGTCTTGGATTCCTGGTTTCTAATAATGAAATTGGTTTTAATGAGGCTTACAGTATGGTAAATACACTGTTGTATTTCCTAAAAAAAGAATATAAGCTTGAACCATTGAATGAAGACAATAGATTTATCCTAGGAAGATGTGCTAATATCTGCATAAATGAAAAAGTAGTTGGATGCTTTGGGGAAATTAATCCAGCTGTCCTTGAAAATTGGGGAATTTCTATGCCTACAATTGCCGGTGAGATTGATTTAGATCTAATATAAAGGACTCTAAGGAGTGTCATGAAAAATAAAGAACAATTATTAAATGCCCTTAGGAAGATGTGCCTTTCAAGGGCTTTTGAAAATGAAACTGAAAAGCTCATAACAAAAGGCTTGATTCATGGAACTACCCATTTGGCTACAGGCCAAGAAGCTTGCCAGGTGGGACTTTGTGAGGCTTTAGATAAAAAGGATTGGATTCTTTCCACCCACCGCTGTCATGGCTATGCTATTGCAAAAGATAGTAACCCTTTAAAAATGTTTGCTGAATTAGCCGGATATAAAATTGGACTTTGTAAAGGTTTAGGTGGTTCGATGCATTTTACGGACCTTCAAAATTACAATGCAGGTTCTAGTGCAATAGTAGCTAGTGGTATTCCAATAGCTACTGGTATTGCTTTTGGGTTAAAAAAGAAATTTGGAAATAACTGCCAAAACATAAGTGTATCCATTTTTGGCGATGGAGCAAGCAGTCGTGGAGCTCTTCATGAATGTTTGAACATGGCTTCAATTTGGGACCTTCCTCTGCTCTTCTTTTGTGAAAACAATCTTTATGGGATGAGCTCTTCTGCTGATAAAATGATTTCAACATCTTCAATTGCTTCTCGTTGCGATGGGTACAATATTAAACATAGTACCATTGATGGAAATAATTTTATTAAAGTGTTTGAAGAAGTTAAAAAAGCTAGAAAATATATTTTAGAAGAAAGGCGCCCCTACTTTATTGAACTTCTTACCTATAGACAAAAAGGTCATTCAAAAAATGATAAATGCCTTTATAGAGAAAAAAAAGAAGAATTTTCGTGGGCTAAAAAAGATCCAATTTTAATGCTCGAAAACTATCTTCTTGAAAATAATTTGGCCGAAGAAGAAGAAATAAAATCAATTAAAGATCAACAACTTGAGTTAATTAAGGAAGCCTCAAATCAAATTTTTTTAAGGCCAGGAAAATTTCTTACTCAAGAAGAAGCAAATAAATTTGTTTTTTCTGATAGTCCAAAAACTGGTATCTTAAATTTTACTAGCAATAAAAATTCTTTGACTTACCGTGAGGCAATAAGAAAAGCTCTTGAAGATGAATTTACTGAAAACGCTAAAGCATTTCTGCTTGGAGAAGATATTGGACTTTACGGTGGTTGCTTTAATGTAACGGGAGACCTTTATAAAAAATTTCCAAACCAAATTATTGAAACTCCAGTTTCAGAAGAAAGTTTTGTTGGAATTTGCATTGGTTCCACTCTTTCAGGTTTTCATCCAGTAACAGAAATAATGTATGCTGATTTTTGTACCTTGATTAGTGACCAAATAATAAACCACGCAAGTCAATTATATTTCATGACTGGCGGTCAATTTCCTTGCCCCTTAGTCGTACGTTGTCCTGAAGGATCCGGTACGGGGCATGGACCTCAGCATACACAAAGTCCAGAGGCAGGTTTTGCAAATACTCCAGGACTTTTTATTGTAGCGCCTTCTTCACCAAATGATGCTTATTATTTATTGAGAGAATCAATAAAAAATAATAATCCAGTTCTATTTTTTGAACATAAACTTCTTTACTCCGAAAAAGGAGAAATCGAAAAAAGTTCAGAAGCTATTTTAGGAAAAGCAAAATTAATTTATGAAGGTAAAGATTTAACATTAATTTCTTATTCTCATGCAATTTCAACTTGTAAAAAAGCAGTAGAAATATTAAAAAAACGTTACAAAAAAGAAGTAACTCTTTTAGACTTAAGAACTATTTGTCCTTTGGATGAAGAAGCCATTCTTGAAGCAGCTAAAGCTACTGGAAGAATTTTAATTGTTCAAGACCCACCTTTGTCGACTTCTATTTCAAGTGAAGTAGTTGCTCTTATTTCCGAAAACAAAGAAACTTTTAAAACACTTAAAACTCCCATAATAAGATTGGGAGGAAAACCTACTCCAGTTCCTTTTAGTAAAAATCTTGAAAAAAACTACATCCCAAGAGTTTTCCAAATAGTAGAAAAGGCTCTTTCTCTATTTGAATAAAATTTTTCTTAAACTCTCTTTTCCCTTATCCAAAGTTTCTTGATATTGGCTTTTTAGTTGTTTTAGATTATTTTGATATAACTCAATAAAATCTTTATCTTCTTCAAGATTTATTCCTCTTGATTCAGCAACTTCACTGTATTTATCCTTAAGACTTTGCAAGAGTGAATCCACAGAGGTAGAATATTGTTTGCATAGTCCAATAATCTGTTGCATTATTTTATCAACGTTGCTGTCATTTCCAGACAACAGAGAAATTATCAAAGCACAACGACTAAATCTAATTTCAAAAGTATTGTCTATTGGAAGACCAATATTCTGTAAGACTGTTTCTTTTAAAGCAGCTGAAACCATTTTACGGTCTTTTCCCTTATAAAGATCTAAATCTTTTTTTAAATCTTCAATTTCAGAATCTTCATGAAAATACTTACCTGCAAGTTTTTTCCCTTCTTTTTTCATTTTTTCTTGATTTATTTTATCGTAATCAACTTCAATATTATCCAATTCTTCCATAGCAAGTTCTAAAGCAGTTTTAATTTTTCCCATATCAGCCTCCCATGCTTATACTAATAAAATACCCAATCTCAGACTGTTGGACAAGTCTAAAAAATAAAGTATATTAATTTCATGGAAAAATATTATTATTTAAAGCCCTATTGTCGTGAAATAGAAGCAAAAATTATAAACATTTGTGAGAGTAACAAGTCAAAAGATCTTAGACTTGTTAGGTTTGATAAAACCATTTTTTACCCTGAAGCCGGTGGACAACCTGGAGATCGTGGAAAAATTACTTTTAAAGGGGAAAACTTTTCTATTATTGATACTCAAAAAGATCAAAACAAAGAACATGTTATCCATTTTGTAGAAGATCCAAAAAAGCTTCTAAAAGAAAAAGATGATGTTAAAATTGAACTGGATTGGGATTTTAGATATTCCTATATGCAAAAACATGCTGCCCAGCATGTTCTTTCTTCACTTTTTAATAACACCTTAAATTTTGCAACTGTAGGGACTCATCTTGGAAAAGATTTGGTTACTATTGAACTAGATACAAAAAATATAGATCTTGAAGATTGTTATAAAATTGAAAATATGGCTAATAATATTATTCGTTCTAATAAGAAAATTACTTATCAGGAGCTTGAGCATTCTGAGGCAGAAGAACTTGACCTTAGAAGAAGTATCAAAGTTTCTGGGCCGGTTAGAATTGTCAAAATTGAGGATTGTGATTTAATTGCTTGTGGTGGACTTCATACAAGTTCAACTTCAGAAATTAAATTGATTGTTTATGTTGGGCAAGAAAAGATTCGCTCTCATATTAGAACTATATGGAGCATAGCTGATGATGCAATATGGTCAATTCATGAAAATAGCAAGCTAATAGCAAATCTTTGTTCCGCTTTAAGTGCTCAATCTTTTGAATTGGAAAAAATTGTTTCTAATCTACAAAATAATCTTTTACAAGAACGTCAACAAAATAATAATTCTTGGATTCTTTTAGCTGAACTATTAATAGAAAAAATGGCTAAAAATGAAATTAATATTGTTACTTTAGATGAAAAATATAGCGTAATTCCTTTAAAGTGTTTTAATGAAGTTTTGAAAAATCAAGATAAGACTGTTTGTATAATTACAAACAAACAGAATCATCTAGAATGGCTTATTCATGTATCTTCAAATTTTTCTTTGAAGATGGATAATTTTAAGAAGGAAGTTCTACTCCCTTCCTCAGCTAAAGGTGGTGGACGTTTTCCTGTTTTTCAGGGTATATTGGATGTTCAGAATGTTAATGTTTTTTGTGATAACTTTAGGAGCTTTTTTAAAAATAAATAATGAAAAAAAAATTCAATAATCCATTTTCCAATGAAAACCTCATAAAAGAAAACGGCAAAGTCAACTGGTTAAACCTTTTAATCAAAATGGCCTTAATTCTTCTTATTTGTTTTGTTGCCTATTTTTTTGTTCTTAAATATTTAAAAGTAAATGACCTCACAAAAGATGTTGAAGTCTTCATTAAACATTTTGGTCTTTGGGGTGTTAGTTTTCTAACTTTATTTATTGATACTTTCATTGTTCCAGCTTCTATGGACATAGTTTTTCCTTTTGTTCAAGACTGGAATTTAGTAAGTTTAATCCTTTGCATGAGTCTAGCAAGTACTCTTGGTGGATGCTTTGGATATTGGATTGGAAGACTTCTTGGGAAGACAAAAATTATAAAAGCTTTAACTAGTAGTTTCTCTGAAAAAGGTCAAGACATGATTCAGCATTATGGAGCTTGGGCGGTTGTAATTGCTGCTTTAACACCAATTCCATTTTCAACAGTTTGCTGGATTTCAGGTATGCTTAATTTAAAATTTGAAAAGGTCGCTTTAGCGAGTACCACAAGAATTTTTCGAGTAGCTCTTTATTTTATTGTTATAAGTGGTAGCGTAAAACTAGCTCTCTAATTTTGTGTTGCAATTTGTTGTTTATAAAAAAATTTTTAGAATAATAGTTGACTTGATTATTTATGATTCGTATTCTGAAAGACATATTCAAGGAGAATTAGATGAATGTTATGAGTTGCGATAAAAAACCTGTATCCCCAGAAATAAAAAAACTTTTTGTTAGTTATGAAACGGTTCATAAGTTAGTAAAACAATTATCTAGTAAAGTACTTGCTTCCGGCTTCGACCCCGATGTTATTGTAGCAATTGGATCCGGTGGTTTTATTCCTGCAAGGATTCTTAAAACTTTTATAAACCGCCCCATTTTTGCAGTTGGAATATCCTATTACGGTATTGATAACAAGCATTGTGATCATCCTACAAAAATCCAGTGGATTGATGAGGTACAGCAAGCTTTAAAAGGTAAGAACATTTTGCTTATTGATGAAGTTGATGATACAAGGGCTACCTTGTCTTATTGTACTCAGGAACTTTTAAAGTATAACCCTAAAGAAATAGCTGTACTTATACTTCATAATAAATTGAAGAAAAAAGATGCTGATTTCCCAGTTGAAATTCAAAAGTACTTCCCTGCAAGAGAAATTCCAGACATTTGGATTAAGTATCCCTGGGATGCAATTGATATCGATCAGCAATGCAAAGATGAAGCAAAGCAAATAGAAGAAACAAAGAAATTAGAAAAAAAATAAGATTTGTTTCTAATCCCTTATTCTACAGTTACACTTTTGGCCAAGTTTCTTGGCTTGTCAGGATCTAAACCTCTTAAAATTGAACAATAATAAGCATAGGTTTGGGTTATGATTACGGTAAGAACTGGTGAGAAATAAGGGTTTGTTTTGGGAACTCTAAATACCTGTTCTACAATATTATCAAATCGATGGTTTCCCTCAAAAGTAATTACAAGACATACCGCTCCCCTAGCCTTTACCTCTTTGATGTTTGAGTCCATCTTATCATAGAGTTCGCTCTGGCAGCAGGTTGCTATAACTAAAGTATCTTCATCAACAAGGGCTATTGGCCCATGTTTTAATTCTCCACCTGGGAAAGCCTCTGAGTGTGTATAGTTTATTTCTTTTAGTTTTAATGCAGATTCTAAGCTTACTGCATAATCAATTTGCCGGCCTAAATAAAACACCTTAGATTTATTGTACTGTCTTGATGCAAATTTTTGAATTGGTTTTATTTGTTCTTCAAGCACTTTTGAGGCAAGACTTCCCAGTTTCGAAAGTTCTTTAAGTAACATTTTTAATTGATTTGAATCTTTGATAAGAGAAATACAAATTTGATAAAGACACATTATTTGGGTAGTGAGAGCTTTTGTAGTCGCTACTGCAATTTCAGGTCCAGCATAGGTGTACATTACTATGTCGGCTTCACGAGAAATAGTAGAGCCTATAACGTTGGTTATTGCTACTGTTTTTAATCCTTTTTCTTTCATTAATCTCAAGCCTTGAAGAGTATCAGAAGTTTCTCCACTTTGAGATATTACCAAACATAAATCAGTTGGTTTTAATATTGGATTTCGATATCTAAATTCACTTGCAATATCAACTATTACTGGAATTCTTGCAAAATGTTCTATTGCGTATTTTCCAATCATTCCTACGTGGTAAGCAGAACCACAACCTATTATTATTATTCTTTCACATTTGTCAGCAAGTTCTTTTATTTCCCCAAGGTCTAACTTTCCTCCATAGACTCGTGCTTTATAGGTTTGATCAAGTGCAAAAGGCTGCTCAAAGATTTCTTTAAGCATAAAATGTTCATATCCGTTCTTTTGAGCAGATTTATAATCCCAATCTACGTGCTTAATCTCTAGGTTTACTTCTTCGTCATCAAGATAAATTTTTACTTCATTATCTGTTATTTCAGCTATTTGATTATTTTCTAAATATTGAACTTCTCTTGTATAAGCAAGAAGCGGTGTTACATCGCTTGCTATTAAATTAAGTCCTTGTCCTCTTCCAATCACAAGAGGTACATCTTTTCGAGCCACCACTATCTTTTGATTTTGATTTTTACAAACAACTGCTAGAGCAAAGGACCCTACTATTTGTTTTGTCGTTTTTCTTACGGCTTCAAGTAAATCACCTTTGTAATAATAGGAGACTAAATGGGCAATACATTCACTATCTGTCTGACTTCTAAATACAATTCCCTTTTTTTCAAGCCATAGATGTAGGTCTTGGTAGTTTTCAACAATTCCATTATGAACAATTGCAATATCTCCGGAGACGTTAATGTGAGGGTGAGAATTTACATCGTTTGGTTCACCATGTGTAGCCCAACGAGTATGACCTATACCGCAAGAACCAACTACGGGAAATTCTTCAACTTTCTTTATAAGATTTGTAAGTCTCCCCTTGCACTTTCTGACTTGAACTTCTCCTTTTTCATCAAGAACTGCAATTCCAGCAGAATCATAACCACGGTATTCAAGTTGTACGAGACAATCTAATAATATTTTGGAAGCATTTTTTTCTTTTCCTACAAACCCCACAATCCCACACATATTATTTCTCCTTTTGCCAAAGTTTAAAGCAAAAATTCCTTTTTGTCCTCTTTTTTATTTATTATTTATTCAAATAAGGAAAAATGAAGTAGAAAAATATTTAGTTCAGTAAGTTGACAAAATAGAATTGTATGATATACTTCAATAACAAAGGAGAAGATTATGAACAAAAATGATCTTACAATAGATAGTTGCCAAGTTTATGAGTGCCCTATCAAAACTAGGGTTCCACTTAAATTTGGGCCAGAAATAACAACTTTTGTTTACTGTGCAAGGGCAATTATCAATGTTTCTTCCATGGATGGAAGGCATGCAAAAGGTGTAGGAGAAACTCCCTTGAGTGTTGCTTGGGTTTGGCCCAATAAAGATTTATCCTTTTTCAAACGAGCTGATCGCCTTAGAGATTTTTGCTCAAAATTAGCAGCAGTTTGGTCCAATGTGAAAGAAACAGGACATTCATTTGAGATTGGACATGTATTCATAAATACTTATTTAAGAAAACTTTTTGAAGAAGAAAATGCTAAGTATGAAGAAAATGAAAAAATGCCTTGGCTTGCTGCTCTTGTTTGTAACAGTACTTTTGATTTGGCATTGCACGATGCTTATGGAAATCTTAATAAAATTGATACATGGAAAACTTTTAATAGTAATTATATGAACCATGATTTGAGTTGGTTTTACACTGAAGAAGATGCTCCGGTTTTCAAAAATAAATATCCTGAAGATTTCTTTGCTAACAAAGAATTACCTAAGTCTCTACCAGTATGGCATTTAGTTGGTGCAAAAGATGCTATTTTTTCTGATGAACTAAAAGGAGATGAGATTCATGATGGATATCCTTTGACTTTAGTTGATTGGATAAAAAAAGATGGCCTAAAATGTCTTAAAATAAAACTTACCGGAAATAATGAAAGTTGGGATTACAATAGAATAATTTCCGTTGGAAAACTTGGAATTGAGACTGGTGCTAATTGGCTTAGTGTTGATTTTAACTGTACGGTTAAAGATCCTTCTTATGTTTGTAAAATACTTGATAAATTATTATTAGAAAACCCTCGTATTTATGGAATGATTTTATATGTTGAGCAACCTTTTCCTTATGAACTTAGAAAATATTCAATTGATGTACACAGCGTAAGTGCAAGAAAGCCGCTTTTCATGGATGAAAGTGCTCATGATTGGCAACATATAAAGCTAGGAAGAAAACTTGGTTGGAGTTCAGTTGCTCTTAAAACCTGCAAAACTCTTACTGGAGCTATTCTTTCAATGTGTTGGGCAAAACAATACGGAATGACTCTTATGGTTCAAGATCTTACAAACCCAATGCTTGCACAAATTCCTCATGTTCAACTAGCTGCTTATGCAGGTACTATTATGGGGGTAGAATCAAATGCAATGCAATTCTATCCTGAGGCTTCTTGGCAGGAACAGAGAGTACATCCAGGCTTATTTTCAAGAAAGGATGGAAAACTTGATTTGACTTCAATCTCTGGGCCTGGCTTGGGTTATCGTTTAGAAGAAATTGAAAAAATGAATAATGAAGCAAAGGAGCCTGAGAAGTGGAAAAAAATTCAGTTGTAAAAAACATAATTTACAAATCCGAAAAACAGATTAATAACATTCTAAAATATCTCCTCCTTAAGAAATAAGTTTAGTTTACTTAAAAAAGAAAATTATCAAAACATAACATCACATACACATTGCTATCGATTTAAGTAATACGTGAAAGGGATTATGTATCAATTAATTTCGTATTTTCTTTCTTATTTTTTAGTAACCAAACCAAAGGTTAAAATTTTTTAAAGGTTAGGTTAAATTTCTTTTCCAAATGAAAAATACCTATAAAAATTATTTTCCAAGAGCATCCTTGACAATGGAATAAATTATTTTCATTCCTTTACAAGTTGGGTGTATATTGTCTTGGAGAGTTCCATCTTCTTTTTGGATATTATAGGAAAATAAGTCTATCAGTTTTGCTTTATTACTTTTACCTTTAACGCAAGTCCTAATAGCCTTAGCCATATCTAATTGAGTCCACCCTTTGGTATTTTTTTGATTTAATTCAAAATCTGTTCTCTGTAATGGTGTACAAAAATATATTTCACTTAGGGGAAATTTTTCAATTAATTGAAAAACTAAAAGATTATAAGCTTTTGTAAAAGTATCAAAAGTTGCTTGGTCTTCAGCCTGTCCAAAGTCATTAGTACCGCCAAAAACAATAATTATATCTCCACCTAAAATTGATTGTCTACCTTCTGAAATAAAGGCTGAACTTTGAGGATGTTTAAATCCAGTTCTACTTATCCTACTTCCCGAATAAGATCCATTTACTAACAGATTTAGTTCCAATTTTTTTTCCAAAAGTTTCCACCAAGTCATTTCAACTGAATTTACTTCATAACCTTCAAAAGGGAAAAAAGATTCAAAATTATCAGGTATATAACCCTTAAATGTTGAAATGGAATCTCCTAAAATTGAAAATGTTTTATTTTTGTACATATTTTTCTTCCTTAAAATATTTCTCTACAAATTTTATCACTTTTTGTCTAATACTTTCAACTTTCTTTTTATAACCAAAAGTTCACACACCATTACCCAAAAACTGGCAAAAAACACAAAAAATACTTTTCGTTATTATTTATAAATTAAATCACCTCTAATATTATATCTCTTAAAAAAAACCAACTATCTTTAATTTCTCTATTACAAAAATTCTCAAAATCAACGTAAGTTATTCAATAAAAACCAAGCAGAAAAACTATTTAATGGTATTCTAAACTTAATTTCTTCTTCATACAGTTTTAAATATGGTCACAATAATAATTCTACCCATAAAAATTCATTTCCTCTCAAATAATATCTACATCTTCCTCTTGAATTTTAAATTTTAAACTTATTTTTTTATTAGAACTATAAAAATTAATCATAGTTTTCATTTTGATATTTTTTACGAAAATCTGTTGGGTTCTGGAATGTAATACGTTTAAAAAAGTTAGAAAAAGCGTAAATATTTTCAAATCCCATTTGATCTGATATTTGAGATACCGTTAAATCAGAAAACTTTAAAAGAAGTTTTGCAGTTTCTAGACGTTGATTATCAATGAAAGGTTTTA
>JBAYZQ010000070.1:0-11068 GCA_041672385.1 Sphaerochaetaceae bacterium | reverse complement strand
AAACCTGTGAGACAATTAATTAGTTGAAAATATCAATTAATTAATCAGGAGTTATAAATGTCATGTTGTTTAATCATTCCAACTTATTGGAGTACCTACACTATTGAAAGCTGGAAGGTCTTCGACCATCCCTTTCCTATTGAAGAAGAAGGGACTCTTCTAAGAACACTTGAAAACCTTGAACAAATAGGGATTAAAGAAGATGTGATAATTTTACCAGTTCCTTTTTCTGAAGAAATTTCAAATAAAGTTTTAAATATTGTCAAAAAAGTATCAGAGCTAAACATAACAGTGCTTGATTCTTTATTATATTCTAAGGTTGTTCAAACCTTAGAAAAGACAGGGATGAAAAAAAGTTCCCTTTGCCTTGTAGATACGTACTGTTACGGAGGAGTTAGAAACCTTGGACTTGTTTATGCCCAGATGAAGGGTTTTGACAATGTAATTATGATAGATGATGACGAAGTAATACGTTCAGATTACATAGAAAAAGCCTTAAAACACCTTAAAAAAGAATTTAATGGAGAACTAGTTCTTGCTAAAACCGGGTGCGTAGAGGACTCAGCAGGAAGGAAAGTATATGAAGGACAAGCTCACAACAGCCTTTTGTCATGGCCAAAAGACAAGTTGTTTAATGAAGAAGTAAACTCAATGCTAACCTCTTCACAGATGCTTTGTCAAACCTCAATAGCATTTGGAGGCAACATGATTTTAAACAAAAAAGTTTTTTCTAATGTTCCCTTTGATCCATTTGGAACTAGAGGAGAAGACGATGATTATGTACTGAACTGTAAATACTGTGGTTATAAAATGTTCTTTGACCCTGAGGTTTTGTTAATTCACCTTCCTCCAGAAAGAAAACAAAATTACTGGAGTCGTCAGAGACAGGACATCATAAGATTTCGTTACGTAAGAGAAAAAACAAGACTTTTTAAAATTGATAAAAAAGATCTTGGAATTTTTTTCACCTATTTTACAGGAGATGATCTCGAAAAGAAAGCAGTCAATTCAAGTATTGACGCCGCCCTTTCGTTCGAAGATAACAACCGTCAGGAATTCATAGGATTCTTGAACAATGCTAAGGAGGCAGTTGAAGAGAGAAAAGAAATAGTAGAAAGGAAAATTGAGACTTTCAAAAGCTTGATTGATGTGTGGCAGCAAACCTTAGGTAAGCTGAATTGACAAGGCATAGGTAAAGTGCTTTAATTTTGGGGAATATGGAAAATAATCTACCTTCAAACTACAGAATACTTCATGAAATTTGGCTGAACAGCGGACAAAGCAGAGCCCAGGTTTCAAAACGGCTAAATATTGATAAATCTACCGTTTCGGTGATAATCAATAAAATGCTTGAAAATAACATTGTCAAAGAAACCAGTGATTATGAAGGATTTGTTCAAGGAGTCGGAAGGCGTCCAATAATGCTTGATGTTGATGGAAATTTTGGTTACATACTAGGAGTCGCCATTCAACACCATTCTTATCAGGTGGTAGCAGTTGATTTCTCGGGAAAGATACTTCTTTCCGAAGAAAAAGATGAACTTATTACACAAAAGAACTTGAAATCCCTAATTGAAATGCTTTATTGGAAATACCTTGAAAAGCTTAAAAGCTATCCAGGTCATTTTCTAGGAATTGGAATTGGAGTAGGAGGCCTTATAAATCATAAGGATGGAACTATTATTTATTCCGTACCACTTGAAATTGACAAGCCAAACAGAATTATTGAGAAAATTAGAAAAAGTCTTCCAGTACCGGTTTCAATCGAAAATGATTCTAACTGCTGTGCTATGACAGAACTGGTATTCAGAGAAAACCGAAAAATTAGCCCTGAAAACCTTTTATTCTTGTTTATCGAATTCAAGCATTCACTTTATTCAGATTCAGGACATGGACGAATTGGAGTCGGAGTCGGTCTTGTCATTGGTGGAGAAATCCATTACGGCAGTAATTCTTTTGCGGGAGAGTTTAAAAGTATTTTTTGTGAGAAAAAAGAACACTTTAAACAACTTTCACAAGAAGAATTCAGCCTAGACAACCTTCTTAAGGACCCTGAAAGGATGCAAAAAGTTACAAGGGAAATATCCCAAAACATTGCATTCTTGGTAAACACCCTAGACATTAATGATGTAATAATCGGTGGAGATATTGAAAGCGCGGATTCAGACATTTGCAAAGAACTTGAAAATTCAATTAAAGAAAACTGGCAATTTCCAATTTCAAAATCAATAAATGTCCGTTATTCATCCCATGGACCTACAACAGTAGCCTGTGGGGCAGCTGGGAAATTGGTAAGCGAACTTTTCCAAAAAAGGCAAATTCCGATCTAAAACATTCTTTTATCTCCTATTAAAAATTGAAAATCATTTTTGAGGAGGATAAAAATGAAAAACATAAAACGTATTTTATTACTACTTGCCGTGTTGTCTCTTGTTCTAAGCATGGGCTTTGCAGAGGGAATCGAAGAAAATTCTGGAGAAAAAGTTACACTAAAAGTCTTAAATTATTATGATACCACTGAACCTGGATATGAAAAGGAAAGACAAGTTTGGCAGAACTTCAGAGATGAAAACCCCAATATAGATCTCGTAACCGAAGATTTATGTAACGAGGCTTTTCACCAGAAAGTATCAGCTTATATTGCTAGTGGCAACCTTCCTGATGTTATGTACATGTACCCATCAGGAAGATCAATGGCAATTCATGAAAACAAACTCGTAAAAGACCTTAAGCCACTTTTAGGTGAAGAATTCTTATCAAATTTTGTTTCAACAGCTTTAAATACAAAAACTCAAGGATCCGGTTATCTTGCTGAACTTCCACAGTCAATTTGTTATACAACAGTTGTTTATACCAACAAAGGACTTCTTACCAGTCTAGGCCTTAAAATTCCAACAACTTATGAAGAACTTAAAGCTATGGTACCAACCTTAAAAGCAAACGGAATTCAAACTGTTCTTATGGCCAATAAAGATGACTGGGTAATGCAGTCTTGCTTATTCTCAACCATAGCTGGACGTTATGTTGGAACTAAGTGGTTTGATGATGTAAAGATGGGAAAAGTAAAGTTCACCGATCCTGAATTTGTTCAAGCCCTTAATATGGTAAAAACCATGTATGATGATGGCGTTATCTCAAGAAACACAATTCAATTAGCCTATGGTGAGGCTCCAGGACTATTTGCTAGTGGAAAAGCAGCCTTTTTCGTAGATGGAGATTGGAAAGAATCAGCATTCTTAACCAACCATACAACAGGTGAATCCTTAATTTCACCAGCAAAACAGGAAACTGACCTTGCTCTTATTCCATTCCCTGCTCTTCCAGGTGAAAATTACCCTGGAACAGTATCTTCTACCTTAGGTTGTGGTTTTGGAATTTCCTCAGCTATTACAGCAGGAAGTGCTAAAGAAATAGCAGCTGTTAAACTTATGAAATATTTATATTCATCTGAAATTCAACAACAGTATCTTGAACTAGGTAGGTATGTTCCTACAAGAAAAGACGTATCGGCTAAAAAAGTAGAACCAATCGTAAAGAAGATGATGGGGTATTACGCACAATCAGAAAGCACTTGTTACGTACTTGATTCCGCTCTTGATCCATCAGTTTATACTGTACTTAATAAAGTTCTTCAGGAAATTGGACTTGGTTCCAAGACACCTAAAGAAGCTGCAGCAGAAGTTCAGAAAGCAATGGACAAATATATTGCAATGCAATAAAGATTTTCTAACCCGGTGCATCTGCATCGGGTTACTTTGCTTGGAGTAAAAAATGTTGAATAAAGAAAAAGAAGAAAAAAAAGCCTATAGACGTTTCGTAATACCATCATTGGTGATTTTCATTTTTGTAATGGCTTTTCCTATAATATTATCCTTTATACTATCCTTGAGTAACTTCTCAGGTGGAAAAATGTTCGGTGGAAGTAGGTGGAAAATTACTGGATTGCAAAATTATAGCTATCTGTTTTCAGATTCATATTTTTGGAATGCCCTTTTGAACAATATTTATCTTGTATTAATATCGGTATTCGGACAACTTCCCCTAGGAATGATACTCGCCTACCTAATTTATAGAAAAACAGTCAAAGGTGGAGAATTTTGGCAAGGTATTTTGTATGTTCCCTCTGTTATTTCAGTTATTGTTATCGGAATAATGTGGAACCTTATCTTTTCACCCTATGGACCAGTTTCCCAAATAATAAACAATATTAACACAACAGCTTTTACAAAAGAAGTGATGGCTGTACTTAATGGCCATCTTGATTTCAATGGAGCTCTGGTCGTAAATTCATCTTTAATTAAAGACCTTGTAAATATCAACGCACAAGCAGCCTCACTCTTAGGTGACCCTGTAAGCGTTTTAACAACGTTTCTAAAAACTTCAGCAACTGGAGATTTAGAAGAAACAACGCGATTATTAACTAATCTTCTATGCCCAAAATGGTCAGCATCCTTTTTGAACGAAAAAGGGGTAGCAATGCTACCAATATTATTTGTTACCTTATGGTGTTGGACAGGAATGTATCTAATCCTATTTTTAGCAAACATGCAAAAAATTGACCCTCAAACCTTGGATTCAGCGCAAATTGATGGCGCCAAAGAAAGTACAATATTAAGACATATAATACTTCCAGAATTATCTGGAGTAATACTGAATTCTGCAATACTTTGTATAGCAGGCTCCCTTAGTACCTTTGATTTAATTTACGCCATGACTGGAGGAGGTCCAGCTAGAATTACCCAAGTCTTATCTATATATATGTATGAAAAAGCCTTTACTGGAACTCCAAATTATCCACTTTCAAATGCAATATCGATAATGATGGTAGTATTTAGTCTTGTATTAATTGGAATTACAAAGGCAGTACAAAAAAGATTGGAGGGAGACAGATGAGTACAAAATCAAATAAAATAACAGGATTTTGGGGTAATTTTGGAAGAACCTTTGCCTATATTATTATGATATTATTTGCCTTCATGGCAATTGCTCCGGTAATTTGGTTAATAATTAATTCCTTTAAATCAACAATTGAATTTCAAACAGATATGGTAGGAATGCCCAATAATTGGGTAGTCTCAAACTATGCCGGAGCTTGGAAGATTGGTCATTTTAGCATACTATTTGTGAATTCAATAATTTACACACTATTTTCAGTTGGAATTGCAACAATTCTTTCCTTAATGACAGGATTTGCCTTCGCAAAAATTAAATCAAAAGCAACAAAACCAATCTATTCATTATTAATTCTTGGTATACTACTTACCACACAAACATTAATGGTACCAATTTTCATACAAGTTTCTCAACTTGATATGGGGCTAGGTCAATTGTTTGAAACTCTGAGAATTTGCAGAGCAAGCGACTTTCATCTTTTCTATAATTCGCGTTTTGGAGTAATTCTTGTTTATATTGGATCAATTCTTCCAATAGGAATCTACCTAAGTTATGAATACATTAAAGGGATACCAACAGAAATGGTCGAAGCCAGCCGAATTGATGGGGCAACCTATAATCTTATTTTCTTTAAAATTATTCTTCCAATGTCAAAACCAATAATGATAACTCTATTTTTATTGAAAATTCCACAAATATGGAATGAATTTGCACTTATTAACATAATGGTATCAAAACTAAACCTTCAATCTCTACCACTTGGAATATATAAATTCTCAGGAACTTTTGCTACGGATTATGGAAAACAGTTTTCTGCTCTTGTAATTGGACTTTTCCCGATGCTTTTATTCTATGTAATCTTTAGAAAACAAATAACTGAAAGTATTGGAGAAGGTGCTGTAAAAGGTTAAAAGTCTTCTTCAAAAACTCTACGAATTTCATAAGAAGTAAATCCTAATTTCAGAAGTTTAAATTTTATATCCTGCTCAGAAATTTGCTTTTGTTGAAATCGTTTAATATTAGTTCGAATCAATTCATCGGTAAAATCTTGAGTGTATTTTTCGCTTAAGATTTTATCGGCAATATCACGGGGTACTCCCTTTTGAATTAACCTTAACTGCATTATTGGTTTACCCTCTTGAGCACGTCTAACTCTGCTTATAATAAAAGCTTCAGCAAAACGTTTCTCATCCAAACTTCCTTCGTCAATTAAGGCATCTAAAACCTTATCAATAACTGTAGAATCAAATTTCTTTAAAAGTAATTTTCGCTTAAGATCAAATCGAGTATATTCTCGGCTTGCAAGCAAAGATAAAGCCTTGTTATAACATAAAAGGTTTTCACATTCATCTTTAAGAGAGAAAAACTCTTTTTCACTAAGTTCTTGGTTCAAATGAAGATGCTTGCGAGAAAAGACTTCTTTGGGAATAAAAAAAGAGGATCCTTCCTCTGAAACAGCTTGAAAACTGTTTCGGGATGACCCTCCTGAAACTGTAGCATAAACCATAATTTCCATTTCCAATAAAACTTAACGTTTTGAGAACTGGAATTTACGACGTGCACCTTTTTGACCATATTTCTTTCTTTCAACCATTCTAGGGTCTCTAGTTACAAAGCCTGCAGCTTTCAAAACTGGTTTCAAGGTATCATCATTAGCAATCAATGCTCTAGTAATTCCATGACGACAAGCACCTGCTTGTCCACTAATTCCACCACCTTTAACATTGATAAGAATATCAAATCCAGTTAAATTATCAGTGATTTCCAAAGGCTGTTTTACTATGATTACATGTGTTTGACTCTTGAAATAATCCTCTAAACTTTTACCATTAACAACAATCTTTCCGCTACCTTCTCTAAGATAGACTCTAGCTATTGAAGTTTTTCTACGACCAGTACCAAGGCCGAGATTAATATTTTTCTTTTCTTCCATCATATTCTCCTTACCTTAGATCTCAACTGCAATTGGTTTTTGTGCCATATGAGGATGATCACTTCCAGCATAAACCTTAACATTTGTAAACAATGTACGACCTAACGGTCCTTTAGGTAACATACCTTTAATTGCATGTTCCATTGGAAAGGTTGGCTTCCTTACAATAAGACCTGCATACTTTTCGCATACCATACTTCCAACATACTCTGAATGTCTGAAGTATTCTTTGTCTTGATATTTCTTTCCACTTAAAGCTGCCTTTGCAGCATTAATGATAATCACAAAATCGCCCATATCCTGATGAGGAACGTATTCAGGTTTCTTCTTACCACGAAGAATTCTAGCTGCAAGTACTGCAACTTTACCCAATTCTTTACCTTCAGCATCAATAATATACCACTTTTTCTCAACCTCACAAGGTTTAACAAAAATAGTTTTCATATCTTTTCTTCCTAAAAATAATTATTTTGCAATGCTACTCAGACGAGCAATCTGAATGTCATACAACTCTAATAATGAACTTAGTGGGAAGGGAAAGTTCATTAAAAAAATTTTACGTATGTGCACAACGCTCTACATAATATTTTTTTAAATAATTTTTGTCTAGTAGTCAACTAGATAAATTCTTATTTTTTTGTAAAATTCACTCTATCACAGGCAAAACAGGATTTCCTTCCACTGTCAAAAGTTACATCCATTACCATCCTACAACCAATCTTCCTAACAGAAGTAACATTACCTAAACCGTAACTACTACTTTCAATTCTGTCTCCAGAGGCAAAGTCAATTTTATTTTTTCTTTCCACAGCTACAAAAGGTTTTTCCTTTGTTTTTTGTGAATAGCCACTATTATAATTAGTTTTTACATTTTGGTTATAAGAAGGTTTAGGAGCATTATCAGCTTTAAGATTAATCAACTCTTTGGGAATATCATTTAAAAACCTACTTGGTCTTTGAAATTCTGTATGTCCCCATTGTCTTCTTGATTTAGCACTGGTCATCCAAAGTTCATTTTTAGCTCTTGTTATCGCTACATAGAAAATTCTTCTCTCTTCTTCAAGCTCTTCATTACTTTCACTGTTTCTACCTGGAATCAAATTCTCTTCTAACCCAACAATAAAGACTCTATCAAATTCAAGACCCTTGGTATTATGCATGGTTATTAAAGTTACTCCACTCTTGTTTCGGTTTTCATCCTTAGCCATCTGAGTAGGGTCTAAAGCAGCTTCTTCAAAGAACTGATTAATTCCATCAACACCCTCACTAAACTCTTCTCTGCTGAATATATTAACCAGCTCTTCTAAGTTCTTAACCCTTTTGTTATCAATGTTTCCCTCATCAGAATCTCTTTTGATGTAATAACTCGTAAGTCCAAATTCATCCATAACCTTTTCAATAAGAACGGGGTTTGTTTCTTTTCCTACCAAATCAACTAGGCCATCAAAGGTTTTCATGAATTTCTCACAACCAGTTTTTGCTTTTCCTTTCAAATCTCCGCTTTCAATACAACTTTTACAGGCGCTAATTAAATCAAGATCCCTATCGCTGGCTTTTTCCAAAATCTTTTTTACAGAAGTCGGTCCAACTCCCCTTGACCCTTTAGCTATTATCCTTGAAAAACTAATTGAATCTCTAGGATTTATTAAAAAAGAAAGAAGTGCAACAGCATCCTTAATTTCTTCTCTATCGTAAAATCGAAGAGCTCCTACTATCTTGTAGGGAATACCTATCCTATTAAACAAAGATTCAAAAACCTGACTTTGAGCATTGGTTCTGTACAAAATAGCAGAACCTTCAAAGTTATTGTCTTTTTGTATAATCCTAGCGATTGTTGAGGCTTCAACTCTTTCATCTTCAACATAAACCAAAGTAGGTTTTTTCCCATCTTCACGATTGGAATAAAGAGTTTTTTTTGCCCTAATTATATTTTTACTTATAATTGAAGAAGCTACTGAGAGAATACTTTTAGTTGATCTATAGTTTTGTTCTAATTTTACAACCTTAGTTCCTTGGAAGTGATCTTCAAAGGACAAAATGTTTTTAACTTCTGCTCCTCTAAAGCGATAGATACTTTGATCATCGTCACCAACAACACATATAAAGTTATCAGGACCAACCAATTTTTTCATCAAAGCAAACTGACTTATATTTGAATCTTGGTATTCATCGACTAAAATTACCTTGTAACGATACTGAACTTTTTTTAAAACTTCCGAGCTTTCGTTTAAAAGCTTTATTGGAAGCAAAATCAAATCAGCAAAATCAACATTTCCTGTATTTCTTAAAGCTCTTTCATAGCGAGTATACTGCTGATAAAATTCCCCTTCTTTCTTAAACTCAGAAGGACCTTTCATCATATCTTTTGCCTTGGAAATTCTATGGGCTACAATTTTCATATCCTTTTTTTTACTATCAGGATAAATTTGAGTTAATAAAGTAGCACTATCTTCATCATCATAAATTTTAAAATTTGAATCTAAACCAATTTCCTGACTGTAATAACGTAGAAGCATTGCTCCAAAAGAGTGAAAAGTCCTTATGCATAAGTCTTTTGGTTCAATTTCAGGAAGTAAAACTTGAACTCTTTCTTTCATTTCTTTACAAGCTCGGTTTGTGAAAGTAACAGCAAGTATCTGCCAACTTGGAATGCCAAGTTCTTTAATACAATAAGCAATCTTAGTGGTTACAACTCTGGTTTTTCCACTTCCAGCTCCTGCAAAAACCAAAAGAGGTGCACTATTTTCAAGAACAGCCTCTTTTTGCTTTTCATTCAAACCTTTTAATAAATTATCTCCAGCTTCTTCTTTTTCTGACCCTTTTTGTTTTTCTAATTTTGCTTCTATTTCTTTTCTAAAAGCCTCAAACTCTTTCTTGGCTTGAATATCATCCATACTATTTTTCCTGTCCGTCTATCTTTATTGCTTCTAAATCAACCCCATTAACTTTAACAATACCACATCTATAGACCTTTCCCGGTTCCATATCTCTACCAATAACAACCGTTAGTCCATCAACCTCAGGGGCTTGAGCATATATTCTTCCAATAGCCAACTCTTCACCTTTAATTAACTCTTCAATAAGAACATCTACTTCCTTTCCAACTAAACGTTCAAGTCTGTTTAAAGTAATAACTTCTTGCTCTTTCTCCAGTTCTTCTTTCCAAATTGCAGCTCTAGCTTCCATCTCTTCTTGCTTAACTTCAGTTCTAAGACTCCAAGCCGGTGTATCTTCTTCTCTTGAATAAATAAAACTACCCATCCAGTCAAATTCAGTTGATTTTATAAAGGAGACAACTTCTTTGAAAGTCTCTTCATCCTCATGAATAAACCCAAGCAAAATGGTAGTTCTAATTATTGCTTCTGGTATTTCTTTTCTTATTTTTCTTATCAAGTCACCATAACTTTTAGCTGTACCAGTTCGTCCCATTTCACGAAGAACTTTCACGCTGGCATGTTGAAAAGGTATGTCAAAATATGGAAGCACTTTTTTCTCATTTTTGACGATATCAATCAATTCCATAGGGAAACTATCTGGATGAATGTATAAAAGTCTTAATCTAAAATCTCCATCAAGAAGACAAAGTTTTTTAAGCAAGTCACAAAAACGACTTGATTTATCACCTAAATCCGTTCCATAGGAAGCCAAATCTTGAGCAATTATATTTATTTCCCAAATTCCTTTTGAAATTAAGTTCTTTGCATCTTCAATAATATCTTTTTCACATCTAGACCTAAGAGGCCCTCTTATTATTGGAATTGCGCAGTAGTGGCAGCGATGATCACAACCCTCAGATATTTTAAGATAAGCACTTCCTTTAAAACCAAGAAGTTCTTTCCTTTTATAATATTCCTTTTCTACGCTAGGATATTCAGGTCTTATTATTATCTTTTCATTTTCTAAGTACAAAGAATTTACTACATCTGAGATTTGACTTAGATCTCTATTTCCAAAGAAAGCATCAGCTTCAGGAATTTCTTCACTTAAATCAGAAGCATAACGTTGGGCCAAACAGCCAGTCATGACAATTTTCGATCCTTTTTTCTTATTTTCATTTAACTCGAAAAAAGTGTTAATTGACTCTTCTTTTGCTATATTAATGAACCCGCAGGTATTCACAAGGACTAAATCAGCCTCTTTTAACTTTTGGGTATGTTCCCAACCGTCTTGAGCTAATTTTTCAATCATAACCTCGGCATCTACCTGATTTTTTGCACAACCGAGATTTTCTAAATAAACTTT
>JBAYZQ010000069.1:0-11076 GCA_041672385.1 Sphaerochaetaceae bacterium | reverse complement strand
TTTTTTTTACTTCACCCAGCATTTTTCTAATTTCACCTAATTTAAGATATTTTCTGGAATAATCTATTTTTAGTTCTTTACCTATATCTTCTAGGACATCATCATAATGATTGAAATGATAAAATCCATCTGTTAAATATGCTCCATTAGCCAGTGATAGACTTTTTGAAATCCTAGAAGCTGAATACTTACCCTTTAGTCTGTATTCAAGAAGTCTTAATATTACTAAAGAAATGAAGCAAATTAAGAAATGAGCTTCAATATGTTCTCTTTTCCATAAATAAACTGGCCTTGTTTTTAAGCTGCTTTTTGTAACTTTGAAGGTTTCTTCAATTTTCCATAGACCTCTGTATATGTCAATTATATCTTTTGCTGATACTTTTTTATTTAATTGAAAGAATCCGTCTTTGGTTATTCGACTTTTACCACTGAATTTCTTTTCTTTTTCAGAAAGTCCAATTACATTAGTACAAATTGCATAATAACCATCAAGTTTTTCTTCGTTTTGAAGAAACTCAGAATTAAAGTCTAAGGCCTTTTCAAAATCATTTATTATTTCTCCATTTTCATCTATAAAAAGTTGCTTTATGTATTTTGCAGCACCTCTGTTTTCAGGTTTCTTTTTAATATTAGGGTTTTCAACCATTTTACAGGCTTTTTCAAGTGCTTTTTGTCTGTCATATTTTGCTCTATCTGCATATTTTTGACTATAGAATATAATTTGTCTTTCATTAATTTGCAGTTTTACTGGTTTTCCATCTTTTAATGAATGTATTGTTATTTCCCTTGGTGCTATTCGTGATTTATATTTAAATACTAAATTTCCTTTAGCATCATATTCATTTATATAATCATCTTGATTTAAAACATAAGATTGAAAAGATTCTTTTGACTTTCTAATCGAATAGCTTATTACATATCCATTCTTTTGAGCCATTATTCTACCCAGGTTATCCCCTGTCATCATTCCTTTATCTGCAACTACTATTATATCTTTCATATCATAGTCATACTTAATGTCCATTAGAGATGGAATTAAAGTTTTACAATCATTTGTATTTCCCGAGTAGGTGTTATAAGTAATAGGAATTCCTCTTTCATCCATAAAAAGTCCCATCTGAACAATTGGTTCAGGTCGATGTTCTTTTGAAACTCCTTTCTTTCTTAACCCTTTAGTTATTGTCTTCTCTCCATCTATTTCTATTTCTTCATCTAAATCTTCTTGGCTTGTTTCAAAATAGTAATTAGTTACATCATAATATACTAAAGTGGTACTCCTTTTGTGTTTAAACTTAATCCTTTTATTTATTGCCATAAGTAATTCTTTAGAATGTTTGTTAAAAAAAGGAAGAGATCTATATACATCATTCAAAGAAAAATCCATGTTTTCAAAGAATAAAGATTTATGCTCAAAGGCTCCTTTCTTTGATGAAGGAAATAATATTCTATCAAAAACTAAAAGTTTTAAAATAGCATTATGATTGAACTCATCATTAGTATAACGTCTATGGTTATTGATGAAATAATCAATTTCTAAATCATGATATATATTGGATATAGCAGCATAGCCTAAATTCTTTAAATTGGAGAAATTATCAATATTTTTTTGTAAATTTTCATCTTTATCGATTATGATAGAAATTTTACCATGAGTTTCGTTGTAATCTTCAGTCATTTTTTTTGCTATTTCATTGAAATGAACAATAGGATTATCATATTCTCTTTCAAGATCTTCAAGATAGCCAAGATTTTTAATCATTCTAGATTTATTTTTACCATCAACTCTATAACTTTGAATAATTGCTAACCTAATTCTTCCATCTGGATTTTTTACTTTTTTTACAAACATGAAAAAACTCCTATTTCGTTCTACTAAAAATTATAACATACTACTAATATAAAGTAAAGCCTCTGTAAGTCCTTTAAGAAAAATGTTGTTAGAAAAGTGTAAAAAAAAGACCCTACTTATTAGAAGTAAAGAATTTATTCGTCTATTCTTTTAAATGTTGCTGATAAAGTAAGGAGGATCAAGTCCAACAATTGGCTCATCAAATAAAACAAATTTAGGTTTATGAGCCAAGGCGCATACTATGGAAAGTTTTTGTTGCATGCCCTTACTAAGACTTTTAGCTAAATCATCTTTCTTTTCCATTAGGTCAAATCTTTCAAGAAGACTATCTGTATATTCTTTATCAAAAGTCTTATATAAACGAGAAATAAACTCAATATGTTCTCCAACTGTTAAAAGATCATACATTGCAGGAAATTCAGGAACATATCCTAAAATTTGTTTTGCTTCGATACTTTTATTATCAAAACCGTTAATTTTTATTTCACCTTCATATCTTAAAAGGCCAACTATACTTTTTATAATTGTTGACTTTCCCGCTCCATTAGGTCCCATAAGAATTCCAATTTTACCATCTTCGATGTCAAAACTTAGATTACTATTTGCAATAAGCTTTCCATATTTTTTTGTAACATTTTTAACGCTTAACATAATTACCCCTTAGTTTTCGTTATTGTATTATCTATTAGATTCTTTGTGAATATTCAATAATGACAAATTTATAAAATTGTTGTATATTGTGCGCATGAAGAATAAAAACAATCGTTACTGTGGAATATTGATGCATCCGGTTTCTTTTCCAGGGCCTTTTGGAATAGGATGTCTTGGTTGGGAAGGCAAGGAAATTTTAAATAAATTTGCTGAGGCTAAAATAAATCTTTGGCAAATACTTCCTCTTGGACCAACCGGATATGGAGATTCGCCTTATGCAAGCCATTCAAGTTTTGCAGGGAATGAACTACTCATTGATTTAAGATCAATTGATTGCGCAGTTTATGGTGAATTAAGTACAATTGATTTTCAGAACAGTTCAAGAATTGACTATGGGAAGGTAAAAAAAGCCAAAATGAAGGCTCTTTTTGATACTGCTGATGCTTTTTTAGAAAACTCCATGAAATGGGATTTAGAAGAGTATGAAAACTTTTGTAAAAAGGAAAGTTGGTGGTTAAATTCATATGCTCTTTTTCATAGTCTTTCTGATTTTTATAATGATTCACGTTGGTATTTATGGCCTGAAGAAATAGCTAAATATAATAAAAAAGCTATTGAGAAAGCTGAAATAGACAACCAAGAAGCAATTAATAGATACAAAGTACTTCAGTTCTTTTTTGATAAACAATGGAATGATTATCATAAATTTGCTAATAGTTTGGGAATAAGTATTGTTGGAGATGTCCCAATTTTTGTGGCTTCTGATAGTGTAGATGTTTGGACCAATAGGAAGTTATTCAAACTTGACAAGCAAGGAAGACAAACAAAAAAAAGTGGAGTTCCCCCAGATTCTTTTTCTTCTGACGGTCAACTTTGGGGAAATCCAGTTTATGATTGGGAAGCCCATAAAAAGACTGATTTTCATTGGTGGAAGCAAAGAGTGGATGAAACACTTAAAAAAGTTGATATTTTACGAATTGATCATTTCAGAGGGTTTGAAGCTTGTTGGGAAGTGGATGCAAGTGAAAAAACTGCAAGAAAAGGTGAATGGGTAAAGGGCCCGGGATATTCCCTTATTAAGCTCTTTAAAGATAAACCAATAATTGCAGAAGACCTTGGAGTAATTACAGAAGAAGTAAAAACTTTAAAAGATGCTTCAGGTTTTCCGGGAATGAAAATACTTCAATTTGGGTTTGGATTTAAAAATGGTAAATTGGATACTACAAACTCCTTTTTGCCTCATAATTATGAAAAAGATTGCGTGTGTTATACAGGAACTCATGATAATAACACCTCAAGAGGGTGGTACAATAATCTTTCAGAAGAAATGAAGGATATTGTTCGCCGTTATTTACAAAGCAGTGATGATGATATTGTTTGGCAGATGATAAGAAGTTTGATTTCTAGTAGTGCTAATTATGCAGTTTTCCCAATTCAAGATTTAATTGGTCTTGGCTCGGAAGCTAGAATGAACATGCCATCTACTATGGGACAAAGTAATTGGAGTTGGCGTTGTCAAGAAGGGCAAATCCAGCCTTGGATGCTAGATAGGTTATCTTCATATATTGAAATCTATGGTCGTTCAAACGAGAGTCAAAAGGAATAAATGAATATAGTACTTTTTAATAAAAACGAAATACTAAGTCAAAATGGAAACCTTTTAAAAGTTGATATAAAAGATTTCCGGGTAAAGCATATTGAAAATATACTCAATTTGCAAAAAGATGATTTGTTTAATTTTGGTATTGTAAATGATTCAAATTACAAAGCTAAAATCATAAGCCTTGATTCTGGGGCTTTTTGCTTTGAAATAGTAGAAAAACTTCCCCTTGTAAACCTCTACCCAGTTGTTCTAGCTGTAAGTCAGGTAAGGCCAATCTGTATGAAGAGAATTCTTCGGGAAGCAGTTACTTTAGGAGCTTCAGAAATAGCTCTTATTGGAACAGATAAAAGTGAAAAGTCTTATAAAGATGCAAAACTTTATACAAGTGGAGAATATAAAAAATACCTTTTAGACGGAGCAATGCAATCTGGCTCGTGCATGATGAGTAAGGTTTCATTTTATGATGATGTTGACTCCTTTCTTTTGGAATATTCAAGTGATGAATATGAAAAAATTGTATTGGACAATGTTGAGGAAAGCTCTTCCCTTAGTCAGCTTGAAACAAATGCTTCAGAATGGACCATTCTTGCTATTGGTGGTGAAAGAGGCTGGTCTGATAGAGAGAGATCTTTGTTTAAGGCTTATGGATATGACTTTAAGCTAATTGGGTCAAGAATTTTGCGAACAGAGACAGCTTGTAGCGTTGGTCTTGGTGTGTTATTATCAAAAAAGAATTTATTATGAGGAAAAAAATATGGCCCATTGTATTGTAAAAGAAGCAGAAGAGATTTTGGATAAAGAGTTTCCTGTCCTTGATCATGGATTTGTAAGATTGGTGGATTATCTTGGTTCGGATCAACGGATTGTTCAATCTGCAAGAGTTTCCTATGGAGAAGGAACAAAAGCTGTTAGACAGGACCAAGGTTTAATTAATTATCTAATGCGTAATAACCATACCTCTCCTTTTGAACAAGTAAATTTTACGTTTCATGTAAAAATGCCTATTTTTGTTGCAAGACAGTGGATTAGACATAGAACGGGAAGGGTAAATGAAATTTCAGGACGTTATAGTATTATGGCGGATGAATTTTATACTCCAGATGAAGAACATGTAAATTTTCAAAGTGATGATAATAGACAGGGGCGAAGTACAAAAGAAGTTCCTTCAGAAATTAAAAAAGAATTTTATTCTATAATCAAAGAAGATCAAGATAGAGTTAGTGCAAATTATCATAAAATGTTAGATCTTAATTTAGCTAGAGAACTTTCTAGAATTGATCTTCCCTTAAGTTTATACACACAATGGTATTGGCAGATGGATCTTCATAATCTTTTCCATTTCCTTTCCTTAAGACTCGATGAACATGCACAGTATGAAATACGTGTATATGCTCAAATAATTCTTGAAATGGTTAGAAAGGTTTGCCCCTTTGCTACTGAGGCTTTTGAAAACTACATAATAAATAGTCAAACTTTTAACAAAAAAGAAGTGGATGCAATAAAAGCTCTTAAAGAAGGAAGGGATAATCCATTAAAAGGAAGATCCCTTGAACTATTTGAACAAAAATTAACTTAGTTATTTTGAATTTTTAATTCTTTTTGTTTTAATTCTTTAGCTTTTATCTCAATTTTTCTCTTCTTTTTCCATTGCTTCTTAGTAAGCAATGGTGCAGGAAGATTCTGAGGTGGTTGTTCAAGAAGTTCTGGAAAGGATAAATAATTCTGTAAAACTGAAAAACTCTTTACAAAATAAAAACCATCCGCAATCCTTTCATCCAAAGTGATTCCAGCGTTCATGTAATATTTAAATTCAGTTTTTTCTGTTTTTTTGTTGTAAATTTTCTTTCTAGTTAATGTTCCTAAAGTAATAAAACAACTTGTTGTTCCCCACTCATAAAGATGGTGAGCTAGTCCTCCTTCAAGGCCTATGCTTCCTAGGTTGGAAATAAATGCTGATGTATGTAATCCATCTGCCTCACTAAGCCACTTTGGAGCTCTACCACGTTTATCACGTCTATCAAGAGATTTGACGATTGCATTAATTACCCAAAAAGGAAATTGTAGAAAAAAGTTAATTGCTTTATCAGTAGCTAAATCTTCTTCTCCACTTCTTGCATTATTAATATTATCATCAATTATTTTACAATACTCACTTAAAGTCATGTTTTTATTAAAGATTAAGGAATTGGAATGTTCTGGTGAATCATCTTTGAAGGTTTCTTTTACAACAAAATTGACTGAAAGCTCATTTCTAAGCCAGTATCGTTTTGCACTAATGAAGCTGTTAAGCTTTTCTCTTTCAGCAAAGGTTCTCATTAAAGCGGCAATAAAAACGTAAAATATTTTTATTCTTCCGTTATCAGGGTGTTCTTTATTATATTCTCTAACATAGTTTACTGTATTTGTAACTTCAAAGTTCATAGGCTGGAATACTAAAGACTCACAGCGTTTTGGCATCATAAAAGGGAAAATTTTATTATAGCTTGGTATGTCAAAAATTTCTTTTGCATCTTTTCTTTTCATTTTTCTCTCAAACAAACAATAGATTTAACTGACCAACAGTTATTGTTTAACCTATTATTTTTTATTTTGGTCTTTTTGTCAAACCTAAAAGCTATGAATTCCTAACTATATATTTTAGACAAATATGATTTTTTCATTTCCTGTTCAAATTCATCATTGCTCTTATATTCATAATTAAGGCATTTCTTCCATAAACTTGGGTCTTCCATACAAATATAAAAAAATACTTTTTTCTTCCAATTTTCTGGAAAGCACGAATAAAGAAAGGTGAACATTTCTTCTTTTACTGAAAGAGGATAAGAGTATTTTCCGGCAATTGGAGTAAAATCCATTTGAAGCACTTTGCTTGATCTGAAATTGTTACGTAATCTTTTTATTACAGCTTTTGGAAAAGTCAAAGTTCCCATTGAAATAACAATTACTTCTTCTGGAGTAAAATTAGCTAAAATTTTATCTACAGCCATTTTATATTCACTTTTCCATCCTTTGAACCAAACCATTGGGTGAAAATGAAAACCAACAAGAAGGCCTGAATCTGCGGTTTTTCTTGCAGCAAATAATCTTTCATCAAGCTTTGCAGTTAACAGTTCTTCATTTTCGATAATTGTTGGGGCATTAATAGACCAGGTAGCAATTACATTTCTTGGGAAATTTACAGTTTTGAGCCAATCAGTCCTACCACATTTTGTTTTTAATTCAATTACTTTTTTGGGGTTTTTCTTTGCAAATTTATCTAAAGCTGTTAAAACATTTTCAGTGTTTGCATATAGAAGGGAGTCAGAGGATTGCCCGGTACCCAAATGCCAAATTTTTTCATCTAATTCTAAAGATAAAAGCTTTTTTTCCAAGTTGTCTACAAAGCGAATTTCATTCTTACTGTAAAAACTCTGAATAGAACAGTAAGAGCAACCAAAGCTACATTGCTGCACTGCATCAAGGGTTGTCAAATTGCAACATCTTAAAGGATTATTTTCTGGAGGGCAGGGGCATCTTCCAAAAATTTTGGTATCAGAATCAAGGTGTAAGATTGAAAATGATTTTGGATTTTTTATTTCAGGTTTTTTAAAATCTGAATAATCAGTTGGTTCTTTTCTAAGTTTATTAATATTAGCTAAAGTTTTATTAACTAATAATTTTGTTAGTTTTTTTCCTTCAATTTTAAATTCTTCAATTTCATTGGGCCAAAAAGAACTTAAAGGTTTTTCTTGCCATAACCTTATATCACAACCTTGGTCGGATAGTATTAAAATTTGGCTATAACTTAAATTGTAGGTCTCTGCCATTTCAATTAAGAATTTTTGATCTGTTTCTCTCAGTTTCTCGAAGAAGGGATTATTGAACTTTGATTTTTCCATGACAGTATATTAACAAGATTGAAAAAAACTGTTAACTAGTTTATTCTTTTTTTGTGGAAAAAGAAAAAGAAAATAATAATGCCTACTTGCAAGCTAAACAGCTTCCTGAAAATAGTGGATGCTATCTTATGCGTGATGAAAAAAATACTGTAATCTATGTAGGAAAAGCAAAAAACCTCCATAAAAGAGTTATTTCTTACTTTTTAAAAGATCGAGATGTTAAAACAAAAGCCTTAGTTCAAAAGATTAAAAAAATTGATCACATTATTACTGGAAATGAATATGAGGCTTTAGTTTTAGAGAACAACTTAATAAAAAAGTATAATCCTCATTATAACATAATGTTAAAAGATGGGAAAAGTTATCCGGTTATTAGAATAACTAGTGAACCTTTTCCTAAAGTTTTTAAGACGCGAAGAATCATAAAAGATGGATCCAAATATTTTGGTCCATTTCCCGATGTAAGACATTTGGATCAATATCTTGAACTTATTGATCGTTCTTTTAATTTTCGTAAATGTGGTACGCCCTTAAAAATGAGAGAAAACCCTTGCCTTTATTATCATCTTGGTCGTTGTAGTGCTCCTTGTTGTGGGAAAATAACTCAAGAAGATTATAATAAAAATGTTCAAAAAGTTATTAAATTTCTTGAAGGTGGTGAACAGAAACTAATCGATACAATTAGAACTGAAATGCTAAAAGCCTCCAGTCTTTTAAACTTTGAATTGGCTTCTAAGAAAAGAGACGTTTTAAAAGCTTTAGAAAGTGTGGCCTTGAAGCAACAAGTAGAAGGTTTTAACTCGGAGAGTATTGACTACTGTGCAATAGAGATGAGAGTTAGAATTTGTACAGTATCGATTATGCAATTTAGGGATGGAAAGTTGATTGGGAAAGCCTTATACAGGGCTGAAACTTTTGGGAATGAAACCGAGACTTTGTTAAATTTCTTGATTCAGTACTATAGTGATGGTCAACAATTACCTAAAGAAATTTATGTTTCACATGAAATTGATTTTAATTTAATTAAGCAATATTTTGAAACTAACTTAAAACATCAAATAGAAGTTTTTATACCTCAAACTGGAAGACATTTCAGAATTTTAAAAATGGCGAGAGAAAACGCAAAAAGAGATGTTGAAAATAGGTTGAAAAATAAAGATAACAGTAGTTCACTTATTGTTTTAAAAGACATTCTAGAATTGGAGAGTCTTCCGAAGTTAATTGAAGGATTTGATATTGCTCAACTAGGTGGAAAATACACAGTAGCTTCTCTTATATCTTTTTATGATGGTAATCCTGATCCTAAAAATTATCGACGTTTTAATATTAGAAGCCTTGATGGTAGAGTTGATGATTACGGGGCTATGAAAGAAGCTGTTCATAGACGTTATTCAAGGGTAATAAAAGAAAACCTTCCAATTCCAGATCTTATTTTGGTTGATGGTGGTCAAGGTCAAGTAAATGTAACTAGAAACGAACTTGATGAGCTTGGTTTAGCTCAAATTCCTGTGGTGGGATTGGCAAAGGAAAGAGAAACAATTGTTTTTGATGATGATAGAGAAGATTTGAATGTTGGTCTTTCTAATGAGGGGTTAAGAGTTCTTATTGCATTAAGAGATGAATGCCATAGGTTTGCTACAACAGCAAATCAGGCTATGAGAAGTAAGGATGCAAGTTTTAAACTTCTGGAGACTATAGAAGGAGTTGGACCTAAGACAAGTTCAAGATTGATGAAAGAATTTGTAAGTTTGGATGCTCTAGTAGATGCTAGTTTACAAGAATTAAAAACTAGAGGAAAAGTAAGTGATAAATTAGCTTTAAGGATAAAAGAAAAACTTTCTCTATAGTTATTGACATATGTTCATAATTAGAAGTAATATCTGTTTAGGGCATATGCCCAAAACAAAGTATTAATAGTTAAGAAAAATTTGCCTTATTCTTTGTTTTTGATTATTTTTAACAAGAAAGGAGTATTATAATGATTATTGCAGTACCTGTAGATGAGATGGAAAAAACCTCACCAGTTTGTATTTCCTTCGGAAGAGCACCATTTTATTTAATATTTGATGATGAGAAGAAAACGTTTGATTATTTTGATAATAACAGTGCTTTTAACGCACAGGGAGGAGCTGGAATTAAAGCTGCTCAAAGTCTAGTTGACAGGAATGTTGATGTGGTTATTACCTATAGATGTGGTGAAAATGCAAGTAAAGTTTTAGGCGGAAAAGCTAAAATTTATAAAGCAGAAAACGCAAATGCAAAAATGAATATTGAAATGTTCATAGCTGGAAATCTTCAGCTTCTAAATAAAGTAAGTCCTGGCCTTCATGGACATGCTCAGCAGAGTGGAAAATGAAATTAGCAGTATTAAGTGGTAAAGGTGGAACTGGAAAAACTTTTATTTCGGTTAATCTTGTTAATTCAGCTGAAAATGCCAATTACTATGACTGTGATGTTGAAGAACCCAATGGAGATTTGTTTTTCAAGTCAAAATTGCTTCAAGAATTACCAGTAAAAGTAAAAATGCCAAACTTTGATAAAGAAAAATGCAATGCCTGTCATGAATGTGTAGAGGCTTGTACTTTTAACGCTTTAGCCTTAATTGGTAAGGATATGCTCCTTTTTGAGGATGTTTGTCATTCCTGTGGTGTTTGTACTTTGGTTTGTAAACAAAAAGCTATAACTGAAGTTGATAAAGAAGTTGGTATAATACAGGTTGGAGAATTTGGAAATTCAAAGATTGTCACTGGTAAATTGAATATGGGGCAAAGCAGTGGAGTTCCTGTTATTTCCGGGGTATTAGATTTAATAGAAGAGGATAAGCTTAATGTTATTGATTGTCCTCCAGGAAGTGCCTGTAGTGTAGTAGAAAGTACTCAAAAAGCTGATTATTGTTTAATTGTGGCTGAACCAACTAGTTTTGGATTTCATAACTTTAAAATGGTTGAGCAGTTAGCTAAGGTTTTAAATAAACCCTTTGCAGTAGTTGTTAATAAAGCTGAGAGTAAAAACAATATGATTTCTGCCTATTGTAAGAAGAATGATATTAAAGTTCTTGAGACTTTTTTCTTTAATAGAAAAAGTGCTCAAGATAA
>JBAYZQ010000068.1:0-11087 GCA_041672385.1 Sphaerochaetaceae bacterium | reverse complement strand
TCCTTATGAAGCTTTGCAAGAAGAAATAAAGCAATTCTATCCTAATTCAACATTCCTGGAGGCAATCTAATGAAAAAAACTAATAAAACTAATAAATATGATGGACATTTAACCTTGCAGGAAACCGTCAAAAAAAAATAAAATATAATTGTTGACAACGAAATTATCTATGTTATAATTTCTTTATAATCGTGATACGGAATAGTATCCCGTATAGAGGGACAGGAAATGGAATTAATTGTTAGAACTTTGTCAATATTAACGCTTTTAAGTAAAAAGCCTAATGGAATTTCAGTGAAAGAAGTGTCAGACGAATTGAATATTTCAACTAGTGCTGTCCATAGGATTTTGTCTTGTCTTAAAGAAGAAGGGTTCACTTTACAAGACAGTGAAACAAAAAGATATAGAATTGGATTTAAAGTTTTAACCTTAGCTCAGAATATGACACAAAAAAATGCCCTAACCCAAAGTGCCCATAAGTATTTAGAAGAATTTTCAAAAGAAATTAATAAAACGGTGGAACTTTGTATTTTAGAAAATGGAAGTACAGTCTGTATTGATTATATTCAAAATACAGATACGCAGTATTTTTTTGTTCGTACTGGCTTTGCAATACCTAAATATGCAACTTCAGCAGGAAAAGCTATTGAAGCATATCTACCCGAAGAAAAAGTAATAAAAGAAAATCAAAATAGTACCTTCAAAAAGGTCACAATTAATACAATTTCTAATTTAGATGAATATATAGAGGATTTAAAAAAAGTTAAAAAGCTGGGTTATGCAAAGTCTAATGAAGAATTGCAATTAGGGGTAGTTGGAATAGCTTGCCCTATTTTTGATGCAATGGGTTATCCAGTAGCAAGTGTTGCTTTCAACAAGTTAAAAGAAATTGATGAAATAGATGATCAAAAAATAAAAGCCTTAAAAGAATGTGCAAATAAAATCTCACGTTCATTAGGTTATAAGGGAGACATAAATGCAAAATGATTATTGCTTAAAAACGCACAATCTTTCAAAAGTATACCACGGCTTAATGAAGGAAGACACAATTGCTCTTCAAGATATTAATTTAGAAATAAAAAAAGGTGAGTTTGTTTCTATCATTGGACCTTCTGGATGTGGTAAATCTACATTTTTGAGAATAATTGGAGGGTTGGATAAACCAACTAAAGGATCAATAGAATATGAGGGAGGTCCTAAGCAAGATTTAGGATTTGTATTTCAAGATTCAGTTTTGTTGCCTTGGAAGACAGTAAAACAAAATGCAGGTTTTCCTTTAGAAATAAAAAAAATTAAAACCAAAGAATCAGAGGAAAGACTTGATGACCTATTAAATCTTGTAGGATTAACAGAATTTAAAGATTCGTTACCAAGGGAGCTTTCAGGTGGAATGAAACAAAGAGTGTCTATTGCTAGAGCTCTTTCTTATGATGCCCCAATATTGCTTATGGATGAACCCTTCGGGGCACTTGATGCATTAACCCGAGATCATATGAATGTTGAATTATTAAAAATTTGGCAGAAAACAAACAAGACCATTGTTTTTGTTACTCATAGTATTTCAGAGTCAGTATTTTTGTCTGATAGGGTTGTAGTAATGTCTACTCGCCCAGGAAAGATAAATGAAATTGTTGATATTGATTTGGAAAGACCAAGGGATGTATCTGTAAGAGAAACAGAAGAATTTCAGGAATATAGTAAGTATTTGAGGAGGATAATTGGATGAGGGCAAAAGGAAAAGTCAAAGCTTCTTTCAAATTAATTGGTGAATATTTGCTTTCAATAAGCATCTTCATATTAATTTGGCAAATTTATGTTTCTACACACGATGTTCCCACTTTTGTACTTCCTTCTCCAAAGATTGTACTAAAATCTTTCCTTGAATTATTTTCTACAGGGATGATTTGGCCACATTTGTGGACCACCTCTTGGGAAGTGGTTGTCGGTTTTCTTATTGGCGTATTTTTAGGAATTTTATTTGGTTACTTTTTTGCAAAAATAGATTGGCTAAAAACAGCATTAATGCCTCATATAATTTTTTTGCAGACCTCACCAAAAATTGCTTTAGTTCCGCTTTTTGTAGTTTGGTTTGGAATTGGTGTAACCTCAAAATTGGTATTAATAGTATCAATGGTAATATTCCCTGTAATGACAGGTGTTATTTTGGGAATAGGGTCAATTCCTACTGATGTGCGGTATTTAATGAAAATTTTAAAGGCTAATAAGTGGAAGATTTTTTCTAAGGTAGAAATGATGTATTCAATGCCAATGCTTTTTTCAGGTTTGAAAGTTGGAATAGTTCAAGCTGTTATTGGAGCCATAGTTGCTGAATGGATGTCCGGAAAAGTAGGCTTAGGTTACATTTTAACTTATGGTTCTGCTACCTATAATACAGGATTATTGATGGCTGGTATTGTAGTAACAGTATTAGTAGGAATTATTTCATATGAAATAATTGACTTACTAGGAAAATATATGCTGCGTTGGCATGATTCGGAAAATTTGTCAAAGATAAATTAATTTTTTTAATATTCATATAACGGAGGAATCTATGGAATATATATCGGCAGACAAACCATTTTTAAATGGTCTAATGCCACATCTAAAATGTATAAAAGGCGATGTTGAGGAAATTGTTTTACTTCCCGGCAATCCTGAACGAGTTGAAAAATTTGCAAGTCTTTGTGATAGTTTTTCTATCATTTCAAAAAACAGGGAATTTACCTTAGGTAGTGGAACGTATAAAGGGGTGAAATTAAGTGTTTGTTCAACAGGAATAGGATCTGCTTCTACTGAAATAGCAGTTCAAGAACTTATTTACTTAGGAGCAAAAGTCTTAATTAGAACCGGAGGAACCGGAGCAGTACAAAAAGGTATTAATTGTGGTGATTTAATAATTAATACTGGAGCAATGCGATTAGGAGGAGCTTCATCTTTTTATGTAAGACCTGAATATCCTGCAATAGCCTCTTATGAGGTGGTTGATGCCTTAAAAAAAGTATGTGATGAAAATAAGCTTGATTATCATATGGGAATTTGTGTTTCAGTTGGGTCTTTTTATAAAGGACAAGGAAGAAATATCTTAGGGGAATCTACCGAAGATGTGGATTTAATCAAATATTATGAAAATTTGAAAATAAAAAATATTGAGATGGAAGCTGAAACAGTATTTACTCTAGCACAATTAAATAACGTATATGCGGGAAGTATTTGTGTAGTTCATTGTAATCGTATTGAAGACAAATGGTTAGTAGATTTTGAAGATGCTCAAATTAAAATGTGTAAAACAACTTTAGATGCAGTTGTAAAAATAAATAATAATTTCAAAGGAGAAAAATTATGAAAAAAATTACATCGATAGCAATTATACTTATTTTATTAGTTGGTTGCTTATGGGCTCAAGGAGCAGAAGAAAAAGGCGTAGGCGCAGGGGAATTAACAAACGTTACAATTCAGTTAGATGGTGGAGCTACACCATATTACTCTCCTCTTTATCTTGCAGAATTAAAAGGTTTTTTTGAAGAAGAAGGACTTGATGTTGAATTTTATTATGCTGCAGCTTCTGACATTATTAAAAATGTAGCTGCCGGTAATGTTGAGTTTGGTTTTCCAAATGCTGATGCTGTTGTAACAGCCTGTTCAAATGGAATTCCAGTTAAGATTGTTCATAATACTTATCAACATGGATTGGGATCAACTATTTTTAAAGCTGACTCAGACATAAAAACTGCAATTGACTTAAAAGGAAAGAAAGTTGCCGTAACAAGCTTAGGTAGCCCTAACTATATTCAGCTACAAGTACTATTAAAGAGTGTAGGTTTGACATTAGATGATATCGAGCTTGAAGTAATTGGTACAGGTGCTATTTTGAATGCTTTAACTACTGGACAAGTGGATGCCATCGTTTTTTCTATGCTTCGTACTATAGAATTGAACAATGCTGGAGCTAATGTAGCTGAAATTCGTTCTGATACAGTATTACCTTCATTTGGTAATGTTCTAATTGCAAGTGATGCTTATACTGAAAATCATCCTGAAGTAATAGATGCATTTAGTAAAGCTTTAACAAAATCTATTGAGTACATTTGTGATGGCAATGCTGATGAAGCTGTTGACTTATCAGTGGAAAACTATGTAAAGACATTCCAAGCTGCAAAACGTGATATCACTATTCAGATTATCAATGAAGTTTTTGAAACTTATCTATGGCAAAGTGATTTTACAAAAGAAAATGGTATTGGAACAGCAAATCCTGTTTCTTGGAATAAGTTAATAAATACTCAGAAAGAGTATGGAATAATCGAAAAAGCTTTTGATGCAAAAGATATTTTATATTCAAAAATAATCAAATAACTGAAATAATGGGAGCAAAAGATGATTTTATTTTATCATAAACATAGGAATGTTATTTTACCTTTAATGGTAATTCCAATAGTTCTAGTAATTTGGGAACTGTATATTATTATTTTTAAAGTACCTAATTACCTACTGCCTGATCCATATAATTTTTTCTTAGCCATGATAGAATTTTTTAAGACAGGTGACATGTTTTATCACATTTGGGTAACGCTTAAAGAAATTTTTATTGGAACATTTTGGGGGATACTTATAGGTATAACACTTGGATATGTTTTAGCAAAAGTGGAATTTTTAGAAAAGCTTGTAATGCCATTTGTAATAATAGTTCAAACGGCACCTAAGATCTCTCTTGCTCCTTTATTTATTTTATGGATGGGGTTGGGAATTGAGTCAAAAGTAGCTTTGGTTATTTTGGTTGTTTCCTTCCCTGTTATGACTAATGAGGTATTGGCTGTTAGGTCAATTGAGAAAAACATTTACGATTTGATGAAAATATTAAAAGGAAATGCTTGGCAACGATTTTTCAAAATTGAAATGCCCTTTTCTGGTGAAATGTTAATTTCTGGAATGAAACTTGCCGTAACACAAGCCATGATTGGAGCTGTAATTGGAGAGATGATTGGTGCAAAAGCAGGACTTGGATATTTGGTTGTGCTTGGAGGTGAAAATTATAATATTAATTTAATATTATCTGCTGTAATTCTCTTAAGCTTACTGGGTTTGATTCTATATGAACTGTTTGATGTCTTAGAAAAGAAAATTCTTAGTTGGAAAGACATTACAACGGAAGTTATAGGATAAGATGAATAAAAGCAATTTATTTAGATAAATTGCTTAATTTATTTAATACAAGTAAAAATGAATAAAATAATATTAGAAAAAATAAAAGAGATCTATAAGCGATTTGAAAACATTGGTTGTCTTGAATCAGGTGGTGTTACCCGCTTAGGTTATACTGAGATAGAAGATGAAATGCACAAAACCTTTCTAGAGATAGGAAAAGAAAATGGTTTTGATGTTTTTACCGATGCTATTGGAAATTCCTATGTTTCAAATTGTAATAAGGAACCGGCTTTTTGGATTGGATCTCATTTGGATTCAGTTATTTCCGGTGGAAAATATGATGGGGTTATTGGAGTTATTGTTGGTCTAGTTGTAATGATTGAATTAAGTAAGACCAAAAGCGATATTCCATTAAGAGTTGCAGCCTTTAGATGCGAAGAATCTACTAATTTTAATAAATGTACAATTGGTAGTGGTCTTTTGACCAAAAAATATACAAAAGAAATGGTAGAAAATTTTTGCAATCGAAATGGAGAATCACTAAAAAATATTTTTAAAGAAAGAAACTTAGGCTATGAAGCCAGTTTGGATGGTATAAAAGGTTATTTTGAAGTTCATATTGAACAAGGACGAGTTCTTGAAAGCAAAAATTTAAGTATTGGTATTGTATTAGCTATTGTAGGGAATGAAAGGATAGAAATACAAATTGATGGAGTTTCAGAGCATTCAGGTAGTACTCCAATGAAAATAAGGAAGGATTCACTTTGTTTTGCTTCAGAGTTTATTCTTTTTTTAGAAGATTATGCAAAAAAGAAAAAAGACTTAGTAATTACAGTTGGTAAAATTGACAATTATCCAAATGCTTTAAACGTTATTTCTGGAGAGACTAAGTTTGTTATAGATGTACGTTCACAAAATCCAGAGCAGTTATTAAATATAAGAAAGATTATAAATGATAAATTAAAGGAAATCGCAAAAAAACGTAAAACAAGAGCTTCTTTAAAAGAAATAGGAAAAGTACAGCCTGTTAACTTATCAAAAGAGATAATAAAAAAACTTGCTGATACTTCAGAATATCTCAATATTCCATATTTAGAAATGAATAGTGGAGCGGGACACGATGGAATGTGTTTTCCAGATATTGTTAAAACAGGTATGTTATTTATTCCTTGTAAACAGGGGATTAGTCATAATAAAGATGAATATGCAAAATTTGAAGATGTTGAGAAATCAGTAGAAATATTGATTCAATATTTTGGGAGCTAAGATGATTATTATAAAAAATGGAACGCTTATAGACCCATATACAAATACCGAAAAAGTTGCAGATTTGTGTATTAGCGAAGGTAAAATAGTTCAAATAAGTGAACATATAGACTTAGTGGGTGCTTCAGAATGCATTTATGCGGATGGAATGGTGGTTTCACCAGGATTAATAGATGTTCATTCACATTTTAGAGATCCAGGATTTACTTATAAAGAGGATATTATTTCAGGTAGTAACGCTGCACTTGCTGGAGGCTATACTAAAGTAGTTTGTATGGCAAATACCCAACCAAAAATGGATAACGAAAAAACCATCAAATATTTTTATGAAAAAGCCCACAAAACAGCTTTAAAACTATACACTGTGGCTAATGTTACTCTTGGTATGAAGGGTGAAAAACTAACTGATATGGAAGCCTTAAAGAAATGTGGAGCCATAGGTTTTAGTGATGACGGTGTAAATATTAAAGACACAAAAGTTATATATGAAGCAATGAAAACCGTTAAACAGTTAAATTGCCCAATTAGTTTACATGAAGAAGATCAAAATTTTATTGAAACTCATGGAATAAATGATGGAGAGGTTTCAGCTAAATTACACTTTAAAGGAGCTAAAGACATCGCTGAGATTAGTATGGTGGCAAGAGACTGTGTTTTTGCAGTAGATACCAAGGCTAAAGTAAATTTTCAGCATATAAGTTCTGCAAAATCAGTAGAAATCCTAAAATTTGCAAAACAATTTTCTTCAAATATTTATGCTGAAGTTACACCTCAACATTTAATGTTTAATGAAACGGAAATATACAGAAGTGGCACTAATGCGAAACTCAATCCTCCCTTTAGGACAGAACAAGATAGATTGGCATTAATAGAAGGTCTAAAAGATTCAGTACTTAATATTATTGCAACAGATCACGCACCGCATAGTTTTGAAGAAAAGAGTCGAAAATTTGCTGATGCCCCTAGTGGAATTATTGGTCTTGAAACAGCACTTTCCATTGTGATTGAAATACTTATCCAGAAAAATAACATGAAAATTATTGATTTTCTGAAATTATTAACCTTAAATCCTGCAAAATTATATAATTTTGAAATTCCTTCACTTTCGGTAGGTTCAACAGCTGATATTGTAATTTTTGATGTTAATAAAAAAAGAATCATAACAAAAGGCAAATCAAAAGCTTCTAATTCACCATTAATTAACAAAAATTTATTAGGAGAAGTTTTATATACCATAATTGATGGAAAAATAGTTTATAAAGGAATAACAAAATGAATGAAATATTAAGCAACAAAAAAATAAATGATAAATTTTATCTAATGAAAGTTAAAAACTCTGCAAAGTGCAAAATGGGACAATTCGTTATGGTTGGAACTGAAGATAGTTCCCCCTTATTGTCTAGACCTTTAGCAGTTTTTGATAGTGATAGTGAATCCATAACTTTTCTTTATCAAATTGTGGGAAAGGGGACAAAAAAGTTTAGTAAAATGTTAAAAGGACAGTTTGTAGTTGTTCAAGGTCCCAATGGAAATGGATTTAAAGAAGCAAGTGGAAAGATTGCCTTAATTGGGGGTGGAACTGGTATTGCACCTCTATATTTTGCAGGTAAAACACTTAAAGAAAATCCTCAAAACGTTGTTGATGCTTATTTAGGATTTAGCTCGGAAGAAATGCTTGTGGACTTGTATAAGCGCATTTTGAATAATGTTGTAGTCAATGTTGGTGGATATATTATCAATGATATTAATGTAGAAGATTATGATTATATTTTTGCGTGTGGCCCTATAATTATGATGAAATTACTTTATAAAATATGTAAGGAAAAAGGGGTCGGAGAAAGATTATATGTTTCTTTGGAATCCAGAATGGGCTGTGGTATTGGACTTTGTTTGGGTTGCTCTATTAAAACCTCAAAGGGAAATAAAAGAGTTTGTAAAGATGGCCCAATATTTAAAGCAAGTGAGGTGTTTTATGAAGAATAGATTAGAAACAGATTTAGTTGGAATAAAGATGAAAAATCCTATTTTACTAGCTTCTGGAACATGTGGTTTTGGAGAGGAATTGTCCGAATTATTTGATATTGATAAATTGGGAGGAATGTGTTTTAAAGGACTTACATTATTACCTTCAGGTGGAAATGAAGGAATAAGAATTTGGGAGACTCCTAGTGGTATAATGAATAGCATTGGGCTGGAGAATCCAGGAGTAGATGTTTTTATAAAAGATATTTATCCCACTATTGCAAATAGAGATTTTGTTAAAATAGTAAATGTTGGTGGACATTCTGAAAGCGATTATATTGAAGCCCTAAAAAAGCTTAATACAATAGATATTGACTTTGTAGAATTAAATATTTCTTGTCCAAATGTCAAAGAAGGTGGAATGAATTTTGGGTTGAAAACAAAATCTGCAACACAGTTTGTAGAAAAAATGAGAAATATTTGCAAAAAGAAAATGATTGTTAAATTATCTCCAAATGCAGAGAATATAGTTGAACTTGCAATGGGATGTGAAAAAGTTGGTACCGATTCTATTTCCTTGGTAAATACATTTCAAGCAATGGCTATCGATATTAAAAAGAAGAAACCTGTTTTTAAAAACATATATGCGGGTTTGTCTGGTCCAGCTATTAAGCCAATAGCTCTACGAATGGTCCATCAAGTAAGTCAAGAAGTGAAAATTCCTATAATTGCGGTAGGAGGAATTATGACTTTTGAAGATGTAATTGAATATATTATGGCAGGAGCTACTTGTTGTCAAATTGGGGTTGCCTCTTTTATTAATCCTAAAGTTTCTTTAGAAATAATAAGTGGTTTAGAGCAATATCTTATTGATAATGAATATAACTCTTTACAAGAAATTAGGAAAATTCTTTAAGAAATGATTCCTCAAAAGAGGGTTTTAAAGATTGAATTAAAAAGGCTTAAAAGGCCAATTTATCCATTGGATAAATATTATGAAGGGAAAAAATGAAAAAATTTAGAGAAGAACATGACATGATTGGGACAAAAAAGATTTTTGATGATTGCTACTATGGCATTCAGACTGAAAGAGCTATGGAAAATTTTCAAATATCAAAAATATCACTTTCAAAGTATCCAGAGTTTGTAAAAGCTATTTGCCAAGTAAAAAAAGCTGTGGCTCAGGCAAATTTTAAGTTTGAAGAAATTAATAAAGAAAAATCTGATGCAATTATTAAAGCATGTGATCTTATAATAAGTGGAAAATATATTGATCAATTTCCAGTTGATATTATTCAAGGGGGAGCGGGAACATCAACTAATATGTGTGCCAATGAAGTAATTGCAAACATTGCTCTTGAACTTTGCGGACATAAAAAGGGTGACTATGAATTTATTCATCCAAATAATCATGTAAATCTTTCACAGTCAACCAATGATGTTTATCCAACTGCAATTAGGATTGCAACGGTCACATATTGTGAGGAATTGGAAAAAGAGCTTAATCTTCTTAAATTGTCTTTTGAGAAAAAAGGGACAGAATTTAATGATGTAATCAAGATGGGAAGGACTCAGTTGCAGGATGCAGTTCCCATGACTTTAGGCCAAGAATTCAATGCTTGGGCAGTTACAATTGGAGAGGATATTCAACGTCTTCAAGATGCTAAAAAACTTCTTCTAGAAATTAATCTTGGAGGAACAGCAATTGGAACTGGTCTGAATGCACCTAAGAATTTTAGCAAAGTTGTTACTGAAATACTAAGTAAAAATACTGGAAGGGATTTTGAATGTGCTGAAAATTTAATAGAGGCTACTCAAGATTGTGGTAGCTATATTCAGTTTTCAGGAACTCTAAAAAGAATAGCAGCTAAAATTTCTAAAATTTGCAACGATTTACGGCTTCTTTCTTCAGGACCACGAACTGGAATAAATGAGATTAATCTTCCTGCCCGTCAACCAGGTTCTTCTATAATGCCGGGGAAAGTAAATCCTGTAATTCCAGAGGTAGTAAATCAAGTAGCTTTTGCAGTTATTGGAAATGATGTTACTATTACCCTTGCAGCTGAAGCTGGTCAGTTAGAATTAAATGCCATGGAACCAATAATTTCCTTTAAATTATTTTCTTCAATTTTACATATGACTCGAGCTTTCAATACCTTAAGATTGAATTGTATAGATGGAATTACGGCTAACAAGCAGAGATGTAAAGAACTTGTTGATAATAGTATTGGTATTGTTACTGTAATGTGTCCAATAATTGGTTATGAAAAAAGCTGTCAAATTGCAAAAGAAGCTCTTGAAACTGGAAAAAGTGTTTTTGATCTAGTTTTGGAAAAGGAATACCTTTCAAAAGAGAAACTACAAAAGTTGCTAAATACTTCTTCCATGTGTTGATAATCAGAAATTAAGTTTTATCTTTTTAATAATAAGAAGCAAGAGCCTAAGAGGGGAAAATCTTAGACTCTTGCAAAAAAAAGAGCAACTTTTCCAACCTATTTCTTATAAGCCATGTCATGAACTCCCGCTATTGCACGACCACTTGGTTCGTTTTGTGAAGCAAATGAGGCATCCCATTTCAAAGCAGTAGCAGTTGAACAAGCTACAGAAGCTTCATGAGGAACACAGTTTGCAGCCCCTTCAGATTTAAAGTGCTTTGAGAATAAAATTCTATAATAAGCTTCTTCTTTTGTAGAAGGAGTATTAATAGGAAAACGATT
>JBAYZQ010000067.1:0-11255 GCA_041672385.1 Sphaerochaetaceae bacterium | reverse complement strand
CCAAAGATTTTATATGCAGAAGATCAAGAACGTTATAGAAAACTTGTAAAAGTCTTTCTAGAATCTGCAAAATTTGAAGTAATCACAGTCGAAAATGGTGAAAAAGCTATTGAGTACATTGCTAGTAACACTGATGTTGATTTAGTACTACTTGATATCTTGATGCCAAAGATGAATGGTAAAGAAGTCTGCATAGAACTTAGAAAAATGTCAGATATACCCATAATTATGCTCACCGCCCTAGCAGACAGCGTTAATGAAGTTGAAGGTTTAAACTTAGGCGCAGATGATTATGTATCAAAGCCCTTTTCTAGAGATACTTTAATTGCAAGGATTAATAGTGTAATTAGAAGATGTGAAAATAAAAAAACTAAGAATTACCAAGAGAAAGGTTTTGAATTTATAGATGATAAAGGGGTGGTTGTTATTGAAGGCAAAGAAATCTCTTTAACACCTAAAGAAATATTATTACTAGAATTTTTTTTAAACAACCGAGATTGTGTATTATCTAGAAATCAAATCTTAAATAATGTTTGGGGTTTTGATTATTTTGGAGATCCAAGAACAGTTGATACCCATGTTAAAAGTTTAAGATCAAGACTAGGTAAACTTGGTGAAAGTATTAAAACATCACGTGGTAGGGGGTATTATTATCAAAGCTAAATCCCAAAAAAGGAAACACCCGAAATCAATAGCAACTAAATTGAGTCTATCTATTATTGCAATTATTATCTCCATTGTTATGTTGATTTTAATTGCAAATTCATTATTTTTAGGGGAGTATTATATTAGAAAGAATAAAACTCTTTTTAGTCAAGAATATAAAGAAATTCAAAGCGTTTTTGAAACTCCCAATGAAGAAATCTTAGATCTCTTAAGAGAGAAAAATAAAACAACAGGTTCTCTTTTTTATGTAGTTGATAAATCAAATTCATCTTCCTTTGATATTGTTTTATCTTCTCTACCTAATTTTTTACCAATGAATCTGCCAGGTCCAAATCAAAAAGGAATGGAACCACCAACGGTTGAATTACCTATTGAACAGTACAAATTTATAAAAGCTAATATTGAATCAATTGAAAAAGGTGAGTCTTTATTTGGCAAAGTCCATAGACAAAGAAGTGGAAAAGATAAGTTTGATTTAGTATTTGTTTCAAAACTAGATTCTAGTTATTATTTAGTAATTGTAAGACCTATTGAACAATTAGATGAACAAACCTCAATTACAAATCAATTCTTATTAATAATAGGATTTCTCTCAATTTTAATTTCAATTGTAATATCAAGGATTTCTGCAAATTCAATAGTGAAACCAATCAAAGAAATTACTAAAATAGCAGGATATATTGCTGATTTAGATTTTTCTCATAAATACAAGGGTCGCTCTCAAGATGAAATAGAGACGTTAGGAACTAGTATTAATAAAATATCATCCCAACTAGATTCATCCATAAATAAACTTGAAGAAACAAATAAAAAACTTAAAGTAGAAATGAGTTTGCAAAAACGGTTTTTTGCTGGAGTATCTCATGAATTTAAAACTCCTATTGGTTTGATAAGAGGGTATTCGGAATCTCTTAAATTAGGCCTTGCTAAAACTCCAGAAGAAGTTGTTGAATTCTCAGATATTATTTTAGATGAAACTGATAGATTAAATCATTTTGTTTCTGATATTCTGTTTTTAATTAAGTCAGAATCTCCTGAATTTATACTAAACTTTAAAACTTTTGACTTAGTTAAACTTTTAGAAAATATTCTTGAAAAGAATAGTAATTTTATATTAAAAAAACAAATAACTCTTATTAAAGAATTTCCAACATGCATAAAAATTTTTGCAGATGAAATTAGAATAAGTCAGATTATTGAAAATCTTTTAAACAATGCTGTTAGACATACTAAACAAAACAATAAAATTTTTATTAAAGCATTTCTAGAAAATCAAGGCGTTAAAGTTCAAATAGTAAATGAAGGTGATAATATAAATCCAGAACATATTGGTAATTTGTTTGAACCATTTTATAGTGCCTTTGAATCAAGAGATAAAACTAATTCTGGCACGGGCCTTGGCCTTTCTATTGTTAGAAATTTAGTTGAGAAACATGATGGTAAATGCGGTATTGAAAATATAAACGATACACCTTTTAAAGGTGTTAATGCTTGGTTTTGGTTACCAATAATTGATGAAAAGAAATAAAAAAAGTTATTTTGATGGTTTAATAAAATTGTTATCTTGTTAGCATTGACTAATTCTATAAATGTATTACTTTATATAAGTAAAGAAAATATTATTTCTTTAAAGGATATGAATATGAATCAAAAACAATTAACAAGAATGAAAAATGATGAAGGTTTTATCGCAGCATTAGACCAAAGTGGAGGAAGTACTCCTAAAGCGCTAAAAGCTTATGGTATTGATGAAAGTCAATATAGTAATGACAAAGAAATGTTTGATTTAGTTCAAGAAATGCGTAGTCGTATTATTAAAAGTAAATCTTTTACTTCCAAGCATATTTTAGCTGCAATTTTGTTTAAAAATACAATGGATAGACAAATTGATGGCCTGTATACCGGTGATTACCTTTGGAATATAAAAGGTATCGTACCAATTCTAAAGATTGATAATGGCCTAGCAGAAAATGAAGATGGCGTTCAATTGATGAAACCAATTCCTGACTTAGATAAGCTATTAAAAAGAGCTAAAGAAAGGAATATGTTTGGAACAAAAATGCGTTCTGTTATTCATGAAGCTAATGCTATTGGAGTTAAAAAGATAGTTGAACAACAATTTGAAATTGGAAAAAAAATTGTCGCTGCAGGATTTGTTCCTATTCTTGAACCAGAAGTTGATATTAACAGTACCACTAAAAAAGAAGCTGAAGTAATGCTAATTAGTGAAATTGAAAAACAATTAAAAACTTTAGACGAATCAGCCAAGATTATGTTTAAAATTTCAATACCAACAATAGCTAACTCTTATTCTTCGATGATGAAAGATTCTAGAATTGTAAGAATCGTTGCCTTATCTGGTGGTTATAGTCGGGATGAAGCAGATAAGTTACTAGCAAAGAATTCAAAACTTATAGCTAGTTTTTCAAGAGCATTGCTTTCTGATTTATCAGCAAAACAAACCCAAGAAGAATTTGATACTGTTTTAGCAGCAGCCATTAGTGAAATCTATAAAGCTTCAATAATTTAAGGTAAGTATTAAACGGAGGAAACAATTCAGTTGGACTTATTAACATTTATTTTATTCTTGTTGATAAAAATCCTTCAAAGAAATTACGAGCGTTAATTCCTAGAGTCCTGTTTCTATAACCGCCTTCTTGAACAAATAAAATAGGGCAGGATAGTTTTCCAATTTCCTGTCCATTGTTCTTAAAATCATTTGCAGATAGGGACCATGTACCTGTCGGGTCTCCTTTTGCAATATCAAGACCAAGACTAATTACAAGATATTCCGGTTTAAAGTCTTTAATTCTTTTAAGAGCTTTAATAAGAGTTTTTAAATATTCTTCGCCTGTAATATTTTCTTTCAGCGGATAGTTCTGATTAAAACCTTCACCTTCACCTTCACCTATTTCTTCAGCAAAACCTGTGAAATAAGGATATGCAAAAGATGGATTACCATGAATAGAAACAGTTAAAACATCCTTTCTTGAATAAAAAATTTGTTGGTGTCCGTTGCCATGATGATAATCTATATCAAGGATGGCAATTTTACCGTAACTTGAAAGAAACTGTGCTGCTATGGAAGCATTGTTAAAATAACAAAAGCCTCCAAATACATCACGTTCTGCATGATGTCCAGGTGGTCTAACCAAGGCATATGCAGTATGGTATCCTTCAAGTAACAATTCAGCACCTGTTAAGGCACAATTTACTCCAGAACGTGCGGCGATAAATGCATTCTTATTTAAAGGTGTGAAGGTATCAATACAATAATATCCAGCGAGTACAGACAAATCATGAGGAGGACGTGTGGCATTTCTAACAGGGAACACATAGGGATATATAGATTTTCCCTCTGGAAAAGCGCTACAAATTTTTTTAAAATAATTGTAATATTTTGGATTGTGAACTTCTAAAATATATTTATCTGGGAAACTTCTTGATGGTCTTTGTTTAAAGGCTTCTAACTTGGTTATTTCTCTTAAAATGCTTGATATCCTTACTGGAGCTTCAATGTACCCTCTTTCTTTAACATGATGAATTTCATGCTTATCATTTATTATCAAAGGAATTAGATTCTTAATAGCTTTGTGTTTTTCAATTGAACGGTTTTTGATGACATATTTATAATCACGTAATTGCACTGGATCACTTTTTATTGAAGAGACGACCATTTTTACATATTCTTCAGGACAATAAACAGGATATTTCCTCTGTAAAATAGCTTTTACAATTTTCTTTGCAACTGCAGATGATAAAGCATAATCATTTCCCAAATTATCAAATACAAGATATGGAGGACAATCATCTTCAGGATTTACAAGGGTTTCATATTTTGTGCCAATAATGGGCCTAGCACCATAACGTTCGTAGAATGCAAGTCTTGACTGGTTTTGTTTAATTTCACTTTTATCTTTACAAAGAGATGGATCATCGGGAAGACATTCCATGAAGATACCAACTGTATTAAGTAATTGAGCTTCCTCTCTAATCCTTTCATAAATAGCACCTCCAATTCCTGAGGAAGTTTTTTTGGGTTTTACAGCTAGATAATCGAGAAAGCAGAAATTTGTATCAGGCATATAAAAAAGAATTGCAAACCCTTGAACATTTGCTTGACCATCCTCGGCTACGAACAAAGTAGAGGAGAACTTATATTTTAAGGGGTCTTTCATTTGTTCAAGAATTTCATTTATTTTATCTTCTTTTACTGAAGGAAAATGACTTCTCAAGATTTCAAAAACCTGCTCTATTGCATTTTTGTTTGAGGGATGGAAAGAGTCTGATACTTTTCTAATTTTAAATGTACTCATAATATAAAATGCTACTGTTGTTATTACCCCCATGTCAAGATATTGTTGCTTAAGTCCTGAGATTAAAATCTTTATAAGAAGAAGTTTGACAACTAAAAATATAATAAGTATGTTAAAATCACAGAAGGAATAAAATGAAAACAATTGGTAGAAAATCTTTAATTTGTTTTGTTTTACTTCTAATTATTTGCTTAATAGGAGTGTTTACAATTATGAAAATTCAAAAAGATAAAAAAGAAGATTTAGATTTAAAGAAAAGATTAAGTAAAATTGAATATGATGTAACTCAAAATGCAGCTACTGAAGCACCTTTTAGCAGTGAATATTATAACAGTGATGAAAAGGGATTATATGTAGATATAGTTTCAGGAGAACCCTTATTTTTGTCAACTGATAAATTTGACAGTGGTTGTGGTTGGCCAAGTTTTAGTAAACCAATAAATGATGAAGCGGTTAAATACAACACTGATAATAGTTATAATATGGAAAGAACAGAAGTTAAATCTGAAATAGCTGATTCCCATCTAGGACATTTATTTGATGATGGCCCTGAAGAATCTGGTGGACTTAGATACTGTATAAATGGAGCTTCTTTAAAATTTATTCCTTTTGATGATTTAAAAGAAGAAGGTTATGAAGAGTACATTAAATTGTTCTAATTTATGAACTTATGAATTGGTTTAACTTTTGCTTCTTTTTTAAGAAGATATTTAATACCCTCAACAGCAGCTATAGCCGCACTTGTTGTAGTTGTGTAGGGAATCTTTTGCATGAGAGCAACAGATCTAATATCATCATTACTACTTATTGAGTGAAAACCCATTGGTGTATTAATAACTAAATCAATTCTTTTATTACTTAAATTATCTACAATATTTGGATGACCATCGGTAACCTTAAGCATTACCTCACAAAGAATACCTTGATCAAATAAGTCTCTAGCAGTTCCTGCTGTTGCCGCTATTTCAAACCCAAGTTTAACTAATTCCTTTGCAACAGGGAGAATCGTCTTTCTATCTTTTTTGTTGACACTAATTAATACTTTACCCGAGGTTGGAAGGTTATTACCGGAGCTTATTTGGCTTTTAGCGTAAGCCTCGCCAAAAGTGGAGCCAGATCCAGTTGTTTCTCCTGTTGATCTCATTTCAGGTCCTAATATTGGATCTATGTCAACAAATCTATCGAAGGAGAATACAGCTTCTTTAATAGCCCAACCTGAGTGGCATTTACCTTCCCCAATACTAGTGTATTCAGGAACTAGTCCTTGTTCTTTTAAACTAATTCCTTCCCAAACTTTAACAGCAGCTTTAATCAAATCAACTTTACTGTATTTAGAAATGAAAGGAACAGTTCTACTAGCTCTAGGATTAACTTCAATTATATATAAAGTTTCATCTTTAACAGCAAATTGAATGTTTATAAAACCAATTAGATTCATTCTTCTTGCAATCTTGAGGGTAGCAACTCTCATTTGTTCAAGAATAGCTTCACTTGATTTATAAGGAGGAAAAACTGCAGCACTATCACCACTGTGGATACCAGCTGCTTCAATATGCTGCAAAATACCTCCAATATAAATATCAGATCCATCACTAATTGCATCTAAATCATATTCAAAAGCATCTTCTAAAAATTGATCTATTAAAATAGGGTGGTCTTTATCAAAGCTAATTGCATTGTTTTCAAAGTAGTTATCAATATCCTTTTCACAATAGGCAATAAACATTGATCTACCACCTAGAACAAATGATGGTCTAAGTAAAATTGGGAAACCTATTTCTTTTGCACCAAAATGGATTTCTTCCATAGTAGAACCCATTTTATTTGCAGCTTGATTTAAATTAAGTTCATGTAGAATATTAGCACAAATACTTCTGTCCTCAGCTGCGTCAATTCCCTTTAAAGAAGTTCCTACTATTTCAATATTTGGATCATCTTTTAACTCTTGAGCTATATTTAATGGAGTTTGACCTCCCAGTTGAATTACTAATTTATTAGCATTTTCTTTTAAAAGAATTTCTTTAACAGTTTCAGAATCTAAAGGTTCAATATACAATCTATCAGATACATTATAGTCTGTTGAAACAGTCTCAGGATTTGAGTTAATAATAATTGTTTTTTTACCTAACTCTCTATAAGCCATAGAAGATAAAGAACAACAAGTATCAAATTCTAAACCTTGTCCAATTCTATTAGGACCTGAGGCTAAAATAACAATTGCTTCCTTGTTAAAAGATTCTCCCTCATCTGTTTCTCCATAGGTGTTGTACATATATGGAGTTAATGCTTTAAATTCTCCAGCACAGGTATCAACAAAATGAGATGTTATATGAATATTGTATTTATTTCTTAATTCTAATATTTCATCTTTTGATTTATTTGATAACTTGCTAATTCTTTTATCACTCATACCATAGATTTTTGACTTTTCTAATAATTCTTTAGTTAACTCTTTTGAATCTATTAACTCATGGTCTAATAGTGATTGTTTATATAATTGATAGATAAACCATCTATCAAATCCAGTTAGTTCACTCAAGTGTTCCATAGCTGATTCACCTTCATTAAATAGTACAGTGTAGATTGCAAGTATTCTTAATGGGTGAGCATTATTTAAATATTGATTAACGTCACTTTCTTTTAAAGTTTCTATTCCCTCTAGTTTTCTTTCTGTAGCTCTAATAGCTTTGTTAAGAGCTTCAATAGCAGATCTTCCTATTGAAAGTGCTTCTCCAACAGATCTCATTTGAGAACCTAAAGCAGAAGGTTTTAAAGGGAATTTTTCTAATTCAAAACGGGGTACCTTAACCGCACAATAATCAAGAGAAGGTTCAAAACATGATACACTCTTACCTGTAATTTGATTGACAACTTCATCCAGAGTATAGCCTACTGCTAATTTTGTTGAACAAAAAGCAATAGGGAAGCCTGTTGCTTTTGAAGCAAGGGCTGATGAACGTGATACACGTGGGTTCATCTCAATTACAACCATTTTCTTAGTTTTAGGGTTTAATGCAAATTGCACATTACTGCCCCCACAATCTATACCAACAGCTCTAAGAATATTAATAGAAGCATCTCTCATATCTTGATATTCATTATTATCTAAAGTTTGAATAGGAGCTATGGTAATCGAATCTCCGGTATGAACCCCCATTGGGTCAATGTTTTCAATGGAACAAACAATGATTGCATTATCATTTTTGTCTCTCATTACCTCCATTTCAAATTCTTTCCAACCAATCAAGGACTCTTCAATTAAAACCTCAGATACTGGACTTTCCTGTAAAGCTCTTTTGGTTAATGCTTCATAGAAATCATCATTGTAAGCAATAGAGCCACCTCTACCACCTAGTGTGAAACTTGGACGAATAATAAGGGGAAAGGGAATTAATTCTTTTGCTTTCTCAGCTTCTTCAATTGAATGAACTACAACACTTTTTGGAGATTCTAGATTAAGTGATGTAACTAAATTTTTAAATAGTTCTCTGTCTTCTGCCTTATTTATTGACTTTATACTAGCTCCTAGTACTTCAACATTGTATTTTAATAGAATACCTTCTTTATCAAGAGCAATTGTTAAATTTAATCCAGATTGTCCACCTACTGTAGGTAGTATTGCATCAGGTCTTTCAACTTTTATGATTTCTTCTAAATATTCAACTGTTAAAGGTTCCATGTATACTTTATCAGAAAGAGAAGGGGTACTCATCATTGTAGCTGGATTTGGATTAACAAGAATAACATAGTAACCATCTTCTTTAAGAGCCTTTATTGCTTGAGTACCACTGTAATCAAATTCACATGCTTGACCAATAATAATTGGACCAGATCCTATTACTAATATCTTATGTATATCTTCTCTTTTACTCATTAATTGGCACCTTTTATAAATTCATCAAAAATACTTTCACCTTCTCTAGGACCGGGTCCTGCTTCAGGGTGAAATTGTACACTCATCATTTTATATTTTGGAACTTTAATTCCTTCAATACTCATATCATTTGAGTTTATAAACCAAATGTCTGTTCCTTCAGGGAGAGAGGAGGAAACAAAACTATGATTTTGACTTGTAACAAAGGTTTTCTTATTTTCCATATTAGTTACAGGTTGGTTTCCTCCATGATGTCCAAAGACCATCTTTTTAGTAGTACCCCCTATTGCCAATGTTATAATTTGATGACCTAAACAAATACCTAAAATAGGAATTTTACCCTTTAATTTTTTGACATTCTCAATAGCACTGGTTTGTACTTCAGGATCACCTGGGCCATTGCTTAAAAATAGAGCATCATAGTTAGCATTTAGTATTTCCTTAAAATTAAATGTCGGAGGAAACAATGTTACTTTAACTCCTCTTTTGTAAAGAGATTTAATAATCGATTTTTTAATACCAAAATCAATAAGGGCAAAATGTTTTTTAGATTCATATAGTTTATCTATTGGAGTATTTATTTTTGGATTCTCAATAATTTCTTTGGTAGATACGTTTTCAACAGGATTTAAAGATGAAATAAAAGGAAAGGCTAATAAATGAGATACAATTTTCTCTAATTCTGTTTTTCCTAACTTTTCGCATTCAATTATTGTTGCTCTTTTAAAACCCTTATCTCTTAAATGTAATGTTAAGTCTCTAGTATTAACACCACTAATACCAACTATATCATTATCGATTAAATATTGCTGGAGTGTAATTTTATGACTTTCCACACTTCCTTGATAGTTTTCTTTAACAACTATTGCTTTAGCATGAATTTTCTTTTCTAAAATATTTTCCTCATCACCAATTTTTATACCATAGTTACCAATATGGGGATAAGTAAAAATAACTATTTGCCCTTCATAGGATGGATCACTTATTATTTCTTGATAACCGACCATACTAGTATTAAAAATTAATTCACCAGTAGTTTTATTATCTTTTACTTGCTCTATTGTCGGGGCTTTAGCTCCAAAGCTGAATCCACTGTAGTAAGTGGAATCTTCTAAAATAAGGTATGTCAAAATTTATTCCTTTTTTTTATGATGCAATTTCTTGTTATTATTCTAAATTGATGAAACATTATATAATATTTGTTGCAATTTCAAGTAGTTTGCAACAATATTAAAAATATTATAATAAAAAAATTATTAATATACAATAAATGTTGCAATATTATTATTTTGTTGCATAAATAGCAAATTTCTTTTATTGTTTTGTTTATGTGATACAATCACCCACATTAATAATATAATTGTTTATATTAAAGATATAAGAGAGGATAATATTATGAAAATGAATAAGAAATACATTGTGCTAATTTTAACAATTTTATTGGTCACATCAACATTACTATTTGCTTTTGGACAAAATGAAGTAAAAGAAACTACTGTTGTTGAAATGGCAGCAGAATACCATAAGATTGATGCTGAAACTGCTAAAGAAGCATTTGATACCCAGACTGATATTACTATTGTAGATGTGAGAACAGAAAGTGAATATAACGGTGGTCATGTAATAGATGCAATCAATATACCATTAGATGTAATTGGAAAGTCTGCAATAGAACAATTTCCAAATAAAAATGAAAAACTCTATGTTTATTGTAGATCTGGTAGTAGAAGTGCTCAAGCAGCAAAAATATTGGTAGAAATGGGTTACACCAATGTTTATGATTTTGGTGGTATAATTAACTGGCCATACGGGGTGGAAATTTAAACTTACCAATTAATAAACAAGTAATTAAAGGTGCTTTAAAAATAACATAATTTTGCTTAATAACAAGCAAGATTGAGCCTTAAATGAAGTTTAGGTAGAGAGAGTAAATTTATATAAAAGAAATAATGAGCATTTGCAAAGGAATGACTATTACTAAAAGTGCTGTTGTTACCATCCATGAAGCATTTGCAAGGTCGATATCCAAATCATAAATTGATGGAGGAACCAACGCAATAAATCCAACTGGCATCGAAGAAAGAATAAGGATTACTTTAAGAGGTAGTCCATTGTAAATATTACCAAACCCAAGTAAAAAAGCTATTCCGGTTATTATAAATGGAACTAGGAGAAACTTTATACCAGAAATAATAACTGCAGGTTTTATATAAGCTTTAATTTTGCTGAATTTCATAGCCATACCGATGGAAATAAGTAATAAAAGGCTTGCTAGTGGAATTACTATAGAATTGAGATTACTGTAAAATGCAGGTCTCGGTATTTTTAAGACATTAAGAAAGAGACCAACCAAAATGCTTGCAATAGCGACTAAAACAAAAGGATCAGCAATGATTTTT
>JBAYZQ010000066.1:0-11296 GCA_041672385.1 Sphaerochaetaceae bacterium | reverse complement strand
AAAGATGCAGAAGCTAAAAGAAAAGAGCTTGTGCTTGAAACAAGAGATCAACTGTTGAAGGAAAAGCAACAGCAGGAAAAGGAGGCTCGTGAACGTAGAAATGAAATTCAACGTCAGGAGCGTCGTCTGTCTCAGAAAGAAGAGAATTTAGAGCAAAAACAGTCTGATTTAGAAAAGGCAAAAAAACAACAGCAGGATAAAGAAGAAAATTTAATACAAAGAAAAAAAGAAATTGAAGGTGAGCAAGAAAATCTTGAAAAAAGGATTTCAGAAATTGCATCGCTCTCAAAAGAAGAAGCAAAACAAATTATCATTGATGCAATGCAGAATGAGGCCAAACATGACGCCCAAATTGTTTTAAACAAAATGGAGCAGGAAACTATGGCCCAGGCTGATAAAAAAGCACGTGATATCATCATAACTACAATTCAAAGGCTTGCTACTGAGGTAAGCAATGAAATTACAGTCAGCTCAGTAAGTCTTCCAAGTGACGAAATGAAAGGAAGAATTATTGGTCGTGAAGGAAGAAATATTAGAACTCTTGAAACCTTGACTGGGGTTGACATCATTATTGATGATACTCCAGAGGCCGTGGTTATTTCTTGTTTTGATCCAATTAGAAAAGAAGTAGCTAGAGTTGCCCTGGAAAGACTTGTCCAAGATGGACGAATCCATCCTGCGAGAATTGAAGAAGTTGTAAATAAGGTTAGAAAAGAAATTGCAAAGGTTACTGTTGAAGAAGGTGAAAAGCTAGTATTTGACATGGGAATTCATAATATGAGTCAGGAAATGATAAAATCTCTTGGTAGATTATATTTCAGGACCAGTTATGGACAAAGTGTTTTGATACACTCAAGAGAAGTAGCAGTAATTTCTGGAATGATTGCAAGTGAAGTTGGTGCAGATGTTGAAATAGCCAAAAGAGCTGGATTGCTTCATGATATTGGAAAGGGTATTGAGACTGAAAGTGATGCTAACCATGCCGAAATTGGGGGAGATTTAGCTAAACGACTTGGAGAAGATCCAAAAATTGTCAACGCTATACTTGCACACCATAACGATGTGGAACCGATTTGTATAGAAAGCATTATTGTCCAAATTGCAGATGCTATCAGTGCAGCAAGACCTGGGGCAAGAAGAGAAACTCTTGATAACTATATTAAACGTTTGGAAAATCTTGAAAAGATTGCTGAATCTTTCGAAGGTGTTGAAAAGGCTTTCGCCATTCAAGCTGGAAGAGAATTAAGAATTCTGGTAAATAGTGATAATGTTACAGATGAAAGAGCTAAAGAAATTGCCAAAGGTGTTGCGACAAGGATTGAAGCTGAGTTGCGGTATCCTGGTAGAATCAAAGTTACTATCATCCGAGAAACACGTGCGATAGAATATGCCCGGTAAAAAACAAATAAAGGCTTTACTTTTAGGAGACGTCTATGGAAATCCTGGATGTAGAGCTCTTTTTATGGGATTACCCCAATTAATTAAAACTTATAAGACAGACATTGTTGTTGTCAACGGTGAAAACGCTGCTGATAATGGCTTTGGTCTGGCTTATAGTCAAATGAGAAGATTTTTTGATTCTGGAGTAGATGTTATTACAAGTGGAAATCATATTTGGCAACAAGAAGATCTCATGAGTTCCTTAGATAAAGAACCAAATCTACTTCGTCCAGCCAATTATCCACCCTCTGTTGCAGGACATGGTTATACAATAGTAAATGGGATAGGAGTTATTAATCTTCAAGGAAGATACAGCATGATACCTCTTGATTGCCCCTTTAGAGCAGCAAATGGAATTATAGAAAAGATTAAAAGCAAAACCAATGCAATTTTAGTTGATTTTCATGCTGAAAGTAATCAAGAGAAAGAAGCCCTTGGGTTTTGGTTGGATGGAAAAGTCAGTGCTGTAGTTGGAACTCATACACATGTTCAAACTGCAGATGCAAAAATTCTTCCAGGAAAGACGGCTTATATTACTGATCTTGGAATGTGCGGACCTATTGACAGTGTTATCGGTTCTCAACCTTCAACTTCTATAAGAAAACAATTACTTCAAATGCCCTTCAAACCAGTGGTTAAAGAGGGAAAAGCAGCCATTAGAGGTGTATGTATTACAATAAACGCTGATAACGGAAATGCTGAAAAGATTGAAGTGATAAATCAAGAGTTTGGGTTTTAAATGACCAAAAAAATTTCTGCTATTAAAGTGTTACAAAAGAAATATTCTCATTACGACAATGAAAGGCTAAAAGCCTTTTTTGTTTGTAAGAATGTCATAATTGGAAATGAACTGGTAACGGACCCTCAAATGAAGGTTTGTGAAGAGTTGGATGTTCAACTAGTTTTCCCAAAATTTGTATCTCGGGGTGGTTTCAAATTAGAACATGCCCTTAAAGAGTTCAAACTTGATGTAAAGGGACTAGTTATGTTGGATGCAGGTTCTTCTACTGGAGGTTTTACTGATTGTCTATTACAACATGGAGCTTCAAAGGTCCATAGTGTTGATGTGGGATATAATCAACTCTCTTATAGCCTTAGGTCAAATAGCAAAGTAGTGGTTCATGAAAGACAGAACATAATGGGAGTAGAGACCCTCAAACCAGAAGCTGACGCAGGAACAGCAGATTTATCCTTTAGATCTATAAAAGGTGCTGCTGGCCATATTTTAGGCCTTTGTAAGGAAGATTGGATGGTTGCCCTGATTAAGCCTCAATTTGAAGTTTCAAGGTGGCAATTAGATTTCAATGGAGTAATAGAAGATGAAAAACTTATGCTTCAGATACTAAGTCAAGTTTGGGATAATCTAAAAAATGAAAATGTTAATATTCTTAATCTGGTATGTTCTCCAATAAAAGGAAGAAAAGGTAATACCGAATTTCTAGCCCTTCTTTCACATTCTCAAGGTATAAAAAAGGAAGAGATGTTAGAAAAAGCTATTTTACACTGATTCTTATATCTTGAATATCTGAATTAATTAATTTTATAGTTTTTTCAATTTGAGAAATACATAAAGCTCTATTAGCATTGTTAAGTTTATCAAATTGCTTGGATAAATCAATGAAATAAATTCCATCTGATAAGGTGGAACCTATTAAAGTAGTTTTAGAAGGAAACAAGGAAATAAAACCTTCCTTTTCTAACTCAGAAGAAGGCCCAGCAATAAGTGCTTCAATAGCATCTTGGTAGGTTGAACCACCGTATTTAGGAATATTTGTAAAGACTGGTTGTAAAATCAAAGAACCTTCTGTTTTTTGAATATAAAAGAGAGTTATTTCTCTTGTTTTTGAAGGTTTTTCCTGATTTTTATAATTTTCCATTAAGCTCATAATGTTGGAATCAATAATTGATTGTTTGATTTTAGGTAAAGAAATTAAAAAAACAATAAAAGTAAAAGTAAGCCAAAGAATAATCCAAAATAACCAAGAAGTTTTATTTTTATTATTTTTATTGTACTTGTTGAACATTCTTTATTAATATATCTTTATCTGATAAAAGGCAAGGATTGATAAACAACCCTGACTTAAGAATTTTGATGATAGTAGTTGTTATAAAACTTTACAATTTATAGAATAAAGTATATAAGTTGACAGGTAAGTAAAAGGAAATAATAGATGAATGATATACCAATAATAGCAATAATAGGAAGACCTAACGTCGGAAAATCAACCTTGTTCAACAGATTGGTTGGAAAAAGACGAGCTATAACAGATCCCACTAGTGGAGTAACTCGAGATCTTCTTGAAGAAAACTGGGTTTTAAATAACCATGTAGTACGTTTGATTGACAGTGGCGGAATAAAAGTTATAAGAGAAGGGCTTGATGATTTAGTCAGTAAAAAGAGCCTAAGTCTTTTAGATATAAGCGATGCAATTATTTTTTTGATGGATTGTAAGGAAGTCACAAGTGAGGATTTTACTTTGATGGAAAGCCTTAGACCTTACTCAGATAAAATAATACTTGCTGTAAACAAAATAGATGATTTTACTCGTGAAGATCTTATTTGGAATTATTTTTCTTATGGATTTCAACGGGTTTTAGGGATTTCTTCAGCTCATGGAATTGGAATATATGAATTGGAAGACACTTTGTCAGGAATGTTAAATCTTGAAGATAGTGATATTGAAATTGAAGAAGAAAATAGTATAAAAGTTGCAGTTTTAGGGAAACCTAATACAGGTAAAAGTACCCTTACCAATTTAATGACTGGCACTGATATTTCAATTGTAAGTGATATTCCAGGAACGACAAGAGATGTTGTAAAAGGTGGTTTTACTTATAAAAATTCAAGATATACAATCTTGGATACAGCAGGTATCAGAAGAAAGCAAAAAGTTGGAGAAGATGTTGAGTATTACTCAGTAAACCGTGCTATAAAAACGATTGATGAAGCAGATGTAGTTTTGCTTATGATTGATGCAAGTCTTGGTCTTGTGGAACAGGATAAAAAAATAGCCCAACTAATAGTTAGAAAAGGAAAGGGAATAATTTTAGTACTTAATAAAATTGACCTTCTTAAAGGAATTGCAAATGAATTTGAAGCGATTCAAGATCGTGTAAGGTTTTTCTTTCCAATTTTGAGTTTTGCTCCAATTGTTGGGATTTCAGCAGTAACTGGAGAAGGCATTGAAGATTTATTGAAAGAAATACAAAAAGTTATAAAAGTTCTCAATAAAAGAGTGGATACTTCAACTTTAAATAATTCCCTAGCAAATTGGTCAGATGCCTATGAACCTCCACGTGGAAAGCATGGCCATTTCAAAGTTTATTATGGGACTCAAATTAGTGCTCCTCCTACAAGGTTTCTATTTTTTGTAAATAAGTTAAAAGATTTTCCAACTACCTACGAAAGTTATCTTACAAATTGTATAAGAAGAGATCTTGGATTTACGAATGTACCAATTGCTATTGAATTAAGAGAAAGAAAACGGAATGAAAGTAAAAATACTTTGGGACCAAAACTTTCGAAAAAAAGAAATGATGATACCCCTCCTGTAGAAAGAAAATTCAAGAAAATTGTAAAACCAACTTCGGGCAGGGCAAAAGCAAAAGCCAAACCAAAAAAACCTGGAGCAAAGCAAAAGTTCATAGCCAAAGCTTCGGCTAAAAAGGTTGCTTCAAGACCTCCAAAGAACCAGAGGAATAAATAATGGCATTCAAGGCAGTAGGATTTGATATTGATGGAACTTTATACCCGAAAAGGATTATGACAAGAAATCTAATATTAAGTTCTCTGCTGAATCCTTTCTTTTCCATTGCTTATGGGAAAATGAGGAAACGAATAAGAGTTTTGCAAAAAAATAAAAATTATAACACTACCTTAGATCTTATTAGTAAGGAAGCCTTAGTATTGTCTGGAGAAGAGAAAAAATTGCTTGCTCCAGAAATTGAAATAGGGACTTTGAAAAGTATTTCGAGAAAGAAGGAAGAGCTTGAAAATAAGATATATAAAAAATATGCCAAACAGTTTTTGAATATAAAACCTTATAAAGAAGTTAAAGCCGTTTTGGAATTTTTAGAAAAGAAAAAAATACCTATTGCAGTTTTTTCAGATTTTCCAGTAGAAAATAAATTGAAGGCTTTAGGAATCGATGATAAGATAAAGTATGTTTTTTCAAGTAAGGATGCTGGTTTTTTAAAACCTGATAGAAGATGTTTTGAATATTTATATAAAAATTCACCCCTTTCAGAATTTAAGAAATCGGAAGTGTTGTATGTAGGTGATAGCTACTTAAAGGATTGTGTAGGTTCCTTTGATTTTGGTTTTTCATCTGTATTGATTTCTAGAAAGCAAAAAACATATCCGAAAGCCTATAAAGTTTATAAAAATTGGAAAGACTTTTCACTTTGGTTGCAGACAGTTTTGGAGGATGAAAATGAGTAGTTTGGAAAATATAATCATATGTTCCGGTTTTTTTATTATCACTTTGATAATTATGATGGTGATTTATTATAAAATTCATAAAGATATCAAACTTTCAAGATTGAAAACTGTTGCTGAAAAATATAGATCAGAAGTTGAAAATTATGGGGCAGTACTCGACCAGAAGAAAAAAGAAATAGATTCTAGGTTTATTGAAGTCTCTAATCAAACTTTTGAAATGATGAAAGAAATAAAAACTCAACTAACAGAAATACAATCCTATAATAGTGATTTTGTAAAACTCCAAGAGGCAATGGTAACTTATCATGAAGCTTTGAATCGACTTTCTCAAATGACGGTAAAAGTTGAAAAAGAAACTGATCTTATAAAAGTTAAAGCAGAAGCTCTTGAAGTAGTGGAAAATAAAATAGATAAAATTGAAGTTAAGGCTACAAAACTAGATGAAATGTTTAACTTGCTTAATAAGCAATTAGATGAAAACGCAGAAATGGTGTTAACCAAACAGCAGGAAATGTCAAATGAAATTTTGAAAAATAATTTAGATAAACTAAACATTTCTTTTGATAAAATAAGCGTTGCTTTTCAAACATATATGTTAAATTTGGAAAAACAAATAAAGTTAACTCAAGAGGCTACCCTTTATTTGACTGATAAAGCCGGTCCAATATTAGTTGAATGTGCTGACCGCTATGCTATGCTTGCCAACGAACAGACTGAGCTTAGAAAACTTCAAAATGAAAAACAAGATTTGTCAAAACAGCTTAAAGCTTTAAAAGAAGAGAAAGACCTTCTTGATTCCTTAATTCTAAAGGGTATGGGGCCAGAAGATATTGATCTTGAGATTCAAAGAAAACAAGAAGAAGAACCACCTATTATCGATACTGAAGAGATGACTAAAAAGGCAGAAGAAAATCTTGAAGAAACTGAGGTTGAAGAAGATTTTCCTCTTGACTGAAAAAAACAATAAAAAAACACTTTTCTGCTTGACGATTAATTCATCTATTGCTTATCTTTGTTTTATAAATTCTTAAAAAAGGATTAGTAGGATAGGTAATGGAAAATAATACGTTAGATGAGAATCAAGAAAATGAAAAGAAAGACGTTGAAAAAAACGTAAAAGAAAAAAAAGAAGCATCAAAAAACAATAAAAAAACTCCAAAAAAAACTGAAAGTTCTGAGAAAGAAGTTTTTCTAGCAATTGAGGAGGAACTTAGTGAGCAAATTAAGACTCTAAAAGATCAACTTCAAGAATCTGAAAAAAAGAGACTTATTTCTCATGCTGATTTGGAAAATACAAGAAAGCGGTTAGTTAGGGAAAAAGAAGATGCAATAAAATTTGCAAATACCAAATTGGTAGAAGAACTTCTTGTTCCAGTTGACAATCTTGACAGAGCCCTTTTGAGTGCTGATTCAACACAAGATGTTAAAGCTTTAATTGAAGGTGTTTCAATGGTAAAGAGTCAACTTCTTTCCACTCTTAAAAAATATGGTTTAACTGTGATTGAATCTGTTGGAAAAGAGTTTGATCCTTCTATACATGAAGCATGTATGGTAGATGAGGATGAAAATGTGGAAGTTGAAACAGTTTTGCAGGAATTCGATAAAGGGTATAAATTGCATGACCGTGTTATAAAGCCTGCAAAAGTAAAAGTTGTTAAACCAAAAGTTTGACGTTTTGATTTAGTTTGATTAAATTATAAAAGAAAAATGAAGAGAAAATTCTTTAGGAGATAAAAAAATGGGAAAGATAATTGGAATTGATTTAGGAACAACAAATAGTTGTGTTTCCGTTATGGAAGGTAATGAACCTTCAGTAATTTCAAATAGTGAAGGGCAGAGAACTACACCTTCTATTGTAGGGTTTACTCAAAAGGGCGAACGCCTAGTAGGTCAACCTGCAAAAAATCAGATTGTAACTAACGCAGAGAATACTGTGTTTTCTATAAAACGTTTCATGGGAAGAAAATATCATGAAGTTCCAAACGAACTTAGCATGATTCCCTACAAAGTAGTATCAGGACCTAATGATGCAATTAGACTTTCAATAAGAGATAAACAGTATAGTCCAGAGGAAATTTCAGCAGCAATTCTTCAGAAGATGAAACAAACAGCTGAAGACTATCTTGGTGAAAAAGTAACCGAAGCTGTTATTACAGTTCCAGCATATTTTAATGATGCTCAAAGACAGGCGACCAAAGATGCAGGTAAAATTGCAGGTTTGGAAGTAAAACGTATTGTAAATGAACCAACCGCAGCTGCTTTAGCTTATGGTTTTGGTAAAGATACTTCAAAAGATGAGAAAATTGCCGTTTACGATTTTGGTGGTGGTACTTTTGATATTTCAATCTTGGAACTTGGTGATGGAGTTTTTGAAGTAAAATCAACTAATGGTGATACACACCTTGGTGGAGATAACTTCGATCAGAGAATTATTGAATGGATGGCAAATAGTTTTAAATCTGAGACAGGAATTGATCTTAAAAAAGACAAAATGGCATTACAGAGATTGAAAGAATCTGCAGAAAAAGCAAAAATTGAGCTTTCTTCTTCAACTTCAACAGATATTAACATTCCATTTATTACAGCTGATGCAACGGGACCTAAACACCTTCAAATGACTTTGACAAGAGCAAAATTTGAACAGTTAGTTGGAGATTTAATTGAAAGAACAAAAACTCCTTGTTTGAATGCTTTAAAAGATGCTAATTTGACCGCTGCTGATATTGACGAGGTTATTCTTGTTGGTGGTTCAACTCGAACTCCTGCAGTTCAGGCAATGGTAAAGAACATCTTCAACAAAGAACCAAATAAGAGTGTTAACCCAGACGAAGTAGTTGCAATGGGTGCTTCAATTCAAGGTGGTATTCTTGGTGGTGATGTAAAAGATATTCTTTTGCTAGATGTTACTCCTCTATCATTAGGAATTGAAACTCTTGGTGGTGTGAATACTAAACTAATTGAAAGAAATACAACAATTCCTACAAGAAAGAGTCAGGTATTCTCAACAGCGGCTGATGGACAGACTGCAGTAAGTATTCATGTACTTCAGGGTGAAAGAGAAATGGCAAGTCAGAATAGAACTTTAGGTAATTTTGATCTTGTTGGTATACCTTCAGCACCAAGAGGAGTTCCTCAGATTGAAGTTTCTTTTGATATTGATGCCAATGGTATAGTTCATGTATCTGCAAAAGATTTAGGAACTGGAAAAGAACAGAGTATTAAGATTGAGGCTTCCTCCGGTTTGAAGGATTCTGATATTGATAAAATGGTTAAAGATGCAGAAATTCATGCAGAAGAAGATAAAAATGAAAGAGCTAAGATTGATGCAAGAAACCAAGCTGATGCAACTGTTTATGAAACTGAGAAAGCTATGAAGGATTATGGCGATAAAATTGGTGGAGAAGACAAAGCTAAAATAGAATCTTCATTGTCCGATTTGAAAGCTGCTGTAGCATCTAAGGATACACCTGCAGAGGAATTAAAGACAAAAACAGAAGCTTTGAAACAAGCTTCATATAAACTTGGTGAAGAAGTTTACAAGAATGCACAGGCTCAGAATTCTGGTGCGGGAGCACAAGCAGGACCTGAAGCACAAGCAGAAACCAAGAGTGAACAGCCTAAAAGCAACCCCAATGTAGATGATGCTGATTACGAAGTAGTAGACTAAAATAGGTAAAAGTTTTACCATGCCGGTCAGAAATGGCCGGTAACTTTTTCATTAAGGAATAGAATTGTGGCGAAGAAAGATTATTATGAAATATTAGGTGTGGCAAAGACTTCATCAGCAGACGAAATTAAAAAAGCCTACAGAAAGCTGGCTATAACCTATCATCCGGACAAAAATCCGGGGAACAAAGAAGCAGAAGAAAAATTTAAAGAAGCTACAGAGGCCTATGAAATTCTAAGCGATGAAAAGAAACGTCAAGCCTATGATCAGTATGGTTTTGCTGGTGTTGAAGGAATGGGAGGAGCTGGAAATTATTCCAATGTTTACCGTGATTTTGGTGATATCTTCTCAGGTTCTGGTTTTGAAGATTTGTTTGGCAGTATATTTGGATTTGGAGGGGGGCACTCTTCCGGTTTCGGAGGTACTTATCAACAACAATCTAATAAGGGACAAAGTTTTCGTTTCCCTATAGAAGTCGAATTAGAAGATTTAGTTTCTGACTTCAAACGAGAAGTGGTTTATTCACGCAAAGTTTCCTGTACAACCTGTAATGGGACTGGAAGCAAAGGTGGAAAAACTTCAAAAAGAACTTGTCCTGTTTGTAATGGAGCAGGTCAAATTCGTCAAAGTAGTGGCTTTTTTACAGTTCAAAAAACATGTCCTAATTGTCAAGGTTCTGGATATGTAATTGAAAATCCTTGTCCTGATTGTCATGGGACAGGTTTAATGAAAAAACAACAGAAACTTAATGTAACAATTCGTGCTGGAATTCCTTCTGGGACAGATGTAATACTTAGAGGTATGGGAAATTCCGGAAAAAATGGAGCTCCTTCAGGAGATTTATATTTACGAGTTAATATAAAACCTCATAGATATTTTGTTCGTCAAGGGGATGATTTATATGTTCAACTTCCAATTTCTTTTACTCAGGCAGCCCTTGGTTTGGATGTTTACGTAAATACAATTGAAGGTCAAAGTGTAAAGCTTAATGTACCATCTGGAATGCAAAATGGCAAAATGCTAAGAGTCAAACAAAAAGGAATGCCTCATTATGGTAGAACCAATATGTTTGGAAATTCACGAGGTGATATGTATGTTCGTTTCATCGTTGAAACTCCAAAGCATTTAAGTGTTAAAGCAAAAGAACTATTGAAGGAAATTTCAAATGTTATGGGCGAAAATGAAAAACCAACTCCTGTACCTTTTGAAGAGGGGTAATTATGGGAGCAAAAGTAATAGGATTCCATGCAATTGAAGAAGCTTTGAAAACAGCTGGTAATGGTTCTACCCTTTATGTATGTAGAGGTGGGGAAAAACGTAATGATAAGCTTGTATTTTTAGCTAAATCCAATGGGAAAACCCTTGTAAAAAAATTAAGTCAAGTTGAAATGGAAAAAAACTTTCCAGGAAAAGAAAATGCCAAAAAGGCAGTTTTAGTTCTTGCTGGTCCTGCTAGAGATGCTGTTTCAGTTCTTTCTGGTGTAGGGGTAAAAGAATTTTGTGATAGTTTAAAAGATGGCGAGGGTGCTTTAGTTTTAGTTTTAGATAGCATTACCGATCCACATAATCTTGGGGCAATTTTAAGAAGTTGTGACCTTTTTAATGTAAATTTGGTAATAACTGGACAAAAAAGAAGTGCCAGTGTAAATGAAACAGTTTTAAGGATTTCTTCTGGAGCAGCTAGATATGTTAATATTGCTACTGTGACCAATCTTAGTCGTGAACTTCAAATTTTGAAGGACAACGGT
>JBAYZQ010000065.1:0-11319 GCA_041672385.1 Sphaerochaetaceae bacterium | reverse complement strand
AACAGTATCAACTGTAGAATAGATACTATCCCAGTCACTTATTATAAATCCTTTATAACCCCATTTTTTTCTTAAAACTTCGTTTATTAGATAATCGTTTTGACTGGCATAAACTCCATTTATAAGGTTATAACTTGTCATTATTCCAAGAGTTCCGCTTTCAACAGCCTTTTTAAAAGCAGGAAAATAAATTTCATTTAAAGTTCTTTCATCAACAGTACTATCACTTTTATGTCTATCATAATCACTGTTATTACAGGCAAAATGTTTACATGTAGTAATTACGCCTTCTTCATTTGCACTTTTAATATAAGATTCAGCCATTTGACCAGAAAGATACGGATCTTCTCCAAAATACTCAAAGTTTCTTCCACAAGTAGGCACTCGGGCAATATTAACCCCAGGAGCCAATAAAATAGAAGCCCCTACAGCTCTTGTTTCTTTACATATTACATGACTTACCCGACTAATTAAATCTCTGTTAAAAGTCGCAGCCATAGCTATCGGAGCAGGAAATATAGTAACCTCTTCATCCCACCCTCTTGGTCCACAAGTGGCATCTGTAGTCCAGACTTCATTAAACTTTAATCGATCAATTCCACGTATACAAAAATTATTTACTCCAGAAATAAAATCTAACTTCTCTTCAAAAGTCATGGATCCAAGTATCTGTTCAATTGAAAGATCACATCTATCATAGCCACCAGCTACTTTCTTTTTTAATTGCATATGATCTTTTTGAAGAGTTTTTTGAAACCGAGCCTTTTTCCATTTATTCATAATTCTCCCCTTTATTTTTAATTATTTTTTATCAACAATATTTTGAATTTTTGGAATATTTTTCTTGTTTTTTTTCTTTAAGATAATAAAAGCTAAAAGTCCTCCGATTAGAAAACCTATAATTCCAAATAAAAAACTTGCTAACCCCTGGCCTTTCCCTAAACCATAATAACCTGCAAAGAATAAACCTAGAGGAACAAAGAACACAACAAAAACACCCCAAACAGTACTAAGGGTTGGAATTGTAAATCGAACTTTATCCCCTTTTTTGATATTTAGATTTTTATCATTTAAAGCTACAAAATCTGAATCTTTATTATTACAAAAAGCTTCTGCTTTACATTTCATACAACTGTCTGAATCACAGCCTAAAATTATTTCACCATTTTCATTAATATTTTTTACTTTAGCATCCTGTTCCATAAAATCCTTCCTACTTACTGTCTTTAAGTTCTACAGACATATTTATAGTTTCTATACCAACAGCTTTTCCCTTATCATTAAGTTCAACTAATACACCTTGAAGACGAGGATCATCAAAACAATTCGTTGATCTAACAAAAATCTGAGTGGTAAATTTCTCAATTTCATTTTTACTATCAAAACCACCAACACTCATATTTGAGCCAGTTCTTCCATTATCAGTAATAAAGGCTGTACCTCTTTCTAGGATTCGAGCATCATTTGTTAAAACTTTTGAGTGAGTTCCAATAACAGCACTTGCTCTTCCTGCAAGATGATAGCCCATTGAACCTTTCTCAGCTGTTGTACTTGCATGGTAATTAACAAAAATAAAGGGAGTCTCCACTTCTGCTTTTTTTAAACATTCATCAGCAATTATAAAAGGATTATTTAGATGAGTAGAGTTCATATCTTGAGTTCCCAAAAGGTTTAAAACATAGACTTTTGTTCCATTTACATCAAAATAATTCTGACCAACGCCTGGAACTCCCTCTGGGTAATTTTGGGGTCGAAGAATTTTATTCTTTCTTTTTATGAACTGTTGCATGTCAATTTTGAAGAAAATTTTTTCTCCACCAGTAATAACATCCACCCCATAATTGAAAAGAGTTTGGGCGTGTTGCATTCCAAGACCAAAACCAGAAGTGGTTCCCTCTCCATTTGCAATCACAAAATCAATCTGTTTTTCTTTTTTAAAATCCTTTAATGAATCTCTTACAGTCTGCAGACCAGTTCTTCCCACTATTTCCCCAAGAAACAATACTTTCATAATAATAAACACCACTTTTTATTTTTCTTCAAGTTTATCGAAATTTCCTTAAAGGAGAAAGAGTTTACTTCCTTTTTTAGGGATTATTTATTTTTTAGATAATTAATCTTAACAAATAACCTAACACTAGAGTATAATCAATTCTATGAAAAAGAAAACAGCTCTTTGTCTTATGTTAATAATAATCCTTTTTTTAACACTTTCCTGTAGAAGCAAAGATGTTGAAAAAGAAGACATTGATATTGGTGAAATTGAACATCCTGATATGATTTTTGAAAATGTTAATTATACCATCGGTGAAACAGGTATTTTGCCAATTTATATAAAGGCCAAATCAATAAAAATCTATCAAGAAAAAAAATTAACGATTCTTGAAGGAATTAGTTTTACCCAAGAAGACGATGACAATAATATAGTCATGACAGGCTCCTGTGATGAGGCAAGGATAGAAAATGAAAGCTATAACGCGACACTTATTGGAGAAGTAATTCTAAATAGACCTATAGATAAACTTACAATTAAATCTGAGAACTTAGATTTTGACTACCAAAAACAACTGATAGAAACTGACAAAGATGTTATTTTAAAATATAATGAAGGAAATGAGATAAATGGAACAGGCCTAACTGGCGATTTCCTTAATTCCATTTATGAATTTGATAGGATTAACAAAGGAACTATAATGCAATGAAAAAAACGTTAGTAATTATATTATTATTTTTCACTCTTATTGAAGCTTCTTTTCTTTTTGCAGAAGAAGAAAAAATACCTGTAATTGATTTCTCAGGAGGTTATACAAAGGTAAAAAGAGTTGGAAATGTTGATACAGTTACTCTTTCAGATAGTGCTCAAGTAAATACAAAAGATATTTCTGTTACCGCAGATGAGATAGAAATCTCCGGTGAAAATTATCGATATTTAAAATGTTCCGGAAATGTAATAGCAGAAGAAAAACAAAATAATATAATACTTAAAACCCCTGAACTCTTTTATGATCGTGATAAAAATACAATTTTAATTAATTCTTGGATAGAAATAGATGACAGTGAAAATGAAATAAAAATGAGTGGTGCCTATCTCGAATTTAATCTTGAACAGCAACTCTTCAATCTTCAAATAGATGCTGAAATAAATAAAGCAACAGAAAAAGGTCAACTAATTGGCAAGGCAGCAAGCATAATTTATAATAATAAAGAAAAAAGTCTAATCCTGCAGGGGAATGCTAGTGTTACCTGGGGAGAAGATAATTATGAAGCTTCTTTAATAAGAATAAACCTTGAAACAGAAGAAATAATTCTAGAAGGAAAAATTACGGGAACAGTAAATGGGTAATTCATTAAAAATGGAAAAATTAAGCAAGTTTTATGGAAAGAAGCAAGTAGTAAAAGATGTTTCCTTTTCAATGAATTCAGGTGAAATTGTTGGACTTTTGGGTCCCAATGGTGCTGGAAAGACAACTTCTTTTTATATGATTGTTGGTTTTATAAAAGCTAGCGATGGTAAAACAATACTTAATGGGAATAATATTACAGATTTACCTATGTATCAAAGATCCCGCCTTGGACTTTGTTATCTTCCTCAAGAACCTTCCATATTTAGAAAACTTAGCATACAAGACAATATAAAACTGGTTGTTGAAACCAGAAACGACCTTACAAAGAATGAAAAAAATGAGATGGTAAATTCTTTAATTGAAAAATTTGGCCTTTCAAGAATCTTAAAACAAAAAGGTTATACTTTAAGTGGTGGAGAAAGAAGAAGGTGTGAAATAGCTAGATGTTTGGGATCTTCTCCATCCTTTCTTCTTTTGGATGAACCTTTTGCTGGAATTGATCCAAAAGCCGTTTATGAGATAAAACAAATAATATCTTCTTTAGCAAAGGATGGAATCGGAATACTATTAACTGATCATAATGTACGTGATGCACTTTCAATAACAACAAGATCTCACATTATTAGTGAAGGAAAAATTGTTGTTTCTGGAACAAAAGCAGCTTTACTTAACAACCAAATTGCAAAAGATATTTACTTCGGCGATTCCTTTGAGGAAACATAATGGCAGAATTTAGTTTATCAATGGAACAAAAATTAAAGCAGGAACAAGTCCTTTCTACTCAAATGATTCAAAAAATGTCACTTTTGACATTGCCAATTATGGATCTTCAACAGCATATAAAAAAAGAAATGGAAGAAAACCCCGCTTTAGAAATAAACGAAGTTGATGAATTATCCTCTCCTAAGTTTAAGAAAATTGAAAATAAAGAAATTAATGGTTATGGTGAGCAATCAACTGATGATTTTGATGGCTCTAAATATGAGGGCTTTTATCATGAAAGCTCTAACAGTGACGACTCTGACAGAAAAAACCAAGCTCTTGAAAATACTGCTAACTTATCTCAAACACTTTATTCTTATTTGCTTGATCAACTTTTAGTTTCGAAAATTGACCAAGATACTTATCTGACCGCTGAAATTCTTCTAAGTTCTTTAGATGAAAACGGCTTTTTTACTGAGGAACCAACAAAGCTTATAAGTGAAGATAAGCAAGACCTTATTGAAATTGCTATAAAACTAATTCAAAGTTTTCTTCCCAGTGGCGTTGGAGTAAAAGATTACAAAGAAAGCTTAAGCCTTCAAGCAAAACAAAAGGGTGCTAGTGAAGAAGAAATGGAAATAATCAATAAGATGATTTTTGATTATCTTCAGATTTTGAGACCTAATAAAAGCAAAGAACTTGCCAAAAAAATGGGAATTAGTGAAGATGATTTTTTTGTATTTTATAATTTTTTAAAGACCTTGAATCCTTTTCCAGGCGCTCCTTTTGCTAGTGGAAATAACAGTTTTGTAGTTCCGGAGCTTTCAATTACTAAAAATGAAGAAGGTAATTTAGAACTAAACATGAACAAAAGCAACCTTCCAAAAATTGAAATTTCTTCCTCCTTTTTAGAAATTCAAAACTCTCCTTCAACCTCAAAAGATCAAGAAACTTCAAAATACATCTCAGAATCTTTAAACCGGGCAAAACTTTTAATTAGCCAAGTAAACCTAAGATACACTACTCTTTACAATACTGGAATTGCACTAATAAAAACTCAAAAAGACTATTTTTTAAAAGGTGAAAAATTTCTTAAACCTTTAACTCTTAAAGAAATAGCAGAAATTGTAGGAGTCCATGAGACAACTATTTCAAGAATTTCAAAAGCTAAATGGATTGAGACTGATTGGGGAATAATCCAAATGAAACATCTATTTACTCAGGGTCTAACCTCTTCTGATGGACAGGAAAATATTTCCAGAAATGTAATTAAACTTAAGATTTCAGAAATTCTTAAAGCCAATGAAAATAAAAAAGCCTTATCAGACCAAAAAATTGCCAATAAGTTAAAAGAACAGGGAATAAAAATCTCTCGAAGAACTGTAACAAAATATAGAAATGAGCTCAATTTGGATTCTTCTTATATTAGATAATTAATGTGTAGAAATCTGATTTACAGGTTTTTCATTTGACTTTTGACCTTCCAACCTTTAAATTTAAAGTATCAAAATTCGAAGGAGATTTATATGAATTTAAACATTAAAGGCGTTCACTACAATCCAAGCGATGAAACCAGAGAATTTCTGAACAAAAAACTACAAAAGCTGTCTTTTGCGGAAGACTTCCTTCACGACTTAGACCTCTCCATTACAAGAGAAACTAAGGGTCAAGGATTTAGTCTTAATGCAATACTTCATTTCGTATGGGGGAATGTTAAAATAGTCACCCAAGACTGTTATGAACTTTTTGAAGGCATTGAATTATTAGTCGATAAAATTGAGGGTGTTGCTAGAAAGGAAAAAAGTAAAGTAATAGATAGTCATTAAACCATAAAAGTTTTATCAAACCACTGAGGAATCAGTGGTTTTTTTATCCTCATTTCTATCTTGGAATTCATTAAAATGAACTTGAGAAATAATTTCAGTAAATACAGGAAAACTAATTACAACAAGATTAAAAATTAATTTGAGGTCGTTTGAAATAGGAATAAAATACAAAAGAATTAAAAAACCAATAGAAACAAAAAGAGAAAATCTTGATCTCTTCCTAGCATAAAAGTGATACTTGGTTTTTTCAAGAGTTCTTGTAATTAAGAAAACACAAATATAAAGACCTGTTATTGGAACCATAAAGTCTTTTGTAATATAAGCCAAACTAAGCGAAATATTATCTAAATGCATTATACTTATTATTGAAGAAGCCATAAGACAAATAGAAAAAGCAATAGGAACGTGAAGCATTGACCAAGCCCAAACACTCAATAAATTATCTTTAGGTTTTGAAACAGCAACAAGATCAAAATACACCCACCAAATAATAAGTGCTAAATACATACCTACAAAGGCCTTTTTAAAATTTTGATATAAAATTTGATCATCAAAATAAACCCCTGAAATAATCTGTGTTACCATTTGTCCAAGAACAATCAATACCAGTCTAGACACTCTAGCTTGAAAGGAATTGGTAATTCTTAAAAACATTTCCCCTTCTCCGGTGAGCCTCCAGTTTTTATAAGAAATATACAAAATAACTACAACTTGACCTAGGCATGTTACTCCCCAAATTATCAATCTTAATTGTTCCCCAACAATAATGGATGACAAGAAAAAAATTGCCAAAATACTCATAAGAATCGAATAAGGTTTTGAATATTTGGCATGATTATCATGTACTTTTCCTGTCCTGTACCAAAGAAAAGCTTGAAATAACATTAAGATTGAATAACTAAATCCAAAACCCACATAGTTTTTGGTAAGAGCATTAAAACCAAACAAAGCAAGAGAGGCAACAAGGAACATTTGAAAAAAAGTAAACAAACGTCCTCTAATATCATCATTTCCATGAAGATCATAATATGAAGCTGCATTAAACCATACAATCCAACTGAGAATAAATTTTATTAAGTATGCTAGAAAAGCATACTTGTAAGTGCTGTTATTAACATAGGATTGAGTTAAACGAGCAAAAAAAACGGAATAAACCAAATCATTAAACAATTCAAGATAAGTCACCTTACGGTTTTCATCTCTGTTATTAGCACTCCTGGGTTCGCTCCACCAATATCTAATACTATCTCTAAGACGCATAACTTACCTCAAACTATTTTTTATTATCCCACTTTTTTAAATAAAAAAACAGTCAATTCCATAAAAATACTAAGATTCCAGTAATATAATGAAATGTTCATAAATATAGAAGTTTAATATTATTAAACATATGTTAAGTGAAACTTGCAAAATAAAATAATTTGGGTTATTATTATTTTATGAATTCTTTAACTGTATTACAACTATTAAGACTTGATGGAAATTTGAGTGATTCACTTCATTTAACCTGTATTGCGGGTAAAAAAGGACTTTCAAGACAAATTACGGCCAGTAAACTTTCTAGGCCAGGGTTACCGCTTAGCGGTTATTTTAAGGATTTCAGCGAACAGAGTATCCAAGTCTTTGGACGTGGAGAACAAACATACCTTCAAGACTTGGTAAAAGTTGGAAAAGTAGACTCAATCGATAAAATCTTAAGTTATAATTTTCCTTGTTGTATCTTCTCAGGTGGAGGAACTCCTCCCCCACATTTTCTTGAAGTAGCTGAAAATTATGAATGTCCAATCCTCCAATCACAACTTATTTCATCTGATTTATCAAGATTGCTTTATCAAATACTTGATGAAGAATTTGCACCTACTGTAACTATTCATGGTGTTCTTGTTGAGGTATTTGGAATGGGAGTCCTACTTACAGGTGAATCTGGAGTTGGAAAGAGTGAAACTGCACTTGAACTATTAGACAGAGGACATAGACTTATCAGCGATGATACGGTTAAAATTCGAAATATCAATGACACCTTTCTTGTTGGAGGAGGAGAAAACAAACAACTATCCCACCACATGGAAATTAGGGGACTAGGAATTATAAATATTCCAGACCTTTATGGAATCAGTAGTATAAGAGAAAGAAAAGAAATTCAATTCTGGGCCCACCTAGAAGATTGGGACCAAAATAAAAATTATGAAAGAATTTCTGAAGAAAAAAGTGAAAGTATTCTTGGAATTAAAATACCCAAAGTCATTATTCCGGTAAAACCGGGTAGAAATATTCCAATTATTATTGAGACAGCAGCTAGATGCCGACGTCTTGAACAATTAGGATATCAAGGAGCTAAACATCTTGATTCCCAACTTATGGACTTTTTAGAAACTAAACTTTAAGGAAAAAAGATGGTAGAAAAGACACTTACAGTAAAAAACAGAGCAGGAATACATACACGCCCTGCCGCAATTATTGCAAAGACAGCAGCTAAATTTAAAAGTAAAATATTTTTTGAAAAAGGAACTATGAAAATAAATGCAAAATCGATTATGGGAGTTATCACATTGGGATCCCCATATCAGGATATTTTGAAAATGACATGTATTGGACCCGATGAAGAAAAACAGGCCGAAGCAATGGAAAAACTTTTTGAGAACAGATTCCAAGAAGAATAGGAGAGTTCAAAATGAAGGGATTAACAGCTAAACAAAAAGAAATTGCTACCTTTTATGGGCAGTTTCAATTTGATAACAACTATTCTCCAACAGTAAGGGATGTAGCTAATCATTTTAATATGTCAACAAAAGGAGCCTATGATCATATAAAAGCTCTTGAAAAGAAAGGAATCCTATCACCCGGTGAAAACATTTCACGCTCAAGAACCTTGCTTGATAAGAACTTTATAATTAGCGATGACACCTTCTCAATCCCTATTCTTGGTAGAGTAGCCGCTGGAACCCCATTAATATGCGAAGAAAATAAAGATTATGAAATCAGTATTTCCTCAAGCCTTATTCCTTCAAATAATAAAATTTATTTTGGGATGGAAGTTAGAGGGGAAAGCATGATTGAAAAAGGTATTTTTTCTGGAGACATAGCAATCCTTGAAAAAACAGAAACTGCAGAAAATGGAGAAATAGTGATGGCAAGTATTGATGAAAACTATGGAAATACTTTAAAACAGTTCTATAGACATTCATCTAATATTGAATTAAGGCCTGCTAATTCAAGCATGAATTCGATAATAGTCAGGAATTGCAGGATCCTCGGCAAATTAGTAATGACAATAAGAAAATACTAGGAATTTTATGAATAATACATATTTACTTTTAGGACCAGAACTTGGACAAAAGCAGGATTTTGTTGATGAAATTAAAGCAAAACTTCCAAAAGACACTGAATTTTATAAATTTTATCCATACGAAGAAGACATTGAATCCTTTTTGACAGCTTTAATGAATTCTTCTCTTTTCTCTTCTAGCAGATTTATTTGGTTAGACTTTCCTTTTGAATATTCCTCAACAAGTACAAATAGACAAAACTTCATAAAAGCCCCTCTTTCAGATTTTCTTTTAGAATATTTAAATAACCCCTCTAATGAGGTCACTCTTCTTCTAACCACAGTAGAAACTAGAATAAATAAAGTTTTAATGGATTTGATTCCTAAAAACAATCAAAAAATATTCTATGAAATGTTCGAAAATCAAAAAAGTGGGTGGATAAAAACCTACTTCAAAAAAAACTCACTCTCAATAACTAATTCTGCAATTGAGGAAATTCTTGTTCTAGTTGAAAACAACACAAAAGATCTTAAAGACATTTGTAGTCAACTAGTTACCTACCATTTAAACTGTACTGAAATTAAACAAATAGATGACCAAGACATTGAAAAATACCTTATACACACCAAGGTTGAAACAGGGTTTTCTCTCTTTTCTTACTTGGCTTTAAGAAACCTTAACGACAGTCTTCAATGTCTTCACAACCTCTATCAAACTAACTCCTATCAAATACCAGCAGTTCTTGCTTCTTTAAATTGGTGCTTTAGAAGGTTAGAAAACATACAAGAAAATCTTATATTAAACAAAGTATCCATAGCTTCAGCTTTTGAAAATGCAAATGTCTTTGGTAGTAAAGCTTCTATTTATAGATATAAAGATAAGACTCTTTACACTGAGGCTTTAAAAAACTTTAGCCTGAAGGAATTAAAAGAAATTATCATTAAAATTGCCTATTATGAAGTGCAATTAAGACAAATTCCAACTGATTTACATCTTATTTACCTTGAGAAATTAATCTATGGTATAGTCATAAAAAAAGACCACATTGATTAAATGCAGTCTTTAAAATTATAAAACTAAAAGTTTTATTTTATTTTTCATAATCATGGTTACAAGTTGAAGCAGAAGATTTTAGTTTGCCATCAACATAAGCTTGAGCGGCAACTTGTGCATCACCAGAAACTCCGGATACAACTTCAATATTTTTTTCATTGAAAATCTCTATTGCTCCACCTCCAATACCACCTGATAAAACAACATTAACACCTTTTTCACTTAAGAAAACAGGTAAAAAACCTGGCCTATGCCCTGGATTGGCAATAGTCTCAGATTTAACAAGTTTTTTATCTTCAAAATCAAAAATACAAAAACTTTCACAATGTCCAAAATGTTCTGTTACCATTTTTCCTTCACTTGCTACTGCAATTTTCATAATATTCACCTCTTCAATCATTTCTCATTTTCAAGCACCTGCTTGAATTCTTTAAAAACATTCCTAAGCGCATTACCTGCTTCACAAGGAATATCAATAATCAATTTACTGCTTTTTAAAGCTTTTAACACTGTCTTATCATAAGGAATCAGACCAAGATAATAAACCCCTTCATCTTTGCAGTAATCAATTATTTCATTGGTAATTTCCATATTAATATCTGCTTTATTAACACATAATCCCATTTTCAACTCAAAAGCCTTTGCTGTTGTAACAATTCTTTTTAGATCACTAAAACCTGAAAGAGTTGGTTCTGCAACGAGTAAAACCCAGTCTACTCCACTGATGGAAGCTATAACCGGACATCCAATTCCTGGAGAACCATCCAAGACTGCATATTCTTCTGTCTCAGCAATAATCATGTTACGTTTTACCTCTGAAACAAGCTTCCCAGAATTTCCCCTGCCCAATTTAAGACAAGCAGTAGAAAAATCATAAGTCCCCGTGTATTTTTGTAAAGTTCCAGATTTATCATCGTAAAAACTAACTGCACTGACTGGGCATACTAAGCTACATAGACTGCAACCTTCACAAGAAATTTCATCAACTTTATAAGAGCCTTCAAAAGGATGAATAGCATCAAATCTACATTTTTCTGCACATTCTCCACAAGAAATGCATTTATCAACATCAATAAAAGCCTTTTGACTCCCAATAAAATCTTTTTCTTTAGGGTCTTTAACTTTTAG
>JBAYZQ010000064.1:0-11323 GCA_041672385.1 Sphaerochaetaceae bacterium | reverse complement strand
GAAGAGCTTGCTAATGTTGAATTAGATGTTGTTAGAGGCCTTGAAGAAGGTGTCAAAGTTGGGACAATAGATGTAGCCGGTACCAAGCTTAAAGTTGCTGTTGTTCATGGACTAGTTAACATTAAAAGTGTTCTTGATGAAGTACGAGAAGCAAGAGAAGCTGGAAAAGAACCGCCTTATCACTTCATTGAAGTTATGGCTTGTAAGGGTGGATGTGTTTCCGGAGGCGGACAGCCTTATGCAAGTAACGATGAAAATCGTAAAGCAAGAGCTCAAGGCCTTTATAATGATGATGAGAATTCAAAGTATAGATGTTCACATCAGAATCCATCTATAAAAAAGATTTATTCTGATTATCTTGGAGCTCCTCTTTCTGAGAAGAGTCATCATCTTCTTCATACTACTTATACTCAGGCCCCTCTTTACAAAAAGTAAAAGAGAAGTTAAGTATTTTTAGATATGAAAAAACCCAACAGGAAACTGTTGGGTTTTTGTTAATTATTCGTTAAGTTTAAGAGCTTCGCAAAATTCTTTCTTTTTACTTTTTATCCTGCTGGACATAAATTTAACTTCTTGATTTTCATCGAAGAAAATTACAAATCCATATCTAGCGCCAGCAACTTTTTTAAATTCAATACTACTTACACTATCTAATTCTATTTTCATTATTTCTTTACAGGAAGAATCGGGAGTTCTCTCTTTTGATTTTTTTCTTTGAAAAAGGAAAATTTCAGTTTCTGTTACTAGCAACTGGCATCGACTTATATCATTAGAATTTTCAATTGGTAATTTCCCACAGAAAATATTAAATTTGATTTTATCTTTCAAATCTGGTTTTACTTTGTAAATATCTTCAAGACGAACAAAGTATGTTAGATACCAATATCCGTATAATAAGAGCATCGTTAGAATAATTACAAAAGGAAAGAGTGCCCCAAAAACAGAATTAGGAACGAAGGCAAGAACAAGCACCATTCCTAGAAGTAATACTTTAAACAAGGTTTCCATTTTTACTCCCAATTTTTTATGTCTTTACTTTAAAGGTACTAAAAATAAAATTCAATAACTAAAGACAATTAATAGTCAAATTAGTTTATAGTCATTTTTTTGTCTTAGGTAGTTTAAGAAGTGGAGGTAAAATATGAAAAATTATTTTCTTGTTGTTTTGGTGATAATTTTAGCTTTATTTTTTATTGTTTCCTGTGATGACTCAAGTCAGGCTACAGGAAGCCTTAAATTGATTTTGAAAGTTGGTGAGCAAGGTAGTAGAAGCCTGCTTCCTGAGGATACCTGTTTAGATGTCACTCGATATGTTGTTACTGGAGAAGGTCCTGGAGGTAAAACATTTTCAGTAAATTCAGAAAGTTCTGCAATAACTATTGAAGGATTAAATATTGGAGAATGGAATATAACAGCAAAGGGTTTGAATAATAATAACTTAGAATTGGTAAAGGGAGTTATTACTCATGAAATAACCAAGAATTCCTCTCCAGTTACTATAATTTTGAATCAACTAGTGGGAAGCGCAGATTTCCATATTGAGTTATCGTGGGCTTCAAGTGATGTTCCAAATCCAGAATTAACAGTTTATCTAAAAGGTCCTGATAAAAGCACAACTGAAAGAATCTTAAACATGAACGTTGATTATACCAATAATAGTGCTTCTTATTCAGAAAGATTGGCAAGTGGATCTTATACTCTTAGAGCAGTTTTAAAAAGTGGAGATGTTGTAGCTTCTGGACTTGTTGAGGCGGTTCGTATTGTTAATGGAATCCCAACAAATGGAAATCTGGATTTGGATTTTCAGTCCTATTCTAATTCGACTGGAACTTTATTTATTGCTAACAATTCGGGAATTCCAGTTACTGGACATCTATCGGGATTAGAAACAGAAGAAGAGTCCAACAAAGATAAAACTGTTAGCTTTGAAGTAGATGATAATTTTAAGAATTATGAAGGATTGGAAATACAATGGTTTCTAGATGGAAATCCACAAGGTGATATTAAAGCTTTGACCCAAGAGGGTGATTCTATTGTCATTAATACTAATCCAGGTTCCCATAGACTAGATGTTGTTGTCAGTAATGATAAACTTGGATCCACAGGCTCTGTTACTTTTCCTTTCACTTCAAAAATTACAGGAAACCAAGGACAACTTGTAAAAGTATCAGAAATGATAAATGGAACAAATGGTCTTAAAATTTCTAACGATTCAATAATTACAGCTCTTCCTGGTGAGAGATTTTTGATTGCAACACCTAGTCTTTCAAGTATTCAGATATGTAGAGTGGCCAATAACAATCTTTCAATTCTAAGGAATCTAGGGCCTTTAGATTTTTCTTGGATACCAGATATAAAAATGATATCTAGTGATGTAAACAGTGGAGTTTTAGCTTTTTATGATACTGAAAATGGCAATTGTGTAACATTTATGAAATTTGTATCTGACACTAATAACATAGCTTTGCTCTCTGATACTTCAAGATTTGTAAATGAAATAAAGACAGGTTTGACAATACAAAAAGTGGATGCTCTAGTGTTAAATAATGCCTTACGTGGAGCTTATATAATTGACTCAGTGGAAAAAAAGATTCATTTCTTTTCATATGCAAATGGTGGATTACAAAGAAAAGGAATGTGCAGTTTGTTGAGTGTTCCAGAAGACTACACTAACGTAAAATCTTGTTGTTTTTCCAAATCAGGAAATAATCTTGCTATGATTGTTGACAATAAAAGTGATTTTCTTATTAATCCAGTAGCGGATGATGTTGGATTTTTAACAGCCTTTACTAGATATAATGCCGAGTTGATAGAACCAGAAGTTGTAAAATTTATTAGGGATGATTCAATTATTATTGGAACTGAAGGTAAATTAAAACGATATTCTTTCTATGGTGATTCTTTTACTCTGGAACAAACTCTTGATATTGAAGCAGAAAAACTTGTAGTCAGTGACATGTACAAATATATTTATGCTTCAGCAAAGGCGCAAAGCTCAATCTTCTGTTACAGTATAAATTCTGATGGAATTATTGAAGAAAATGGGCAGTGTGATTTTAGTAGTAATCCTTCTCAAATTATTTTAAATGGAGCCTATTTTCTAGTTTTAACTAATAATGCTCATTTAAGTCTTTGTAGAGTAGTACTTGAATGATGAAAACTAAGAAAATAATTTTAGTTATAGTTATTATTTTAATTGGGTTAACAGCTATTAGTGCTTCTGGTATTTATCTAGATTTATCAACTGCCTATGACTTGGCTTTTAAATCAGGATTTGAATTTTATGCAGATGTAAAATGCAATGTATTTGATAATTTTGCACTTTCTATTCCGGTAAATTTTTGTTGTGATGATGGAGCTTATCTTATGAACTTAGGATTAAATTTGATTTATTATCCTTGGAATGAAGGTTTTTTTGTTAGCTTTACAATTTGCCTTTTTGGATTTGAAATTAACAGTAATTTTCTAGAGGATGATCTTTTCTCACTAAATGAAATAACCCTTGGCTGGAATCAAAAAATAAATGAACACTGGAGGGCTGAAATCCAATTTGATGTAAGAAATCCTTCAAAAACTTTTGAAGAAGAATATGAGGAAATTAGAACAATATTCCCCAATTACCGAGATTTGAGAATTCGTCTTTTAATTGGTTGGGAATTTTAGGGAGGTAGTTTTGAGAGTAAAAAGAATGATTAATACTGGTATTGTACTAGTACTGGTTTTATGTATTATCAGTTGTTCAATGGAATGGGCCCAACCTTATAGAGCACAAGTGTCTGAGGATGAAAGAAACCGCTCGGTATCAAGTATTGTCGATGAACAGTATGATTTGATCTCTCCTTATCTTGAAGAAGAAATGGATTTATCTAAGTTAGAAGGCCTACAAGGATGTGATATTGTAAATAGAACTCTTGAAGAAGAAAATGGACAAGTTTATTTGAATTTTTGTTATTCGGTTAAGAATTCTTATGATGTTGATGAAGTTCTATCAGAAGCTAAAGAGCTGGTAAACGATACTCAGTATTCAAATCTTGTTAAAACTGTTGAAGAGACTGAAAAAGAAACTGGAGAAGAATTAAGAGTTATTGAGAATTCAATTTCACGATCTATGCCTTTAGAACAAAAGGAAGCTTTTCTTAAAGATTTAAAGAGACTCGTAATTAGATCTATTGTATTGCTGACTGCGGGAATTGTTTATGCATGTATGCCTAATGTAGTCTTCTGGGGAAAGGTTTCTGCAGCAGCAGCCATTTCAATTTCTGCTGGTATTTTAGCCTCTACTGTTTTATCAATTTATGATTATTATAAACTTGATAAACCCAATCAATCTTCAAAGGCTTTTTCTGACTGGATTGAAGAAGTAACCACAACTCCTAGTGCTGATTATGCTTTAGCAGCAAGTATTATTGCTGTTGGAAATACTATGAAACAAGGCCCAGTTGTGACTGGAATAGTAGTATGTGTTTTCTCTATTTATCAAATAATGGACATGGTTAAACCAATGCTAGCTCATTACAATATACAAGCTTAAAAAAAAATAACTTTGTTATTATCCATTATTGTACTCTTATGCTCTTTATGTGATAATGGGCATAGGAGTTTTTTATGAATTTAAACAAATCGGTATTAGATAATTTTCTAAGATATGTAGTAGTTGACAGTCAGAGTGATCCTCATTTTTCTGGTGAGAAAGTTCCAACCACAGATTGCCAGTGGGATCTTTTAAAGATGTTGGAAAAAGAACTTAAAGACTTGGGTTTGAAGAAAGTTATACTTCATGACAAGGGCTATGTAATAGCTACTCTTGAAGGTGATAGTGACTTGCCTCCAGTTTCTTTTATGGCCCATGTTGATACAGCAAGTGATGTTAAAGGGAATGGTGTTAAAGCTCAGGTTATTGAGAAGTATGATGGTTTGGATATTACACTAAAAAATGGACTACAGATAAAAAGCGAAGATAATAGTGAGCTTGAATCTTATATTGGTGAAACTCTTATTGTTACCGATGGAACAAGTCTACTTGGTGGAGATGATAAAGCAGGAGTGGCTGAAATAATGACAGCTGTTGAATATCTTGTTAAAAATCCAGAAATCAAACATCCTGACATTGAAATTATTTTTACCAGTGATGAAGAAACTGGAGGTGGAATGGATAACTTCCCTTATGAAGCAATTAAAAGTAGGACTTGTTATACTTTAGACGGTGGACCAAGATATGCTGTAAATACTGAATGTTTTAATGCTGCAACTGTAAAAGTAAAATTCCATGGTGTATCAATCCATTTGGGCACAGCAAGAGGCAAAATGGTTAATGCAGTAACTTTAGGTGCAAAATATATTGATTTCATCAATCAAGCTGAAAGTCCAGAAGCTACAGATGGACGTTTTGGATTTTATTGTTGTTTAGAATTTAAAGGTAATGGAGTTGAAGCAGAAGCTACAATATTTCTAAGAGATTTTGATATTAAGAACATTGATCGTCGTTATGATGCTCTTAAACGTCTTGGTGAGACCTTGCAGGCAATGTATCCAGGTTCAAGAATTGAAGTGGATGGCAAAGTTATTTATAAGAATATGGCAGCAAGTGCTAAAAAAAATCCAAAATCAGTTGATTTGATGTATAAAGCCGGACAGAACTTAAAAATGCCTCTTTATGAAGAATTAATTAGAGGTGGTACGGATGGTGCTGATTTAGCAGAGAGAGGTATTGTTTGTCCAAATATTTTTGTTGGATCTCATAATCTTCACAGCTTAAAAGAATGGGCTGCACTTCCTGCAATGGTTGATGCCACAAAATTAATACTTGAGATTATTAGAATCTGGGAATAAAAATGAGAAAAACGGTCTTTTTTACATTTTTTATTTTGATAATTCTTACTGGTGTTTTATGGGCCTCAGACTATGAGGTTTATGTTAGGCAAGGAGTAGAAAAAGCCTTTTCTAATTTTGCTTTACCTGAAGAAGTTCAAATAAATGAAAAGACTGAGACTGATGAGACTCTTTATCAAGATAAAATTTGGTTAAAATCCGAAATTGTTTTAAAATATAAAGATAAAACCCTTGAAGAAAGAGTTTCAGTTCTTTTTGATGAAAAAAAACCAGAAGTAATAATTGAAAGTGTTGCTTTACAGTTGGAATATGATATTCAAGCTTTCTTTGAAGATGATAATCCTCGTTTGGATTACATTTGGAAAAATGAGTTTTCTTCAGTTTCCTTTTTTAAGGAAACTGTGAAGAAAGGAGATTGTTTCACTTTTAGAAATGCTTTCGACAAAGATTTAGGAGTGACAATAGTAAGCAACGTGAATGAGAATGTTGTTTTACTTGATCACTTTTATTCAAAGTATGAAGTTGTTGGACTTTGGTTAGAACCAAGAAGAAAAATTTCATCTTTATCAATTGGCGGGGGAACTAAAACGGCAAATATTGATTTCTTTAGCCGTACTAGAGTTTACCCTTTTTCTTATTATGTTAGGGCAGGCTTAATTTACCCTAATTTAGTTTATGGAGATCTAGGTGTTCTAATGGAATTACCCTTAAGCCGGATTTTTAATACTGATTTTTCTATGATAAGCAATGCCTGTTTGAGTGCATATGCGACCTTGGGGTTGATTTATGGAACTCAACTTAACTTTTGTGTGAATTATGGATTATGGTATGAACATAGATTTATGAAGAATTTGGCTTATAGAATAAAATGGGATAATTTTAACCTCTATCAATCTTCTGTTGACGAAATAGATGTAAAAAATAACTTTGCCCTAGCTCTTGTGTTTAATTTTTGAGGTAAAAAGTGAAAAAGGTAAGAAAAATAATAATTTTATATGTTTCTGTAGTCCTCTTAGTTTGTGCTTCTTGTAGCACCCTAAATAAATCTTTAGATTTTTCACTTATAGAATACCCTTCTTGGGTTACCTCCTATTCTAATAGATCTGGTGAATATTCTTTTGTTAGCAAGGGAGTAGCAGTAGATGAATATCAAGCTACACTTTTTGCCTATCAAGATATGCTTAGCCAAATTTCTAATCTTCTTGGGGAAGATATTACCACAACAAAATATCGAGAATTAACCACGACAAAAGCAATAGCTGAGTATTCTTTTGTTATTAGCAATAAGAATCTTTCTAAAGATGGGGACGGGAAGGTAGTAGTTCATTTGCTTGGCGTTTGTAGTGAAGATAAGTTGTTTTTGGCAAAAAGTTCCATTTATCGTGAGAATTTGCTTCTTCAACAACAAGTTGAAACTCTTGTTAAAAAGGCTGAAGCCTTCTATCGAAAAAACCTTGATTTAGAAGCTCTTGATTTTTACTTCCAGGCAGCTAATTTAGCTTCCACTAATGATTATCTACCCGAAGAATTAGGTTTTAATACTTTGGTAGATAAAGCCTTTGATCTACTTTCAGACTTGAAATTGATTATTAATGAAAAAGACACAGATAATGTAGAGTGTAAAGTACAGGTAAGGAGAAAAAATAGATTTTTGGAAAGTAAGGTTCTAAATGCAAATATCCAAGCCAAGGTAAATCTAGAAAATCTCAAAGGAGAAATTTATCCTGATGTCTTTGTTTTTAGTTCTGGAAATAAAGGGGAGTTTGATTTTCATAATCTTTATCCCAACCTTCTTTCCTCTTCAGAGGTAACTTTCTCATTTTATCTTGGAAAAAATTATGATAAATTTTATTCACTTCTAGATGAAAACTACAAAGTAGAATTTGAAGATTTACTTTCATCACTTGAAGGGATTTTTTTGTATTCTAAGAAATTTCCATTAAAAGACGGAATAGGAATAAATGTTCTTCAATTTAATGACAAAGGAGAATTTTTAGAATCCAAAAGCTTGACCGATAAAATACAAGCTCTTTTTATAAAAGATGGAATAAAGATGATTTCGTTTTATGGAGAGGAAAGTGACGATGATAACAAATTAGAAGAAGACTTCTTGACTAATTTACCAGGAAACAGATATCTTGTTCTTTGCAGAATGGGAGTGGATGAAATTATTCAGAGGCCTGATTATTATATTGTTTCTATAAATGGCTCAGTTGCTGTTAAAGATTTTTCTACTGATACGTTAATATATAATGCTCCTGATTTACAACTCAGTAAAATTTCTAAAATCAAAGATGATGCAATAATGGAGGCAACTGACGTTTATGAAAAACTTGTTTACGACATACTCAAAGGATTCTTTACAGAACTTTGAAAAAATAAAAGAAATTGAATTGAAAGATTATAATGGGAAAGGCATTCTATATCGTCATAAGCAGACACATATGGAAGTCTTTCATTTGGAAAATCAAGATGAAGAACTTTTTGCAAGTTTTTGCTTTAAAACTCTTCCTTTTGACTCAACTGGAGTTTTTCATATTATTGAACATACTGTTCTATCAGGCTCAAAAAAAGTTCCAGTAAGAGATCCCTTTAGTCAAATGACACAGGGAAGTGTAAATTCTTATTTAAATGCCTATACAACACCCTATTGTACTTGTTTTCCTTTTGCTTCTCCCTTGAAAAAAGATTTTGATAATATCTTCTATGTCTATAGTGACAGTGTCTTTTCTCCTTTATTAAGGAAAGTTTCTTTTGAAAGTGAAGGAATAAGACAGATTGGAACAAAAGAAAATGGAAAGATGGCTGGAGTAGTTTTCAATGAAATGCAGGGCGACTATTCTGATCAGGAAGCAGTTGTTTCTAAGTTTTCAACAAGCTCCTTATTCAAAGGTTCTTGTTTTGAGAACGACAGTGGTGGAGATATTCAAGAAATACCTACGCTTTCCTTTGAAAGTTATCTAGAAACTTATAAGAAATGGTATCATCCTTCAAACTGTTATTTATTTATTTATGGAAAATTAGATATAAGACCCTATTTAAGTTATCTTGATCAAGAGTATTTAAAAGACAAACAATTTAAAGCAATTGAAAAACAAAAAGAAATATCTTCTTTAACAAGTCCTGTAAGTTATTCAGTCCCAGGCCCAAAGGCTAGAAAAAGCAACATTAGTTTGAACTGGGCTGTTTCTAATTCTGCAGACCCATTACAGGTTTTAATATTGAATATTATTGTTGATTTGCTTTTAGGAAACCCTGGAGCTCTTCTCTATAGAGCGGTGACAGAATCTGAATTAGGGGAGGATTTAAGCAGTGAAAGTGGTATGACAGCCAGTTTTAGGCAAATGGTTTTTTCTGTTGGTTTTTCAGGAGCCGAAAGAGAAAATAGTAAGAAAATAGAAGATTTCTTTATGGAAACTTTAAAAAAAATTGTTGAAGATTCAATAGATAGTCAAACTGTTGAAACAAGTTTAAAAAGCATTGAGTTTAGTTTTTTGGAAAATGCCCGATCAAATAATCCTTTTGGTTATGAAGCTTGCAAAAGAAGTCTAAGAGGATGGATGTTTGAGGGAAACCCTTTTGATGTTCTTCAAAAAAAGAAAACTTTTGAAACTTTAAAAAAGAAGCTATCAAATGAAAAAGATTTCTTTGGAAGATGGATTAAAGAAAACTTAATTGAAAACCCCCAAAGAGTATTGCTTACAGTTTACCCTGATGAAAACTTCAACAAGAATCTTGAAGAAAGTATTCATTCCTTATTAAAAGAACAAACCCAAGAGGAAAGTGAAAATAAAGAAAAAGAAATTCAAATTTTCAGTTCAAAAGAAGAGGATGAAGAGGCTTTAAAAAGTGTTCCCTTTTTGACTCGAGAAGATATTCCTTTGTCCCTTCATCCTTATCCTCATGAAAAAACTACCTTCTCATCAAGGCCTTTAACCTTACAAAATTTAAGAACAAATGGGATATGTTATTTCTCAATTGGTTTAAATACTGTGGATTTGAATGAAGAAGAACATATGTTACTTCCTCTTTTAATAACCTTATTGCAAATGACCGGGGTTGATGATTTAGATTATACACAAGTAGCACTTCGCTTAAGATTTTTGACAGGAGCAAGTAGTTTTTCATTATTAAATGGAAGAAAAATAAAAACAAAAAAGCCATATTCAATATTAAATATTTATGCAAAAACTTTGATTGAAGATAGTAAACCTGCTTTAAGTTTTATTTCTCATCTTTTTCAAAAGGGTGATTTAACTTCAAGTAAAAGAATTAATAGTGCTATTACCGATTTAGTGACAAGCTTTAGTTCTGAATTTACTCAAAATGTTATTTTCTATGCAGCTAGCAGAGCTGGCTTTGGTTTTTCTCCTTTTGTAAAAGAGAAAGAGCTTACTAACGGTATTTCTCAAGGTGAGTATTTGAAGAATCTGTCCAAGTGTGAAATTAAGGTAATAAGTCAAAAATTAGAAAACTTAAGACAGAAACTTGTTGATAAGAATAGAATTCAGTGTCAAATTACTACTGATGAAAAACTGATGAAAAAAGCTAAAGAGGCCTTAAAGCTTTTTATTGATAGTTTTGAGTCTAAAGGAAAGAAAATTGAAATTAATAAAGAATTCTATAAATTTCAAGAAATAGAAACCAAAACAGAGGCTTATTTTTTTGATTCACCTTTAGTTTCCTATAATGCTTTTACAATTCCTTTAAAATTTAAAGATTTGTTAATAAAACAAGCTACTACAATCCTTTCAAAAGTGCTTTCAACAGGAATTCTTTGGGATAAAATTCGTTCAATAGGTGGAGCTTATGCAGCAGGGGCGTCTTTTGATGCTCAAGAAGGTTTAATGACCTTCTATTCCTATAGAGATCCTCATATAGGTCAAACTAGGGATGCTTTTAAAGAAGTGTTGGAAGCTATTGCAAAAAATGGAATTGATGCAAAACAACTTGAAAAAAATATTCTTTCATTGGTGGGACTTGAGCTTCGACCGAAATCTTCTGAGGCAGAAAGTATGACAGTTTGGATTCTTGAACTCTATGGATATTCTCAAGAGTATAGAGATGAATCTTTCAAAAAAATACTTCAAATAACGGTAGAAGATGTAAAAAAGGCGGCAAAATATATAGTTTCTCAGTTTGATAAGGGAAAATTTGTTACAATAGCAAAAAAAGAACTTCTAGAAAAAAATAATATTGAAGAACCTTATCAGGAAATAGTTTTTTAGTTACTAGAAATTTTTTCTCCCCAAATCTTGGCAAGAGTATTAAGTCCCTGTGAATCTCTCAAACGAAGAACAGCACATTGTCTAATGCTTGCCTTCTTTTGGGAGATGTCTTCAGCTAAACAAAAACAAGTAGGGGCTCCACAAAGTCCACAATCAATACCTGGTAAAACTTTTACAATTTCATTGATTTTTTCAAGTTTATGAATAGCTATTTCGATATCATTGTCTAAATTTAAGCTTTTTTGGATGGTATCTGGGGCAATGAA
>JBAYZQ010000063.1:0-11374 GCA_041672385.1 Sphaerochaetaceae bacterium | reverse complement strand
TACTGGGACCTTTTCAAAACAACTATCCATTGCTTTAATGTCTTGCTCTTCAATAATTCTTTTCCATTCTTTTTTTGTAGGAAGATGTTGGAAGCCAAGTCTTATATAACCCTCAGACCCTTCTCTTACTTTAAGAATGTAATAGCATTCCATTTTCCCATATTTTGAGTCTAAATATTTTTGAGCAAATTCTGCTGTAGGATGAGCTTGAACATGTAAACGCATTGATGAATCTAGAATCTTAAAAAGAAAACCAAAATCCAAACCATTTTTTTCATAATAGGCTTTCCCTAAATAATACTTTGGATTTTGTTCAATTAGATTCTTTAGTAACTCTTGTTTTCCCTTCTCTTGAAATTTTGAATAGCCTTCATTTTCTATTTCTTCTAGACCATAGTTTCTAGCAGAAACTAAAGATCCTACCCATTCTTCCGGTCTATCTGAATCTGATGGATTATAAATTCCTTGCATTTCATCAATACTTCTCCCACCAAGATAATTACGTCTTACCCTATTCGGTAGTAATTTCACTACAGGATATAAAATCATATTTTCCCTCCAAATATTAAAACTTTATAGAAATTTAGACTAACTTACAAGTTCATTATTTTATTCTTTATGTACTTAAAAATCTAGGGCTGCTTTAAAACTACTTTAAAACAGCCCAATTCAAATTGAAATTATTTAACAAATGACAAAGTTACATCATCAAGTCCAACGTCCTTAATATCTACAACTTCTTTTAACTCACCAATTGCACCTTTTCTAACCAAAGTAAGTCTAATTCTGTCTCCCATTGGAATTGGTGGCCAATGCCAGGTTCCTTTATGCAAAGAAATACCACATATCAGGCTTATCTGTTGAACTATCTGGAAGTCCTAAGATAAAAATATCTTCTCCCTCTATTGGAATAAAGGTTTCTGTAATATTAAGATGTCTTTCGAAAAATCTTACTTTTCTTGCAGTTTTATCAACTTGAAACAACCCTAATAATTCCACACACTTTAGAAATTAGAGAATCTTCTAGTGTTCCACCAATTAATAAATAAGCATCACTAACTTATAAAAAAGAATTATCATTTCTGTCCCAAGACCCTTTTGCAGCTTCTTCCTCATTTTTTATGAATCTAATTACTATTTTTCGTTTACAAAACGAAGAAGATTTTCAGAATATATCTTTTTTCTTGTCTCAGTTGGTATATTTAGTTCATCATAAATTTTATCATCTCTATCCATGTTTTCTTTTGCCCATTTTACATCATAGCTATCAGTATAATTGTCTAATCCAAAAATAACATTATCATTGATATTATAGCCTGTTAACAACAACCTCTCCAAAGCAGATTTTCGATAAATCGGTGGAGTTCCAGGAGTAGTGTCAATAAACATTTCAGCAGCTGTTTTTTTACCAAGAATTGTTGCTTCATTAAATTTACCATAAACTGCGATGCACTCATCTGTCCATGGCCATGAAATGTGTGCTAAAGAAAATTTTAATTTATTAATTTGCAATAATATTTCAAATTCAGTTGGTTTATTATAATTACCGGAATTATTTATTCCATCCCATAAAATACCTGAATGAAATAAGAGAGGTTTATCGTTTTCTGCAATCTTTTTACAAGTCTCGATGCAATCAGGGTGACTTGGATAATGTCTACCACAGATAATCTTAAAACCGCGTATTCCATTTTCTACTGCATAATCAATCTGTTTGAGAGCATCCTTTTCAAGTGGATCAATAAAGAAAAATGGAAATAAATATTTTTCTCCATCACAAAAAGATAATACTTGATCAACCCTTTGTTGAAATGAAAGATTACTTTCCTCTAACCAACAAGGAGGTTTAGACAATACTATTCCTCCACTTATACCAACTTCTTCCATGTGTTGCATCATAATTTTATTATCTACAGTTACATCTTGAATATGTATGTGACCATCTAATCTAAGCATATTTAAAAATCTCCTTCTTATATTAATTTATTTAATATAATATTATAACATTACCAAATTTTTGTGTCAATAAAATGTTTTGATATTAAATTTAGGTCATAGAAAAGACTAATTCACCTAGAATAAAAATAAAACTTGGTTGCATTGTATATTAATTAACAATCTACTCCAGTGGCTCTGTGATAACAGCGAATTACATCTCTAGTATACTCTTCTGCTATTTCTGAAGGATGTTGAAATGAAAGTTTATTTGCTTCAAGTTTTTTCAATAACCCCGGTACAAATTGACTAAAAAGTCCAAGCTCTTTTCCAAGATTATAATCTGCAAGATTATCAAACAGCTTTTGCTGAGATTCTTTCAATCTACTATCAGCCCAATAATATCTTATTCTATCACTCAAACCAAAATGTCGTTGTAAATATAATTCCTCTTCAGTTTTACCATCACAGTATTTTCTCCAACTACCATCATTTTCTAACATTACTTTTTCAATTTCATTTTGAAGCCCTGATAGTTTCCTTCCAGATCTCCCATATATAGCTTTTTCCATCATCTCCAAAGCATAAAGACCTTCTCTATAAGCAAAAGAAACCCAAGGCCCAACTTTTAGAATAACAAAATGATTTTTTACAAGTTCAGTTAAAGCATTTTCTGTTTGATAATCAGTTGAATGTGCCTCATAAACTAAATTCCCATATTTTTCAGCTTCATTTTTAAGTGGTTTCAACTTAGTTTCATCAAGCACACTTACCCAATTATTTCCATATTCTACCCCAGGTTGAACAACCATAGCTAATACTCTATCCCAAGCACTTAGTCCATGTTTTTCAAAAGCCTCTTGAGTTTTAAATCTTGTACTTTCAGCTCTTAAAGCAGAAGTAGGACTAATTTTATCATCCTCTCCACTTACTAAAATCCCTCCGGGAATGGGAACTTCTGTTCCTATAACATAATAAGGCTTACAATCTCCTTTGTAAGCTGGTTTCCATGTTTTTTCAGCCACTTCGCAAAGAATAGCTGCTCTTTCGGCAACAGTTGTTTCATCAACTTTACCCCCATCATCACCTAAGGGCATACTAGCATCTAAATGTATTTTCCTAAAACCAGCTTTAACATATTCTTCTACTAGAACACAAGCCTTATCCATAGCTATTGAAGCTTTTTCAGACTGCCATCGGTTTGGCCCTAAATGGTCTCCCCCAAGAATAATTTTAGAAGAATCAAGACCAGATTTTTTTCCAATATCTGAAACATAATTAAAAAAATCCAAAGGCTTCATACCTGTGTAACCACCATACTGATCAACTTGATTAGACGTTGATTCAATTAAAAGTGGAGAATTATCTTCAAGGCTCTGTTTTACAGAAGCAGAAATGACCCCCGGATGACTTGAACATACGCTACATATTCCCTTCAAACTTGTACCTTTAAGATTTTCTTGACAAATATTTGCCAATTCCTCTACTGAGTTTTGCATATTTTACCTCTTTCTATTTTAAATTTCTGTAAAGTTCCTTATCAACCAAACCTTTAGAAGCCAATAGAATTGCCCCAATTCCTGGTTCAAATATAGGGTTGACTAGTTTTATTGAATACCCTGACAAAAAACTTTGAAAAGGTTTAAGAATCAAATCGCCTGCCTTAAAAGTACCACCAGAATAGGAAACTGTTATTGGTTTCTTTTTGAAATCAATTTTATTAATTAGCATTTTTACAGACCTTGATAATTCAAATGCAGCTTCTTTATAGAGTTCAACAGCAGAAAAATCACCTTCAATAGCTGCCTTATAAAGAAGAAATTGAACACCGGCAATTTTTTCCCTTTTCTCATGTAATTCGCTGTAAAAATAATCAATTAAATCAAAATCTTTTTGAAGATTAAAAGAATCTTTAACTATTTTATATAAAGACCCTTTTGGTTTTCTTCCATCTGATTCCATGGTAAACAGTTTAAGAGTTTCCATTCCTAACCAATAACTCGAACCTTCATCTCCAAAATGCTCATCCCAGCCCGAACAACGAAAAGTATTTCCATTTTCATCTTTCCCTATGGCTATAGCTCCTGTACCTGAAACAATATGAATACCACTTTCTAAAGCCAAAGAACCTGCAATTCCTAGATCAACATCGTTAAAAAAACCTAATTCTGTTTTTGGAAGCATTTTTTTGAGGTATGAAGTAATCTGTTTATCTTCATTAACGGCTTCACCATAACGAGGAATTCCCCAAGCTGCACCTTTGATGCAATTAAAGTTCTCGCCTTGCTCTTTTAAAACCAATTGAGTTCCATCTAAAAAAATTTTACAAACTCCATCTACTCCTACACGATGGAAATCGCAACCTTCTTTTATTACTGATTTTACAATATTTAAATTACAATCAGCTAAACTAAACTTGGTTTTTGAACCTCCGCCATCAACCCCTAAAAAATATTCCATTATTATTTCCTATAAACCGTTCTAAGTATAACATTGTATTTAATTCTGTCTCCTCGAACCAAACTCCTACAATATTCAATAATACTATCTCCAGATTTTGTAATCCTATCAATTTGAAGAGCTGGTTGGCGTTCATTCATATTTAAATATTCTGCAATTTTCTGAGTTGGCAATATTGCCTCAAAAGTTTCTGTTGCTAAATCAGGAGTAACATTTCCAAGGTCTTCAAGACTTTTATATAAACCTTTTTCTTCAACAGATTCACCAGTAAGTCTTGGACAAACCTGAAATGGGATATAAGATTTTTCATAGGCAAAAGCAATTTTATCAATACTACGAATACGTTCAAGAATAATTACTTCTGAGTTTAATTCAATTTCAAGTTTTCTTGCTACATAGTCAGAGGCAATTTGTTTTTCACACTTAAGTATTTTGTTCTTTATTTCAAAACCTTTTCTCTGCATATCATCGCTAAAACTATAAAAATTAGACAAAGTCTGTTCAATAGGTTGGGATTTTACATAAGTTCCTTTCCCAGGTTTTCGTACAATATATCCTTCATTTTTTAGTTGTTCTAAAGCTTGTCTTACAGTAATTCTGCTTACAGAATATTTTTCAAGAAGCTCTTTTTCTGTTGGAAGAAGTCCTTCAACTTCCCAAACACCCGAAACTATTTGGTCAAGAAGCTCTTCGTACAACTGAACATACAAAGGTATTTTCTTATTCTGATTTAACATTTATACTCACCCCTCTTATTGCTTTTTGTCTTATAATAGCACAACTTTTTGTTAGAGGTCTATAAACCGCCTAATAAAGTAATTTAATTTTGACAATCAAGTTCAATCCAAGCATCTAAGCCATCGGGTTTATCAGGATCCACATTATCATTAATAGCTTTATAATAGGATAAAAGCTGGGCAATACCTATAAATGGAATTCCACATAGTCCATCATTAATTTTTAAATTAGAATTTATTTGTAATAAAACTCCTTCAGGTAATTTGGTAGACTCATCAGCATAAACAATAACCTTAGCTTGATTTGAAATAAGATCTTTTATCAAATCTAAAGTATATTTCTCTGGAGCTTTACTTAAGCAAATAAGAACAAGCGTTTTAGATCTGATTAATACCATTGGCCCATGTCTAACATCAAGAATATGATAAAAAGCTCCTGGTTTTCTGGAAATTTCTGTAAAGGCCAAGGCCCCTTCAGAAACAAGTCCTTGAACTTCACCATCAGCTAAAGCAATTACGTTTTCCCAATCTAATTTGGCAATTTTTTCTAATCCGGGTTTTATTGATTCAATATAGGAATCTCCGTTATCAATAATTTGTTTCAATTTTATAATTCTTTTGTCATTATTGGAAAAATATGCTATTAACATTAATAGTACAGTATATAGATTTGTGACACTTCTAGTTTGACAAACACTTTCATCAAAAGCCCAAGGTATTTCCACAACTAAATCAGCAAGATTACTTAAAATTGAATTTTCTTTGCATGTTATAACAATAATTGGAATATCTTTATTGTTCTTTTTTATCTGCTTTACGGCATAAACAATCTCTGAAGTACTTCCCGATCTGGTAGGTATAATTAATATTGAATCATTATAAATTTTCTTATATTCTTCAACATTCAACATTAAATCTCCTCCAGCTACTGCACAAGCCTTTTTCCCTAGCTCTTTTTGTGCTATAAATTCACCAGACTGACAAAGATTATATCCAGATCCACAACCTATAAAGGTAAAACCCAATTTGTTGTATTTCTGATAAAAATTATTTATTTCGGACTTTTTTGACTCCATATATGAATAAGTTTTATGTAATGCTTGGTATTGCAAATTTATTTCTTTGAACGTAATTGCCATTTTACTCTCCTTTTCAACATAATACTACTTGATATAATATTATAACATTACTTCATTTTCATGTCAATACCATTGTTTTCTATTATCAACTATCCCCACACCGTAATGCGTGAATAACAAGTAAAAAGGTTTAGGAAAAATTAATAAATATAAAGCACTGCTTTTATGAACAACTATGATAGTAATAAATATGCAAAAGAAGATTCTTAAAGGATAATTACTTCAAGTTAAATAAATCTGTTAGTCATATAGATATTATTGAAATGTAGAGGAATTAATTCTTATAATTTACAACGACTTAGTGCCTTTTTTATTGCTCTTTAGCTGTCAAATGCAGAATACCAATAGTAATTTATCAATATTTATTTTAAATTTGGTCACATTTGATACTATTTCCAAAATAGATAATACCCAATGTCTTTAAGATCTTTTTAAACACATTCAAAAGTACATGAGGAATCTAATTAAATGGGTTTATCTCCAAAGCTTTACAATTTATTTATAAAATTTCTCAACTTCCAGCTAAAAACATTCTTTTGAAGATAAAAACTCTAATCTAAATTATGTTTACAAGGCAGTAATACCTCATTAACTTAAAATTAGAGAGCCTTCAAGGACTCCCCAAGTAATAGTAATAATAAAAATAAGTAAACTAAGTTATAAAAAACTAATCATCTTCTAACTCAGTTTCAAGATCAGGAAGATCAGGATCTAGTTTCATTGATTCTAAATCTCCAATTCCAACATTCCCAGTATCTCTGTAGATGTAAAGATTATCAAGAAATTCTATGGCAATTCTTATCTTAGATCTTAGGAGATAGCCACTGCTATTACTTTTTTTCAGAATTTCTTCAACATTAACATCAGGTTTCCAATTATAAGCTTTTCCATGAAAGTCTATAATTTTTTCCAGGATTTCTTTAATCTCTTCCAAATTTAGAGGCTGAAGTTGTTCTGCTACTTCAATTGACTCTAAGACAGTTTTCATAGGTTCAGGATTTTCAGGAAAATATTTTTCAATGCCTTCATATTCATTCTTGCTGTCAATTACATCTGCAGCGTAAGAAGAAGTAATAGCAAAAAGAGAATAAGTAGAATCCAATTTTTTTTCAGGAAAAAGAAATCTTGCCATATTATTATATGAATTCAATCTAGTTTTTCTTCCTAGACGACCAATAAGTTCGGTTTCATCAAAAAGAATAACCCAACCATTATAACCTAATTCTTTGAATAATTTACTTAAGAAATAGAAATAATCTTGAAAATGCCTTGTTTTATAAAAATTTTCATTAAATTTAATTCTTTCTCTAAAAATTCGTTTATAAATTTGTTTTAATGTTACATTAGATAGGACATCTCCTTCAAGATCAGCTTGAAGCAAATATTTTTCATCTAAATTATCAGTTGAAACGAAGGACTTGAGAACATAATATAATTTATCTCTATCTAAAGCAGTATGACAGAAAAGAAGAAGATCGCTTGTAATCTTAGAATTCAAAGTCAATCTTTCTAATTCTTGGATAAACCCAGGCTGCATTCTATTTGGCAAATAAGTATTATTCATTAGCTTTTGGTAAATTAAATAAAGTTTATTGAAAGGCGTTTCTTTGCTTAAAGAAATCATTGATACAACCATATTATTTTCACTGGCAAGATTGAAAACAGTATTTAACATGTGTGTTTTCCCCTCACCATATCTTCCACTTATTATTCGAGAATTAGAAAGGCTTGTATCAACAACTGAATTAATCTCTTTTTCTATTTTTTTAAGTAAATCTGAACGTGCATCACAAAAACATTTCCCTACTATTTTTGAAGGAATACCTGAACGTAGAGCCTCAATAATATGTCTTGCTTCAAAATCAAAATCCATTTAGCTTTCCTCCCATTCTGTGATTCCCAATGTAGCATTCCTAACAAGTACCGGAATTGAAAGGCCTCCCTGTTTGGATTGTTCAATTAATCTGCTAGCAGTTTCTCTATCTATTACCTTTGGTTCTACCTCTTGATTAATAATTTGTTTAGAAAAATCTTTTGACATGTTTATTAATAACTCTGGAGTATAAACTTGTCTAGCAACCTCATTCATATCAATAATATCAGAAAATTTATTAATTCTATCATTCCATACTTCATTTTGGATTCTCATCCAAAGAGCTTGATAGGATTTCATACCTAATTTCTCATTATCTATAAGAGTTTTAGAACAACCAAAAAGAAACATAATATTCTTAAAATTATCAATATCATCAATTAATTCTCTAATACTTTCATAAGTATCTTCTCTTTTCATTTTAGTATAGTGCAAGGGTGCTAAACTTGATTTGTCCACAATAACATCTAAATCATCAATGGTAACTATTAGTCCACTATAACCACTAACTACTACAAGCTCAGAAAGAGACCGCAACATAAGCCTAGCATTAAACTTTGAAATCCTAGCAGGTGACATTCCTAAAGGCCTAAGAGAAGTTAACTTAAAACCTTTTTCATTGGTAAGCCAACTTAATATAAGCTCTTTATTACATTCCTCAAGAGGAGGTTGACCTAAGATTCCTCCACAAATAAGTGAACAAGCAATAGAAAAGCTATTATCCATTCTTGGATTCTCTTTAAAAAGTTTTCTAAGTTGATTTCTTATTTCTCCCTTTTCTAAAGCATCATTCTTTCCTAATGATGCAAGATAATCAATAAAGGATTCATTTTGTTTAATTTGGTTGTTATCATACCCCAAATCATTAATTATCTTTTTGGAGCATTTTTCCATTAAAGAATCCAAGTTGCACTGTCGAAGGATTTCAAGAAATATAAATTTAAAGTCATTTAACCAAATTTGTTTAGCAGAAAAAGAAACCGTAAGATATCCATTTTTTTGGGCAAGTTTTGAAAAAATATTTAATAAGTGAGATTTACCACTTCCCTTATTTCCCGTCACAAACTTTATTTTACTTCCACCAGCTTTAATATATTCCTTAAGATAGTGTTTTTCCCAAAAGTCAGTTATAAAACCTACCCCATTATTAATTTTGGAATCAATTTCGTAACTAGGAAAATCTTTGATATAATTTTTATTGTAATCCATACTGATAACCACCTATAAAATAATTATAAAAATCAATAAACTACTTTATCACTATTAAACAAACACTATTGTTGAGAAAAATTCTTCAAGACCTGCCTCATTCAAAACCCTAATAGCTTTATTCTCATTTCTACTGGATCCTAATTGTACTTTTCTACCATCTTTAATAATTACTTCTCCAGCTCTTCTAAGACGTGCTATATCAAAGGCAAAGGACTGTTTATTATAATCTGTTCGAAATCTTCCCATAGGAACTAGAAGTGCATATAAATCTAGTAAATAAACATCAGATCCGATTTTCTTTCCTTTCAATATTAAAAATCTATCATAGCAAATTGCCAATTCAGAAGCAAATTTAACTGCATTAAACGAAGCTTTATTAAGCTTGTCTTGCATTTTACTTACTTGATTAACAAAAAAAGATGGTCTTAAATTGGAAAATTTTTTTCTATCAATGAATATATCTTGATTTTCACTATCAATTCTAACTTTAAAAGGAAACATTTCATAAACAGGAAAGGTTCCTTGAACGTCGATTTTTTCAGTTCGACAACAATCTAACATTTGATTAGTCCAGTCTCCACTTTCAATGTAATCTTTAGCATTAAAAGTACCAATTAATTCCTCTAGTTTGACATTAATTGTTTCAAGAATTTCATTTGTTTCTTTAATATTAGTAATGTCCTGTGAAACTAGTTTAATTTCTCCTTGAGTCATATGCTTAGAAAGAGCTTTTTGAAACCGATTAAGGCTTTTAATATTATCCTTTAATTTTTTCTCTAATTCAACATATTCTTGATAGAATATTTCATAATCCATGGCAAAATTCTCCTTAATAACAATTATTGTACTATACAAATTAAATAAAAAAAACACTATACTTCAATTAATAATGGAAGATGAAGAAAAAAAGAAAATCCAACTGTATAAATGGCAAGAAAAATGCATTGACCAATGGATTAATTCCAATTATAGAGGAATTGTACAAGTTGCTACTGGAGGGGGAAAAACCTTCATGGCAATATATGCAGCTATCAAACTAAAAAAAGAAAATCCAAATCTAAAAATTAAAATAATTGTTCCAAAAGCTTTCTTGGTAAATCAATGGAAAAGCTGTTTAATTGAAGATTTCTCAATAAATAAACAAGATATAGGTTGTTATTACGGAAAAGAAAAATGCCTTTATTCTAAAACATTTATGATTTATGTGATTAACTCTGCAAGATATACTTTAGCAGGAAAAATTTTAGATGAAAATATAAAAGGATATTCACACCTTTTAATTTTAGATGAATGCCACCATTATTCCAGCCAAGAAAATTCAAAAATATTCGAATTCCTTTTAAGAAAAGAATACAACCTAACACAATATTTTAGCCTAGGACTTTCTGCTACCCCTAAGACAATCACATTTCATTCCACCATTGAAAAATTTATTGGCCCAATAATTTATACATACTCAATAAATGAAGCAATGGAAGATAAAATAATTAACGGATGCATTTTATATAATGTTAAACTAAGATTTACAAACAAAGAACTTGAATTATATAATGAGGTTTCAGCCCAAATTTCAAAATTAATAGGAATCCTGTATTCTTCTTTTCCCGAAATGAACAAACAAAAAATGAATTATGATCAATTTTTATCTTTTTTAAAAAAATTAATAAGAACAAGAGATGAAGATACTTCAAGTCTTGCAATATCAATTATAAATAAATTCCTTCAAAGGCAAAATATTTTATACAATGCATCTTCAAGATTGTCAGCTGTTATAAGTTTGGTTGATATTCTTGAAAGAAATAAAAAAATAATGATTTTCACTGAAAGAATAACCCAAACAAATGAACTCTTTTCAATTTTGAATAAAAAATACGTTGGAAGAGTTTCACATTATCATAGCAAAATGGAAGAATCAGAAAAACAGTATTCACTTGAATCTTATAAAATGGGCCAAACAAATATTTTAATAACCTGTAAAGCATTAGATGAAGGATTAAATATCCCCTCATCAGATATTG
>JBAYZQ010000062.1:0-11720 GCA_041672385.1 Sphaerochaetaceae bacterium | reverse complement strand
CGAGGATGATGCGGTCAAATAGCTTACTTCAAACCATGGATGATCTTTTAACATCCATAAGAATACTTGTCCAACTGCTCCTGTAGATCCGATAACTGCTACTTTGATTTTATTATGCATAAACAACCTTCATATTTTTATTTACGACAATAAAAAAATATGAGGGTTCTTGCAATACTTTATCGTAAAATAGGTTAAAATATATAGTGTGGGTAAACTTTTGTTCATTATGATGGATAAATGAGTGGTTTCCTTTATTAACAGTTTCAAGAAATTTGTATTTTTCTAGACAAACAAGCTTATCTTATGTAATAATAACTTAAAATAATATGAATAATTTGGATAAAAGATGGAAAATAAAAAACAATTAAAGAAGGCTAGAAAGAGACCTTGGTTAGTAAAATTTGCTGCTGTAACTTATGGTGTATACCTAAAGAAAAGATACAAATTAAAACTAAAAAATAAAGAATTATTAGACAAGGTTCCAGGGGCTTGTATAATTATGGCAAATCATTGCCATATTATAGACCCATGTTTCATATCCACCTTAATTCCGTTTCATATTCGATGGGTAAGTGGAGCCTATTTATTTAAATTAAAATTTGTAAGCTTTGTTCTTAGTAAAGGTGCAACTTGTATTTCTAAACAACAGGGAAGAAGTGATCTTTCAACAATAATGAATGTCAAAAAGGCTTTAAAAGCTGGTAACTGTGTTGGTATTTTCCCTGAGGGAAATAGAACCTGGGATGGTGATTTTCTTCCATTAAAACTTAATACAACAGCTAAAATGGTGAGGATGTTCAAAGTTCCTGTGATTTTTCTAAACTTAGAAGGTGCTTATGCTAAAAAACCTCGTTGGGCTTCTTATCCTAGAAAAGGTGGAATTACTGTAAATATTTCAAGCATTCTTTTCCCAGAAGATTATAAAGATCTTACAATAGAAAAACTTCACAAAACCATTAATTCAAGACTCAATTTTTCACATGATACTTGGGAAGAAGAAAACAAAATAGAATTTCCTTCAAAAAATAATGTTTCTGGTCTTCAAAGAATTTTATATTTATGTCCAAAATGTGGCTCAATTGACAGCCTGGAAACAACTGGTAAAAAAGCGGTGTGTAAAAATTGCAAAATTGAAACTTCAATGGATAATTTTCTAAGACTTAAATCTTTAGACCATAATTTTACCAAAGTCAGTGAATGGAGAAAGTGGGAAATCCAACAACTAAAAAAAATTGAAAGTTTCCCTACAGAGAGAGGTATACTATTTCAAATATTGGAGAAGAGAAAACTTAAAACCCTTTCTAAAGACTTTAAAATTTCTCTAAAAGATTCTGCTATTAACATTTTCTATAAAGATAAAGAATTCATTTTAGATTTTGAAAAAATGAATTCTTTAATATTAAACTCAAAACAAACTATTGAACTTTATCATAACAATACTCAATATAGAATTAGATTATTGCCAGATGGATGTTCTTTAAAGTATTTTGACTTTTTTACCAATTTTCAAGCTAATAAAAAGGAGAAACATTAATGAACTTTAGCGTATTAATTCACGTTTTCATTATTTCTATTGCAATGCTTTTAGGTGTACTTTTGCGGTCCAAAATTAAAATTTTCCAAAAATTTTTAATTCCTTCTTCAATTCTTGGAGGATTTATTCTTTTAATATTCTACAATGTGTTTGCCCCAAAATTAGATCTAAATACCCAATTTTTAGGAACTTTGGTTTATCATCTATTAAATATTTCATTTATTTCGATGATGTTAAGGGTTCACCCTGAAGAAAAAAAGACTGGAAAAATTAAAAGATCTGTAAAGCAAACAACAGTTGCAATACTTGGTCAATATGGTCTTCAAGTAACTTTAAGCCTTATTTTAGTCTTTATTCTTACCTCAACAGTATATCCAGATCTTTTCCCAACAATTGCTTATTCACTTCCCCTTGGTTTTGAACTAGGACCTGGTCAGGCTTATTCTATGAGTATTGTTTGGGAACCTCTAGGATTTACTGGAGCTTCTTCTGTAGGACTTACTATGGCAGCTCTTGGATTCATAATAGGTTCAATTGGAGGTGTAATCCTTATTAACATTGGAATAAAAAGAGGCTGGATGAATGATGAACAAATCAAAAGACTTCGTTCAACAGAAACACAAACTGGTTTTTTGTCTCTTCATAAAATAGAAGGATCAAAGCTAACTACAAATAGTGAATCAATAGACACTTTGACCTATCACTTTGCTTTGATATTCCTTTGTTATTTCATTAGCTGGGCTTTCCTTACTGGAATTCAAGCTTTACTTGGGCTTCTTGGTCCTATGGGATTGGAATTAGCAAACAGCCTTTGGGGAATAAACTTTGTTTTCAGTTGTCTTGTTGCAATAGTAGTAAGAAAAATATTAGAAAAAAATGATTTAGACAAAAGCGTTGATAATGGAACTTTGAATAGAATTACAGGACTAAGTGTTGATACTACTGTCTGTGCTTCTCTAGGGGCTATAAGCATTGTCTCAATGTCAAATTATTGGGGACCGGTAATTTTATTACTTATTTTGGGAATCTTTATCACAGTCTTTCTTTTGCCTCTGTATACCAGTAGACTTTTTGATGATAACCAATTTTATAGAACTCTTTTGATATTTGGTTCTTCAACGGGAACCCTTCCAACAGGGTTAGCTCTTTTAAGAATTGTAGATCCAAATTTTGAGACTCCTGTAGCTGAAGATTATGCAAAAGCTAGTGGTTTGATTCTTCCTTGTGCTATACCAATAATATTGACGGTTAATTTACCAGCCAAAACTTATGCAACTGGAGATCCTAAATACTCTATGATTGCATTAGGAGTTGCTGTAATTTATTTACTTGCTTTCTTGTTCTTTTACACAAAAATGTCAAATAAAAGAGCCTGGAAAGATAAATCAAAATTTTTCTATGTAAATAAAGAAATAAGGAATAGTGTAAAATAGTTATTCTTCAGTCAAAGAAGAAATGGCTTGACTGAATTTTTTATCAATTTTATCGCTTTCTAAACTCTGTTTAAGATTATTAATCCTAGACAGAGTTTCTTTTTCTCTGCCTAAAGCTTTTAAAATGAGTATCATATTAATTTCTGCTTGAATTGTTAGGTTATCATCCTTTCCAAAATTATCTTCATAGCGCCTTACTACTTCTCTCTGAACGGCAAAAGCCTCTTCAAACATCTCTTGTTCATAGAGAGTAATAGCGTAATTGTGCTTAAAATGATTAACTTCCATGGAATCTTCACCAAACTTTTCAATTGCTTTTTGGATGTTTTGATAAAACAAATCCAAAGCTTCATTCAGTTTTCCACTTTGTATCATCAAGTTTCCTTTTTCTTCCGCTGCTTCTTCATCTCTTAAATCATCTTCTCCAAAATCTTTGAAAGAATCAATTAATTTTTCTTGTGAGACTAAAGCTTTATCAAACTTTTCTAGTTCTTTGTAACAAACTACTTCCATTTCGTAGATTTCTTCTAAATCATATTCCAAGTTTTCCAAATCTTTGGTGTTTTTCAACTTTTCCATTTGATTTAAAGCATTGGTATAATCACCCTTGGACATTAAAATTTGTACTGCTAGAAATCTGTAATTCAAAACTTTGGTGTCTTCTAACTTTGCTTCAAAGACTTCAATTTTTTTTAGAATTTCAAGAGCCTCGTCTTCTTTGTTAAGCTCATGGCATACTTTGGCATGCATATATTCAGCATTTAAAGTTGTAATAGTATCTTCTCCAAGAACTTGGCGAAAATCCAAGACAAGAGAAGAAATTACTTCTTCAGCCATTTGATAATCTTCTAAAATATAAAGAATTACAAAGAAGTTATAACGAGCATCTAATGTATTAGGATGTGTAAATCCAAAGATTGTTTTATATTTTTTTACAATTTGTTCTTGAAGGCTTAAAGCAATTTCAGTTCTTCCCAAATAGGTAATGGTATTGACTATTTCAGTTTGAATATTCATAGTTTTAAGATTGTTCGGACCATAAACTTTCTTAAAAAACTCATAAATTGCATATTGCATTTTTAAAGCTTTTTCTTCTTCATTATTATTATAATAAAATCTTGCTAAACTTGCTTTTGTTCTATAAACTTCCCAAGTTTCTTTTCCTGTTACTTCTTTTTGTTTTTGTAACAAATCTTCTATTGAGTGTTTCAAATCTTCAATTTTTATTCCAGTCTTTGTCTCATCATTTATATCAATTAACACGTCTAAATAATTATTTTCAGTAAGAAGGGTTTCTGGATGCATTGGACCAAAGACTTTTAATTTCTTCTCAAGTAATTGTTTTTCTAAAGAAAGAACCTCAACAACAGGAGTTATAGATGAGAAATAGACTTGCATTTTTGTCTCTGCTACTAAAGTTCTCTCATCTAGTTCTCCAAATTTCATTTTATAATTTTCATAAATATTCTTACTTAAATCATAGCAAAGTTGAAATTCACCTTTTAGGTAAAGAATATCGGATTTCACATCTAAAACAGCTAAACACTCAAGACTGTCTATGCCAAACTCATTTTCAAAAATAGGTAAAACTTCATCAATTATTGGTTCAGCTTTCTTAAAATCATCCTTCTTAACATAAATTTTAGCTTGCACTATCATTAATAATTTATAAACTAGCGAATCTTTAATATTATGATTAAGACAGAAAACCATTTCCTGATTCATATAAAGTTCAACTTTTTCAATTTTATTATCACTTAAAAGTTCAGTAAAGAATGGAAAGAAGAAAGAAAAATGAATTGAAAAAAGATTTTTAATATCACCATCAAAATCTTCTTTCACTTTTTCGGAAAATTCTTCAAATTTTTCAAAAAGAAGGCAATTTTTCTCATCATTCACACATATTTCCCGTTTTTTATATCGTTTTAAGGTTTTTGTCCAATTTTTATAAATTTCTTCTTCCATATCAAACTCCTACTTCTTATACCTTCATAATAAAGTAGTTTACACGTCAGGTCAAACAGAAAGGATTTAATAAATAATTTTTAGTTTTAATATTTCTCACAAAGCGTAATAAGTAAATCAATAAATTTCTTTCTATCTAAGTTCATACAAACTTTTGCATTACTTTTTTCTTTGTTTGGATTTATTCTCTTATCAGCTAAGGTCATCCCAGTTGTAAATTTTCCTTGGGTTTCAATTACTACATGGTAATCTTCCGTGGTAAAGATTGAAGAATCTATTAAATAAGCTACAGCACATGGATCATGTAGAGGAGCTCCTTCAAATCCCATAGATTTATGAAAAAGATAAAAGTAATCAATTAATTCAGCAACTAGAACTGGTACTTTCTTTTTTAAAGACCTAAGCCTTTCAATTTCATCGCTCTTTATTATAGCTTTTTCGGTTACATCTAAACCACTCATAATAATTGGAATTTCACTTGTGAAAACAATATTTGCCGCTTCTGGATCTGTGAGAATATTAAATTCTGAGGCTATTGACCAATTGCCATGGTCAATTCCACCGCCCATAATAGAAATCTTCTCAATTTTTTCTTTTACTTCTGGAAAAAGTGTTAGTAATATACCTAAATTAGTTAATGGTCCTGTAGCTACTAAAGTTATTTTCTCTTTGCTTTCCATTAAAGTCTTATACATAAAGTCCCAAGCTTTCTCTTTTATAGGTTTAAAAGTTGCTTGAGGTATTGTAGGTCCTTCCAACCCAGATGTTCCATGAACATTGGGAGCAGTTTCCAATTCTCTAACCATAGGTCTACTTGAACCCATAGAAACTGGAACTTCCTTATCTACATAGGATAAAATTCTTAAAGCATTATTTGTAGTTTTTTCAATAGTTTGATTACCAGAGGTAGTAGTAACTCCTAATACCTTAAGATTATCAGCAGATAAAGCCATTATCAAAGCAATTGCATCATCATGACCTGGATCACAATCCATAATAATTGGTGTTTTTTTCATTTCAACCTCTATGTTTTACTTAATATTTTTTTTCTACGTTTTTTTTCAGAAAAAGATCTAATTTGAGAGAATACGATTAAACCCACAATAGTAACAAGATAAGGAATTAATTTCACTAATTCATCTGGTATACGAAGGGCAGCTAATATATTAGAAACTGCATCAGCAAACCCAAAAATTATTGAAGCTATCATAGTAGGAACTGGAGACAGCATTCCCATTGCTGCGGCTGCTAAAGCAATGAATCCTCTTCCAGATACCATTCCTCTTGAAAAGCCAGCCATATATCCCATCGAAAGAAAAGCACCTCCTAAAGAAGCAAGAAGACCACTAATCATAAGAGCTGTCAATTTAAGTTTTCTTACATTCAGTCCAACAGATTCTGCAGCTTCAGGGTTCTCTCCTACACACCTTAAGTGCTTCCCTATTTTTGTTCTGTATAAAAGAAAAAACACCACCCAAACCATGAAAAATGCAATATAAGTTAGTAAATTCTGCCCCGATAAAACTTCTCCTAGAAATGGTATCTTATTTATTAAAGGAATGGTTACAACAGGAAAAGTTAAACATTGTAAGGCTTGGGTACTTCCTTTATCATTCAATAAAACATAAAGCAAAAAAACAGAACCACCGGAGGCTAAAGTATTTAAAGCAATACCGGATAAAATGATATCAGTCTTCAAATATAATCCAAAATAGCTAAGTAATAATGAAATAATAAGCCCACCGGAAATTGCACATAAAAGCCCTATAATTAGTGAATTAGATATACCTGATCCAATTGCACCAAACAAAGCTGCAAATATCATTATTCCTTCTAATGCTATATTTGAAGCTCCAGCATTCTCTGCTACTACAGAGGCAAGGGCAGCAAACAATAAAGGTGTTGTTACTCTAAAAACAGAATACAAAAATTGAGAATCAATAAGATAGGTTATAAGATTATCCATTATTTCGTACCTTCTTTATTAACATTTTCTGACGAGTATTGCTTAAAAAAGAAGTTGCAGCTACAAGCATTATTATTACTCCTTGTATTATGGCTATCATTTCACTAGTCACATCTGTAGAAGTTGCCATTTTGTCAGCACCAATTCTAATATAGGCTAAAAAGAAAGCAGCTAAAGGTACATATTTGGGTTTATTCTTAGCTAAAATAGCTACTATTACACCATCAAAACCATACCCCGGTAAACTTTGCCATTGAAAACGATTATACATCCCAAGTGTTTCTATACTACCCCCCATTCCGGCAATAAAACCACCAATTGCTTGGCTCATGATAATTATAGCAGAGGTGTTTATTCCTACATATTTAGCAAATTCAACGTTTCGACCAGTTTGCAATAGTTGAAATCCCCACTTCGTTTTTTGCATGAAAACAACACAAACAAAAATTGTAAACACTACAATAATTAACCCAAAATGAATTCTAGTACCTGGTATAATATTTATTAATCTTGAGGAATCGGGCAAAATATAAGTTGCATTATAACCACAGGTTGGATCTTTGAATTTATTATTTATAAAATATTTAGCAAGATACATAACTATGAAATTTAACATTAGAGAAGATACTAGTTCACTGGCACCCCACTTCTTTTTTAGCAGGGCAGGAATCACACAAATTATAGCGCCTATCAATCCTCCAATTATAATTGCTAAAAATGGTGAAATTATTTTTGGCAAGGGAAAAGTTAATACAAACATTGCAGAAATTGCTCCGCTTGCATAAAAAGCACCCTCTGGAGCCAGATTAAATTGATTTGCACTAAAAATTATGGCAATAGATAAACCGGCAAAACTTAGTGTAATAGCTAATTCTATTACATTTCCAAATCTACGTAAATTCTCAAGTGGTCCCAAGAATAATTTTTTGAGAGCCAAAAAAGGCATGTCACTTACTAATAATATTATAATAAATGAAAGGGCTAAAGCTATTAAAATGGCTACACTAAACCTGATTATTTCAAATTTTGTTTCAAAATTTATTTTTTTCACGCTTCACACCTTTTTATTTCCTTTTCATCCTGTTTTTCAACACCTAGCATAAACTTCCCTAATTGTTCTTCAGTTACTTTGTTAGCATCCTCAAAATAAGCAACAAATTGGCCATTAAATATTACCAACAAACTATCACTCATGCTTTTTATTTCACTTAAGTCAGCTGAAAGTAATAAAACACCAGCTCCTTTATCTCTAAGTTCAATCAACTTCAAGTGAATAAATTTTGCTGCTCCAATATCAATTCCTCTTGTAGGTTGATTGGCAATAATGCAATCACTGTTTTTAGAAAATTCTCTAGCCACTATTACTTTTTGAATATTTCCGCCACTTAGCATTTTTATTGGAACTTTAGGAGAAGAAGCTTTTATTTGAAATTCGCTTATTAATTCTTCAGACCACTTTCTTATTTCTTTCGTTTTCAAAAAACCTTTATGAAATAACCTTTCATCTTTTGTATGGGTAGCTAAAAGATTTTCTTCAATAGTTGATTCATTTGCAATACCTCTCACCATTCTATCTCCCGGAATATGAGAAAGCCCTAACTCTCTAATTTTTTCTACAGAACTAGTATTTATTTTTTTATCTTTTAAGATTATTTCTCCACTTTCTATTTTTGTTAATCCAGCAATTGAATCAACTAGTTCTTTTTGTCCATTCCCCTCTACCCCTACTATTCCTAAAATTGTAGAAGAATGTAAGTTAAAAGATACATGTTTCAAACAAGGAAAATTGGCTTCATTTATTACAGTTAAGTTTTTTACTTTTAATAATACTTTTCCTTTTTTTGTAGGTGTTTTTAAAACTTCCCAATTTACTGATTTTCCAACCATTAAATCCGAGATTTCATCTTTTGTAACTGCATTTACGTCATAAACACCTACTAGAGTCCCATTCCTCATAATAGAAATACGGTCACAAATTTCTTTTATTTCATTTAATTTGTGGCTAATAAAAATAATAGTATGCCCTTGGGCTTTGAGCGCTTTTAATTGCTCAAATAATTCAACAGTTTCTTGAGGAGTTAAAACAGCAGTAGGTTCATCTAAAATAAGCACTTCTGCACCTTTATATAGGGCTTTTAAGATTTCAACTTTTTGCCTCAAGCCTATCGATAAATCCGAAATCTTTGCTTTTACATTTATTTTAAAATTATATTTTTCTATTATCTTTTTTGCTTCTTCATCTTGAATATTACTGTTGATTTTCCAAGAAGAACCTGGCTCACTTCCCAAAACTATATTTTCGGAGACACTCATTGATTCAACTAACATAAAATGTTGGTGGACCATTCCAAAACCATAATTTATTGCATCAAGTGGAGAATTTATGATAAGTTTTTTCCCTTTGTAATAAATGCTTCCTTCAGTAGGTTTTTCAATTCCAAAAAGTATTTTCATCAAGGTACTTTTACCAGCACCATTTTCACCCACTAATGCATGTATTTCACCTCGTCTCACAGAAAAATCAACATCCTTATTTGCAACAACACCATTAGGATAAATCTTATTTATCTTATTCATCATTAGGATTTCATTCACAATAATTCTCCAATCGGAATTTTAAAAATTCTCCTCAAAAAAAACTTTAAGGAGAATCGTTTTTAACAAAAATTAACGAGCCGTTTCAATATATTTATTTATTTCAGCTTTACTTTTTCCAAAAGCTGTATCTACTTTAATTTCTCCCTTCCTTATCTTTTCAGTATAGGATGCCATTAATTCTCTTACATCAGAAGGAACTTTCTTTTGGTAAACTTCATTATCAGCTAAACCCACACAGTCTTCATTGATACCTAAAGCTACACGAGTTCCATATTTAAGTGTATTTTCATTTGCTTGACCTACTGCTAATCGGATAGATTTATCAACTCTCTTTAAAACAGAAGAAATAATAAGATTTGAAAGTACTGGATCTGAATCCTTATACAGCATAGCCATATCACTATCAACTCCGATACACATCATTCCTCTTTCTTTGGAAGCTTGCAAAACACCATCACTAGCATTTGAAGCACAGGCAAATACAATATCAACACCCATTTGGTATTGGGCAAAAGTTAATTCTTTTGCTTTCGCCGCATCACTAAAATTTCCTACAAAAGAAGGAACAACTTTAATATTTGGATTTACTGTTTTTGCACCTTGAATATATCCTACCAAGAAATCCAGTATTACAGTATTATCCATACCACCTACAAAACCAATACTACCAGTTTTTGTCATCTTTGCAGCTAATGCACCAGCGAGAAAAGAACCATCGTTTTGTAAATACTCAATAGAATAAACATTTTTGAAGTCACCATTTTTATCATCTTCATAATTCATACTTGTATCATAAACAATAAAATGTTGATCTGGATATTCAGGAGCAATATTTGAAACAATCTCTTGCATTTGCCATGTTCCACAAATTACAATATCATGATTTTCATCACATAAGTCTCTTAGTGCTGGCTCCCATTTAGATTGATCATATCCAACTTCAATTACTTTAGTTTTTAATCCTAATTGATCTTTTACAAGTTTCATTCCATTATTTGCTGAATCATGAAAAGATTTATCACCTAAGTTCCCATTAATCAATAACGCAACATCCAATGTTCCATCTTCAACAGTAGCTTCAGTAGTACCCGTAGCAAAAAGCATAGCTACACTACAAAAAACAAATAAAACAACTAGCAACTTTTTTTTCATTTTTTTCTCCTTTTTATGAAAAATTATCCTTCATGATTTAATGAATTGAACTTTTTAGCTTCAAGGACAGTTTGATTTATTAAATCGGTAATATTAAGTAATTTTTTTTCTCTTAAATAAGTTTTTAGCTCTCCACTTTTAAAAGGGGTAAGCCATCTTTCATCTATATTTTTGATTCCTTTTATAGTTCCTATAATTACTGCAATCTGAGCAGCATTACAGTCTACATCTTGTCCACATATTGCTATTTTATATAAAGTTTCATTGAAATCACCATTTCCAAAATAAAGCGCTACTACTTCTGCCGCTGCATTAGGGTAAGCATGAATCCAGTTGTATTGTTTGTATTTTTCCTCACATAGTTTCCAAGCATTAATAAAATCATTAGTAAGACAAGAATTAAAGGCAAATTTCACAACACTATGATATTCGCTATCACTTGGGATTGAAGCAATTGCAATTTTCAAGATTTCTTTAATATCAGTATGAGTAAAGCTTAGACTTACCATTACTGCGTTAAAAATTTCTCCAAAGATTCCATTGTTATGATGTGAAACTTGACCATCAATAAAGGCCAAATGAGCTGCTAATTTTGGATTTCCAGGTGCTACTTGTCCACAAATTGCACCTCTCATTTGTGCCCCTATCCATTCTCTATATGGATTTAGGTAATAACCACTTTCAGGAGGAAAAATACCTCTAGAAATATTGTCTAAAGCCACTTGCTCTGCTGACCATCCTGTTGGAATTAAGCGTATCCAGCTATTGGCAATTTCTATACTAGAAGGAATTGTTTTTGACCTACTACAAGCATCTAAAAAGGCAATTTCATAGGTAATGTCATCATTATAAGTATTAGGTGGCCTTAAATAATATTTTATTTCGCCAAACTTTTCTTTCAGTTTTTTTGTAGTATAGCCTTCAATTTCGGTACCTAAAGCCCCACCAATTATTCTAGAATACCATCCAGCTTCCATCTTTTCTTTAAAATCTTTTGTATCAAAATCAATTTCAACTTTTTGTGGAAGATTTACTTTTTTTACATATTCTTCGTATGAATTATAAATCT
>JBAYZQ010000061.1:0-11775 GCA_041672385.1 Sphaerochaetaceae bacterium | reverse complement strand
TCCCTTAATGTCCTTAGTGAATTATCAGGTGTATTAACTCCAAATGTCTGTTATAATGTTGATGACGAGTTATCTTTATGCTTAGGTCTTAATTATTTTTATGGAGATTTTGGAATTCCTTTTAATAATTCAAAGATTGTACCTTCAATTAAAATTACTCTAGGAGGAGGCGATTTCTAATGCAAGCAAAAGTGTTGATTATTGAGGATGAAATAGAACTAGCCGAACTTGAAAGTTTATATCTTAAAAAAGAAGGTATTGACACTGAAATTTCAAGTTCAGCTGAGAAAGGTTTTATTTTATTTGAAAAAGATAATTTTGATCTTATCATCCTTGATATCAATCTCCCTGGAATTGATGGTTTTGAATTTCTAAGCAAAATTAGAAAAATTTCTGATATTCCCGTTATAATTGTTTCAGCTCGTGAAGCTGATGAAGATATTATAATGGGACTTGGAATTGGAGCTGATGAATTTGTGGTAAAACCTTTTGTTCCCAAAGTTCTTGTAGCTAGAGTTAGAGCTATTATTAGAAGAGTTAAACAGCACCAAACAGACATTAATTTGAATAATGGTGTAAAATTAATAAATTTTGATGATTTTGAAATGAATGAAGATAGCTTTACTATAAAAAGAAATGGAAAAATAATTCCAATGCCAATAAAGGAGTTTGAAGTCCTTTGTTTCTTAGTTAAAAACGCTGGAAAAATATTTTCTACACAACAATTATATGATGAAATTTGGGAACAAGAATTTGGTGATATTTCGGCTGTAACTGTTTATGTTCAACGAATAAGAAAAAAAATTGAATCCGATTATCATAACCCTAAATATATTAAAACCATTAGAAGTAAAGGATACCTTTTTGAAAAGGATGTAATTAAAGAATGAAAATAAAAAATCGTTTTATTATTCTTATGTTTTCTCCGTTTCTTCTTTCTTTGACAATCATTTTATCAATACATTTCATTTTACATTTTTCTGAATCAGGTTTTTCTTTTGGTAATAGACCTCAAAAAGAAATTTTATCGATTTTAAATACTTTACCTAGTTTGGATTCTGAAAAAGAAATTATTCAACTTGTTTCTAACATCTCTTCTGATTTCAATGTTGAGTTATTTAATGAAGAAAATCTAATTTTCCAAAATGATAGTAGATTTATAATAGAATCTGAAAATAAAGTTAACACTTACACTTCTTTCTCAAAAACTTTTATTGCTGCAAATGGAATTAAATATACAATTATACTTTCTAATCCATTTATTTTACGTCTTATAAGTAGCACTTTAGTTATTTTGATTATTTCAATTTGTATTTTAGTTTGTTTAATAACTTTATATACTGTTAATAAACTAAATTTACACCTAAAAAAACTAGAAAAAGCAACCGAAAAGATAGCTTCTGGAGATTATGAAACTTCACTTAGTGTTGATGAAAAGGACACTTTTACTTCTTTAGAAGTTTCTATTAATAAAATGAGAAATAAAATTAAAGAAGAACAAAACCGAAGGGCAAGATTTTTTGCCGGGGTATCACATGATTTAAAAACACCTTTATCTTCTATTATTGGTTATTCTCAAGCCCTCAAAGATGGTCTAGCTGAAGATGATAAAACAAGAGATATGTATCTTTCTATTATTTATGATAAAAGCTCTTTATTAGTTCAAAGAATTACTTCTTTGATAAATTATATTCAAATAACTGACCAAGGATTTAAAACAAATTTAAAAGAAGCAAAGCTTTTTCCATTTTTACAAGATTTTTGTGAATTAGAAAATTCAGAATTATCACTTCAAGGTGCTGAATTTGAATATCATCTAGACCTAAATAAAAATTATTCAACCATTTTTGATCCAGTTTTATTAAATAGAGCCTTAGAGAACCTAATCCAAAATGCAATTAAATACGGCGATTTAAAAAATCCAATAGTTTTTGTTGTTTCACAAAGTTATGATGGGCTAGCAATGGCTTTAATAAACTCAAATAAAGGTTCTAATAATATTTCCAACGAAATGCTTTTAAATTTCTTTGAACCATTTTACAGAGGAGATAATAGTCGAAAAGGTAAAGGTTTTGGCCTAGGCTTAGCTTCAGTAAAATCAATTGTTGATAGTCATGGTTGGAAAATTAAAGCTGAAGTTGATAAAAAAGAAAATACTACAACTTTTACAATTATAATTCCTTGTTATTAAGTTTTTTCCATTTTTTAATTAAAAATAAACCCTAATTATTAGGGTTTATATTGGAGGTGGGGGGATTCGAACCCCCGTCCTGACGTGCCATCCATCAGCGTCTACAAGCTTAGTCGATGTATTATTTTTGTTAACAAGCTGTATATCGACACACAAACCTGCTAACTAAGCTAGTTTAATTTTCCCCATCTACCCTAGCAATAAACGGGTAAGTCTCAATTGTTTACGGTCAGTCTAAGGGGTGAAACAAACCTTAGGCTGTTCGTTGTCCTGGCAGATTAATTAAGCTGCGAGAGCAAAAGTTGCTTCGTTAGAGACGATTTCGTCTTCTTTCTTTGCAATTAAAAAATTTTGGCAGTTTTAGGAGTTAGCGCTCCGCTTGCAACTAATGACCTGATCTACACCAGTCGAAACCGAAACACCCCCTTTCGGGATTCCGATTCTTCTATAATATAGTGAAATACTAAAAATAAATCAAGTAAAAAGGCTACTCAATAAAGAGTAGCCTTCAATAAACATTAAATTTAAATACAAATTATTTGTATTCACCTGGTTTTATTTCATCACCAAACTTCTTTTCAGCAGCTTGAATCTTAGCAATCTGTTTGTCCCATTCTTTAAAAATATATTCTGGACAGTTAGGATCCATTTTCTTGAAGTAGGCTTTAGCCCTTTCAAGTTTAGCTACCCATTTATTACAACGGAATGTAAATTGATAATCATATTCAGCTTTAGTATAATTTTCATCTAAAAATTCTTTAAATAAAACTTTCAAATCCTTATATACTGGAATTTTTCCATTAGGAGTATCAACTGCATCAAATTCACCATGAATTCTACCTTCTGCCCAATGTACCCAAACTTTCTTAGCAAGTTTACTATTACAGAATTTTCCATCAGGAGTTTTTAAAAAGTAATTTGTAGAATAAATTTTTGGAGTTTTTTTCATACCCTTAACAAAATTAACATTGTTTACAGTATAATCTCCAAGTGGATAAGATAAGAAATCCATATTAGCCATTGGACTTGGTGTTCTAACACCTTCAGCACCAAGAGTAGCAGAAGTTGTTTCACTTTCAAGAGTACAAGCTTTAATTAAAATTCCTTCATCCCAAGTTGCTGATTCTTCAACAGGAACACAAGTATCACTATCACGTCCACCATAAAGAACTCCATCAACAGGAACACCTTCAACGGCTTCAAATCCTTTTTTATCAAAGTTACTTAAATAATCGAGTCTCATTGTGTATCTTGCATTACCATGAGTTAATTCAATTTCATTACCTTTTGCATCTTTCTTTCCTTCATACCAATCTTTACCTGAATGATTACTACCCTTTTTAGGAGTATCAATACCCATACCAAGCCAGTAAGGAAGATTATCTTCACCCACAAGTACGTTGGAGAAAATAATTTCTTGATTTGTCTGAAGATTTCTATAAATAAGAGGATCATCTTTTGCATTAACATCTTTAATAATACCAAAAATACCTTGTTCTACGTTTACAGCTCTAAATTCACCATTAATATTTCTAAAATAAGCAATATCATCACCAACAATTTCTTCACCTGGAATCATTGCGGTTGAAGTTTTACCACAAGCAGAAGGATATGCACCTGTGAAGTAAGTTCTACGACCTTTCTTTTCGTTAATACAAGCCATTACAAACATATGTTCACAAAGCCAACCCTCATTACCGGATTTGTTAATTGCTAAACGCATTGAATGTTTTTTTAATCCAAGAGAGTTACCTGCATACTGGTCATTCATTGAATAAACAATGTTATTCTGAGTATCCATGTAAATTCTTCTCTTATCAATATTAACTGAACAATTTCTTTCATCAACTTTTCCTGCAGAGTGTACAAATTTAAAGAAATTAGCTTTTTCACCCTCTTTCATAGCCATGAAATGTTTATAAGCAGGACGATATAAAATAGTTTCTGAATGTGCTACATACCAAGAATCAGTAAACTGAACACAAGGCATTGTAAATTCGGAGAAAGCTGGTCCTTCACAATAAAATCTAACTACAGTATCTTTTCCTTCCATAATATTCTTAGAAATGTCAGTAATCTCTTTCATACCGGCTTCAAATTCTACTGAATTTAAACTTTTCATTCTTTCTAGGTTTTCTTTGTAAACCAAATATTTGGTATTAACCTTATCACGAGCCTGATCTTTATAACCATCCCAGTGAATTGTCTGTTTGTCTCTTGCAAGAACAAATTCTTCTTCTGTTGCTAAGGCCTGATCTCTGATGTATTGTACATCAGCTTCACTATCATCACATACATAAATTGTAGCTGGGTTGCAATGTTCAGCGTACTTACCGATAAAACTCATTACTTCATCATTATTTAGGGCGGTAAGCTTTTTATAGCTAACGTCACTCATTTTACTTTTTAACAATTCAGTATAATTAGAACTCATATAGTCCTCCCAAATTTATTTACTTCACTTCTATAATATACTTAAATAATCCATTTATTTCAAGTAACTAGGAAACATTACATCAAATAAGTATTACTTTATCTATTAAAATTATTAATTAATACTTTTTTAACATTTTAATAATCAATTATTCATACCTAAGCCTTAATTTAAGTTCATAAGAAATATTTTTAAGGAGAATATTAATGAAAAAGATTTTAACAATTTTATTGATTCTTATGATGGTTACTTCAGTAGTTTTTGCCCAAGGTAGGCAAGAAACATCAAAGACAGCAACAGAAAACTATTCATTTGGAGGTTCCTCAACAGTAGCCCCTATAGCAAACAGTGCAATTCCAGCATTTGAAGTTAAAAATCCTAACGTAAAAGTTAGTTATGAAACTTTAGGTTCTTCTACAGGAATTTCACAACTTTTGGAAGGAACATTAAGTTTAGCAGGTTCATCAAGAGTCTTAAAAGATAGTGAAGTTAAAGACGGTTGTGTTACTACAACAATTGCACTTGACGGTATTACAGTGGGAGTTAACGAAACAGTTAGTATTGCAAATCTTTCAATGCAACAACTTAAAGGAATTTTCACTGGAGAAATAACCAATTGGAATGAAGTTGGTGGATTAGATCAAAAAATTGAAGTCATATTAAGGGATGAAGCAAGTGGAACAAGAGCTTCTTTTGAAGAAATTGTCCATAATAAGATTGCGCCAAAACAAAACGCAATTGTAGCTCATGAAAATGGTGATGTAGCAAGTAAAATTGCAGCCACTCCTGGATCAATTGGATATATTGGAATGGCTTTTGGTTCAATAATCACCGAAGCAGGTGGATCCCTTTTAACAATTGATAATGTAAAAGCAAACGTAGAAAATGTTTTAAACAATACCTACCCAATAAGTAGAGCTTTATATGTAGTAACAATTGGACAACCAAAAGAAGGTACAACAGAAAAAGCATTTATCGATTTCTTACTTTCAGAAGAAGGTCAAGAAATAGTAGCTGAAAATCAATTTATAAGATTGAATTAATGGATTTAAAAATGGCAACGCTAAGAAAAAATAATTTACGTAAAGCCACAGAAAGCGGTAGCAGAGCAATTCTGCTGCTTTCTGCTATGATTTCAATAATAGCTGTTTTTTTGATAATAGTTTTTATTTTAGGTCAGGCTTTACCCACTTTAAAACAAGTCAGTTTAAAAGAGTTCTTTTTTTCTACCACTTGGTATCCAACTCAAGACCCACCCCACTATGGTGTTGCTTCTTTCATTATTGCAAGTTTTGAAGTAACTCTCATTGCTTTAATTTTAGCTATTCCAGTTTCGCTTTCAGCAACAATCTATTTAAGTCAATTTGCAAAAAACAAACTTGCTCAAATATTGAGAACTTCAATAGAACTTTTAGCTGGTATACCATCAATTATATATGGATTATTTGGATTATCAGCCATTGTCCCCTTTGTAAGAAATATATTTGGTGGGAATGGAATGAGTTTACTATCAGCGGGAATAATTTTAGCAATTATGATATTACCCACCATAATTAATTTAAGCGAAGTAGCTCTAAGCAATGTAAGTCAAGATTTAATAAATAGCTCCATTGCTATGGGGGCAACTAAATGGCAAACAATTTCAAGAATTATTATTCCCGCGGCCATGAGTGGAATAGTTTCTTCTATTGTTCTTGGTCTAGGAAGAGCCATAGGTGAAACTACAGCAGTACTTTTAGTAGGAGGAAATGCTCCAGTTTTTGCTAAAAGACCAATTGACATGGGAAGAACTTTAACAATGAACATAATAACTGATATGGCTTATGCAACAGATACACATAGAAGTGCATTATTTATGACCGGAGCTTTGCTCCTTTTGGTTATATTAATATTAAATTTATGTGTAGTTCAAATATCAAAACGAAAGAGACTTGAAAAATGATAAATAGAAATACAGCAAACGACATTTGGATAATAGTAATAAAATTATTATCATTTCTTACAATTTTTCTTCTAGCCTTGATTTTAGGTTATTTAATTTTTAAAGGGCTTTACAGTAGCAAACAAACTAGTAGAACAGTATTAAATACAATCGAAAGTAATCTTGATTTTGAAGTTTACTCCTCCAAAAATTCAAGTATAAAGGAACTTGATTGGTTTACTCTTCAAAAAATGGGAATGGGAGAAATAAAAAACTTAAGATTGCTTACAAAAGAAAATGTATCTTTTGAACTTTATATTGAAGAATCCCAAATTTCCAAATTTGCCTCTTATTTGAATTTAAGTGAAGCTCAACTTAGGAGTCACTCTATTAAATTGGTTAATCCACAAGAAATAACTAATTACCAGAAGGAATCCGGAAAAATACTTATTACTAAAAAAGGCGAAAAAATACCTAATCTTTTTAAAAAGGTAAAAGTTAGTGATGATGTTCTTGTAGTCAACAACTCTGTGATTCAAACTTTTGACAACAAAAGAATTACAAAATTAGATGAAAAGCAAATTGAGAAACTAAGAAACAATGAAATTTCAAATTGGTCACAATTAAACGGACCTGATTTAAATGCATTATATATTCCAGAAAACCAAATTAATGAAGTAGGTTCCATTGAAGGGTCTTATTCTTTTGCAAAAGCAATTTCCTTCGAAAAAGCCGGAAATTTGGGAATTACAAATTTAGAGACTTTGAAAGTTGTTCACATTATCAAAGGTATAAATCTTACTTTAAAATATATTATTTCACCCGCAGAAGAATCTGGAAAATTTGGAGGAATTATTACTATTATTGCCAATACAATATTTTTAGTAATTCTTACAATAATAATAGCTGGACCTCTTGGAATTGGAGCTGCAATTTTTCTAGTAGAATATGCTAAAAAAGGAAAATGGACCCAATTTATTAGAACAGGAATAGACCTTTTAGCTGGAGTTCCTTCAATTATATTTGGTCTTTTTGGATTAATAGCCTTTGTGAACTTTTTGGATTTTTCTTTCTCTCTAATTAGTGGAAGTTTAACCATGAGCTTAATGGTTCTTCCTACGATAATAAAAACTAGTGAAGAGGCGTTAAAGTCCGTTGATAAAGAACTTATATCCGGTAGTCGTGCTCTAGGTGCAACAAAAATTGAAACTATTTGGAAGGTTGTTTTACCCTCTTCTTCGAAAGGTATACTTTCGGGAATAATCCTCTCAATCGGGCGAACAGTTGGAGAAACCGCAGCTCTTATCTTTACCCTTGGAAGTTCAACAGATTTAGCAAAAAATATTTTCAGTAGTTCAAGATCTCTTTCAATGCATATCTATCTAATAATAACCGAGGGATTAGCAATAAACGATGCATTTTCCTCTGCACTTTTATTAATTGTGCTGGTATTAATCATAAATATTAGCACCAGAAAAATCATGGAAAAAGGACAAAAGAAAAATGAAAGACAATAAAATATTATTTGAGGTGGAGAACCTTAATTTATGGTATGGAGCTTCTCATGCCCTTAAAGATGTAAACTTAAAAATTGAAAGCAACTCAGTCACAGCCTTTATAGGCCCTTCAGGTTGCGGAAAATCCACATTCTTAAGAGTTTTTAACCGAATGAACGATTTAATTGAAGGTGTTAAAATCCAAGGTTCAATAAAGTTAAACGGTGTTGATATAAATAAAGACCTAAACCCTATGGATTTACGAAAGCAGGTTGGTATGGTTTTCCAAAAACCTAATCCTTTTCCAATGAGTATTTTTAATAACGTTGCTTATGGTCCACGCTTATATAAAAAATACTCAAAGGCCGAAATGATTGAAATTGTTGAAAAAGCACTGACTCAAGCAGCCCTTTGGGATGAAGTTAAAGATCGACTTGATAGAAATGGCATGAGTCTTTCTGGTGGTCAACAACAAAGACTTTGCCTAGCTAGAACTTTAGCAGTTAATCCTGAAGTAATATTAATGGATGAACCTACCAGTGCCTTAGACCCCATTTCAACAGCTAGAATTGAGTCCTTAATAACAACTTTAAAAGAAAGCTATACTATCATTATAGTTACCCACAACATGCAACAAGCTAGCCGTGTTTCCGATACTACAGCATTCTTTTTGATTGATGAAAATCGTACAGGATTTTTAGTTGAATATGGACAAACAAATGAAATCTTTTTTAAACCAAGAGATAAAAGAACAGAAGACTACATAAGTGGAAAATTTGGTTGATATATAAAAAAAATAGGAGAAAAATATGGAAAAGAAAACAATCCAACTAGATCAAAAATTAAACTTCTTTCACGAGTTACTACTACAAACAGTACAAAGAGTAGAAGAATCTATAATTAAAGCAGCAATTGCTGTTCGTGACCACGATAAGGAATTAGCTAATAAAGTAATAGCAGAAGATTATTTTATAAACCAACTTAGAGATATGGTGGAAAACGATGCTGTTCGTCTTTTAATAAGCGAATCCCCTTATGGGCATTATATGCGACATATAATTGCTGGAATAAAAATGGTAACAGCTTTAGAAAGAATGGGCGATTATGCTTCCCATTTAGCAAGACTTGCAACGCATGAAACCAATAACAACAAATTCGATGAAATAATAATCAACAATTTGGTTGAAATGGCAATGGCAGATGCTGCTATGTTTAGAGGAGCTATTGATGCTTTGATTAAAGAAAATGCTGAAGATGCAATTGAGGTAGCAAAAAAGGATAATGAAATAGATAATTTTCGACTTAAAATTAATGATATCATACTAAATTCTGGTCCTTTCGATAGTATTGAACAAAGAAAAAAAATGTTTGAATATTATTATATAACAAAGGAATTAGAAAGAATGGGGGATTTAATTACGACCATTTGCAAATGGATAATTTACATTGTAAATGGAGACAAGCCAAGATTAAACTAAAAATTAGGGTATAAAAGTTCTTCTTTATCCTTTAAATTTTCAATATTTTGTTCTTTAGGTAAAGTTATTATAAATTCACTTCCTTGGTTTACAACAGAATTTACTTTTATACTCCCTGAATGTAATATACAGATATGTTTTACTATTGAAAGGCCTAAGCCTGTTCCTCCAGTATCTCTAGATCTAGTTTTATCAACTCTGTAAAATCTTTCAAAAATTCTTTGTTGATCTAAATAGGATATTCCCCAACCTTGATCTTTAATTGAAATTTCCAAGATTTTTGGGGAACTATTTACACTAATTATAATAGTTTTATTTTCATCGCTATAATTTATTGCATTATTTAATAGATTAATAATAGCTTGAGTTAAAAGACTTGGGTTGCAATAAATTTGTTCGTTTCCTTTATAATTATTTTCAATTTTTATGTTCTTTTCTTTTGATTTAAATCCAACGCTTTCGATGCTTTCCTCTAAAATCAATCCAATATTAGAAAAAACCATAACTAATTTGGTTTTATTATCCTCAAGGGAGGCTAAAACTAATAAATCGTCAATTATTCCTTTCATCTGATTGGCATTTCTATTAATTATTTTAGAATATTTTTTAATTGAAACATCATCCAAAGGAGAATTAACTATAATTTCAGAAAAACCGTTAATACTAGTAAGCGGGGTTTTTAATTCATGAGAAACATTAGCTACAAAGTCCTTTTTAATTTTTTCCACTCTTTTTAATTCTGTAATATCAATAACAGTCATAACAAGTCCATTAATTTTTTTAGTTGTTTCATTATAAATTGGAGATAAATTAATATTATAAATTTTTTGTTTACCTTCGCCCATTAACAAAGCTGTTTCACCGTGAAGATGACCTAATTTTATTACTTCTTTACTACCAATGGCTTTAGTCCCTTTAATAATTTGATCTATTAACAATTCAAGTTCAACATCACCAAAGATTTGTAAAGTTTTAATTTCAGAATAATCTTCAATATTTAGCATTTCTTTAGAACTTTTGTTCATCATTAATACATTTTTATTAGTATCCAAAACCAAAATACCCTCTGCCATGGAACGTAATATTAAAGAATATAAATTTCTGTCTTTTGATATCTTTATAACTTGTTCATCCAAAGTTCGAGCCATTTCATTCATTGTGGACGATAGATCATGGAATTCTTTTGGAGTTTCAATACTTGTCTTAAACTTTAAATTTCCATTTTGATATTCCTTACAAGCTTCGTCAAGTTTCTTTAAAGGCCTTGAAACATAGAAAATAACTACTAAATTTATAAGAATCAAAACAAATAAAATTAGTAAAATAAGTGGAATTATTCTATTGGAAAAAGCTTTATCCCAAACTGAGATTAAATTTAAAGGGGTTGCAACTCTTACAAAAAAATCATTATCCACGTATTTAGCAAAATAGATTGTTTCAATTTTTAAAGTATTACTAAATCTTACTTCACTACCTTTGCCAAATTCTCTAGCCTTTTTTATTTCATTTCTGTAATAATGATTGTCCATATCCTCAGGATTTGTTTCACTGTCATAAAACACCTTCCCTTGATTATCAATTAAAGTAACTCTAACTTTATGTTCTTTTGAATAGAGATCAATTTCTTCAAAATGATGAATTAAATCCGTTTCTGCTAAATAATCACATTGGCTATTAAGAGAAGTTAACTTTTCTTCTAACAAAGTTTCTTGAAAGGCCTTTCGGCTAAACATCAAGACTATAAAAGCTATTAGAACCATGGAAAATAAACTCAAACTAATTATTTGACTACGAAATTTCATTATTCTTCTTCCTGATATTTATACCCTACAGACCATATAGTTTTAAGGTAATTTCCAAAATCTCCAAGCTTTTTTCTTATACTAGCAATTTGGACATCAATTGAGCGTTGAGTTACGGGATAATCATTACCTTTAATACTGTTTATTAGTTGTTCTCTGGTAAATACTCTCCCTTCCTCCCAAACTAGGATTGATAAAAGAGAGAATTCAGTTGCTGTAAAATTTATTTCATTTCCATTTGTATGACAGGTATGATGGGTTTTATCTATTTTTAATCCTTTAGAAGTTAAAATGCTATCTTTATCTACAGGAATAGAAACTTTTCTGTACCTAATCATAGCTTTAACTTTTGCTGAAAGTACCTGTGGACTGAAGGGTTTTGTTAAATATTCATCACTTCCAAGTTCTAAACCGGTAATAATATCCGTATCCTCACCTCTTGCTGAGGCTATG